>USAT01000016.1 GCA_900552725.1 uncultured Eubacteriales bacterium | reverse complement strand
GGACTTTCAGGTGGTAGAACATAGACCATTTTGGCCCAAAAGGTACATGGTTTTCTACATGAACCGCCGTTTGTTCCGTTGCGTTAGTATAGCATTTTCAATACATCTGCTTGCATAGGTGGCCAGGCGGATGCCCTTGTCGGGGCGGAAGGTGTTCACCGCCTTGATGAGGCCGATGGTGCCGATGGAGATCAGATCCTCCTGCTCCTCGGCCTGGGTGTAGTATTTTTTGATGATATGCGCCACAAGGCGCAGGTTCCGCTCCACCAGCACGTTGCGGGCGTCCAGGTCGCCCTGGGCGCATCTTTCCAGATACTCCTTTTCTTCCTCCGCCGACAGCGGGCGGGGGAAGGAGCCGCTGCTGCCGGCCAGGTGCAGCGACCAGAACATGCTTTGGCACAACAGCAGCAGCGCCGCGTTCAGCATGACATTCCCCTCCTTTCCTTGCTAAGGCTATGCGCCCACGGGAAGTCCCTATGCCCGGTCACCGTGTAAAATGGCAGCAGCGGAGACGCTGGACGTCTCCGCTGCTGCGCTATGAAAGGGGGTAGAAGAAAAGCTTACTTATTTGCCACTGCGCTTCTTGCCGACGATCCATGCCCCGCCGGTGAGGGACAGCAGGCTCATGCCCGCGTACAGGGCGATGCCGGCATCGCCGGTCTTGCCGGACTGGACAGGCGTGGCGGCTGCAGTGCCGGGCTTGGGAGCGGGCCGGTTGGGCAGCTTGGCGATAGCCTCGGTCTTGGTGGCACCGCACACGGTGCAGGTGAAAGCCTTTTCGCCCTCCTTGGCGGTGGTGGGCAGAGCGGTGACCTTGCCATCGTCCCACTTGTGATCACAGACAGCGCTGCAGGTCTTGCACTTGCCGTTGTCCCAATCGTGGCCGGTGGCCTTGCCGGTGACGGTCTTGCGGCTGATCTCCGTCTTGCAGATGGTGCAGTAGATCACTTCGTCGTGGGAGCCATCGGCGGTGCAGGTGGGAGGAGTGATGTTTTCCTTAACGGGATCGCCGCTGACGTGCTGGCAGGCCACGGTGACGGTGCAGGTCGCCTGAGCATCGCCGCAGGCGGCGGTGATGGTGGCGGTACCGGGTTTCAATGCGGTGACGGTGCCGTTCTCAACGGTGGCGACCGTCTCGTCGGAGGAGGCCCAGACAACGGGCTTGTCGGAGGTATTCTCCGGCGTGACCGCAGCGGTCAGGGTACCGGTCTCACCGGGCTTCAGGGTCAGGGTGTTCTTGTCCAGCGTGACGCTCTCGGCAGGGATCACGGTCTTTTCAAACCGCACGGCCACATCGTCATAAGCGAAGTAGGCGGGCTGGGAGAAGCCGTAGCCGTTGTCACTGGAGCCGGTGATGTTGAATTCCACCTTGGCAACCTTGCCCAGACCGGACAGATCGAACTTTGTCCAGTCCGTAATGATGTTATCGGGGCCGTTGCACAGGTAAATGCTGGCGTCTCCGGTTTTATTGCCTTCAGCATCGTAGCCGGTAGCCACCAGCTTTACCCAGTCATCCGGGCCAATCTTGGCCGTCAGGCCGTTGCCGTTGAGATAGCAGTTCAGGGCATAGCAGATGTTGTTGACATACATGTGGTCGACGACACGCGCCACGCCGTCGGCAAAAGCGAAGGAGGGCAGGATCTGGCTGTCCGTATAGCCGGAATTGTCCTTATAGCCGAAATGCACGGCGAAGTTGTTGGAGCCGTTGTGACCGCCGCCGGTGGTGGCCACATCCGCGCTGGCGGTTTTGCTGTAAACGGTAAGCTGATCAATAAAGGAGCCATGCGCCGCAAAATCACTGGAGACGTAGTGGGAGATGGCGTGGCCGCCGCCCCAGTAGCAGTAGTTGTCCCAGCTCTTGGGCAGGGTGTGCTTCAACTCCGTGTTGCCGGCGTCGTACCAGGTGTAAGCCTCGCTCTCTTCGGTGGTACCGGAGCCATCGGGATACAGCATATCGCCGCCGTACTGGGGCTCGTCGATCAGGCTGCTCCAGTCATTGCCGCCTGCGAAGTTGGTGCCGCCCTTGTAGTCGGCATCCTCAAAGGTCAGCACCCGCAGCTCGTAGTCCTGTGCGTCATCCACGGCGAAGGCGGTGACGGGCGGCAGGGATACCGCCATCACCAGCACCAGCAGAAGGGCTGCAATTCGTTTCTTCATGTTGGGATCTTCCTTTCTCTTTTGTGATTTTTCTCTGTATCGAAAGGGCGCTGCTGGGAGCGGCAGCTTCGGTAGACGGCTGTAGGGGAGGGGAGACTCCTTTGGCGGCTTTGCCGCAAAATGAGGATGGGCGGACGGGGCCGGCAAACCCCGTCCGCCGTTCTATGGGAAAGCAGCGGCTCTTCGCCGCGTTCGGCTTGCAAAAGGAAAAGCGCACGGCCATTCCTGTGGCCATGCGCAAAAAAGAAACGCACGGCCAAAGCAGACCGTGCGTCGATACACACTTTTCGCTTCGGCTTCGGGAATGGCGAAAGCCCAGGGGCGGCGCATGGCGTATCTGACTTATCCCGCCGCTTTGACACGGGGGCATCACAGTGACCTTCTCGCGGGGCATCTCACCCCATTCCGCTGCCGGAAAGACCGGCACGCCGTCCTGTTATTCAATTCACAAATTCAATATAGCACACCGCGCGAGGAAATGCAAGAGGGAATTTTCCCAATTATTGGTCGCCGTTTTCCGCCACCCAGGCCCGGACGTAGTCCACAAAGCGGCGGGTGGAGGCGGACAGGGCCTTTTCATCCTTGACACCGATGCCGATATCACGGTGGAAGGTCATGGGCGGGGGACAGGCGGTGACGGGGTAGGGGCTATGGCGCACCATCAGTTCCGGCAATAGGCTGATGCCCAGCCCCTTGGACACCATGGAGAGGATGGTGCGGTCCTCGCGGGCGGTGTATTTTACGTTGGGGCGGATGCCCATCTTGTCGAAGGCCGCCACGATCTCGTAGTCCTCGCCCTCCTCCAGTTGGATGAAGGGCTCCGACGCCAGGGCGCCCAGCGGGAAGGGATCAGCGTGCTCCAGCGGGTGGCCGCAGGGGACGATGACCTGCAGCAGCTCCCGGTGCAGGGGGTAGGTCTGCAGGTGCTTCACCGACGGCAGGCGCAGGAAGCCGCAGTCCACCGTGCCCCGGAGGATCCACTCTTCGATCTGGTCGTAGAAATCGCCGGTGACCACCTCAAACTCGATGTTGGGATAGCGCTCACCGAAGCTTTGCAGGATGGAGGGCAGCCAGTGGACGGACACGCTGGAGAAGGTGGCCACCTTTACCAGGCCCGCGTCCACGCCCTTCAGACTGGCGGCGGACTGCATCAGGGCGTGGTGGGCGGCGCAGAGCTTTTCAATCTGGGGCAGCAGGGCGCGGCCATCCGCCGTCAGCACCACGCCGCCCCGGTTGCGGCTGAGCAGGGTCACGCCCAGCTCGTCCTCCAGGGCCTGCACCGCGTGGCTGACGCCGGACTGGGTGAAGTTCAGGGCCCGGGCCGCCCGGGAGAAGTTGCCGCACTGGGCGGTTTTCAGGAAGATCTGGTATTTGGAAATGCTCATGGTGCCACCTCGTTTCTGTAGGTATTATATCATACTTTTTCTCATAGTTGCAAGTACAATTATGCGTTTTACAAATGAAAGGGGCTGTGCTATGATAGGGACAGTTGAACGAGACGCGTCGAAGAAACACACGAATATACATGGAATCTCAAGGAGGTAATTGAATTATGGCTCTGGTAACCAAGACGATCCGCTGCGCTGTCTGTGGCAGCAGCAGCGTTGCTTATGACGGCAAGACCTATATCTGCGACGCCTGCGGCGCCCACAAGGAGCAGCCCATGGCGGCCGGCGATCTGGCGGCGGTGAACCGCATCACGGCGCTGGGCGGCGACAACGAGGAGCTGGCCCGCCTGCGCAAGCAGTACCGCAATCTGGACATCACCAGCTGGTCCAGTGAGAACCGCCTGCAGGTGAAGTAAACCATCGCAAAACATACTTTTCCATAGAGGGACGCCCTCCCAATAGCAGAGAAAACCGGCTCGGATGAGCCGGTTTTCTCTCAGCTTGTTAAAAAAGGGCATAGCCTTTTTTAACAAATATAGAAATCGCTCCGACCCGCGCTTTTCCGCCCATAAACGGGCGAAAAAACACTCTCTCCGCGCAAAGTATTTTTTGCCACGCACGCCCAACGGAAGTCCCCTTGGGGGACATGTCGCAGCAAAAAATGATTCAAATTGTTCGCCGCCATAGCGGGCGGCGAATTCTGCGAAGCTTTTTTAACAGTCTCAGCAGCCTTCCCCGCTGGGGAAGGCTGCTGTTGTCTATGATCCGTCAGAACAGGCTCACCTGGCTGGTCTCCGCCATACCGGCAAAGGCGCCCAGCGCACGAAGCTGCTCGATGTGGGTCTTGCTGAGCTTGTTGCACACCTGGGCAAATTCCTCCACGGAGATGAATTCCTTGCCCTTGCGCTGCTCCACCGTGGCCATGGCCGCCGCCTCGCCCAGACCGTGGACGGAGGTGAAGGGGGGCAGCAGTCCGTCGTCCCCGATGATGCGGAAGTGGGTGGCGTCGGACTCGTAGATGTTGATGGTCTCGAAGTGGAAGCCCCGGAGATAGAACTCATAGCACACCTCCAGCGTCACCATCAGATCCTGCTCCACGGCGGTGGCGTCCTTGTTGCTCTCGATCTCCCGGATCTTCCGCTTCACCGCGTCGATACCGGCGCAGCAGTACTCCGCGTCGAAGGCCTTGGCCCGGATGGAGAAGAAGGTGGCGTAGAAGGCCAGGGGCCGGTGCACCTTGAACCAGGCGATACGGAAGGCCATCATCACATAGGCTACAGCGTGGGCCTTGGGGAACAGATAGCCGATCTTGGCCAGGGACTCGATGTACCAGTCGGGCACCTGATGCTCCCGCATGGCCTCCTCCCAGCCCTCCTGGAAGCCGCCCTTCTTCACCTTGCCCTTACGGACCGCCTCCATGATCTTGAAGCTCATCTTGGGATCCAGCCCCATGGAGATCAGGTACAGCATGATGTCGTCGCGGCAGCCCACCGTCTCCAGAACCGTGGCCGTACCGCTGACGATCAGGTCGCGGGCGTTGCCCAGCCACACGTCGGTGCCGTGGGAGAAGCCGGACAGACGCACCAGGGTGTTGAAGTTGTCCGGCTGGGTGTCCACCAGCATCTGGCGGGTAAAGCGGGTGTTGAACTCCGGAATGGCCACGGCGCCGGTGGGGCCCAGCAGGTCGTCGTTCTCATAGCCCAGCACCCTGGAGGAGGTGAAAATGGACATGGTGTCCGGGTCGTCCAGGGGGATCTCCCGGGCGTTGACGCCGGTGAGATCCTCCATGTACTTGATCATGGTGGGGTCATCATGGCCCAGCATGTCCAGCTTCAGCAGGTTGTCCTCCATGCAGTGATACTCGAAATGGGTGGTGATGGTGTCGCTGTTGGCGTCGTCGGCGGGGTGCTGCACGGCGGTGAAGTCCTCCACGTCCATGTCGTCGGGCACCACCACCAGGCCGCCGGGATGCTGTCCCGTGGTGCGCCGCACGCCCACGCAGCCCTGGGTCAGGCGGTTCATCTCCGCGTTGGAGGCGGTCTCGCCCTTCTCCTCCAGATACTTCTTCACCATGCCGAAGGCGGTCTTTTCCGCCAGGGTGCCGATGGTACCGGCCCGGAACACCTGGGTCTTGCCGAACATCTCGATGGCGTGGCGGTGGGCCTTGGCCTGATATTCGCCGGAGAAGTTCAGGTCGATATCCGGCACCTTGCCGCCGCCGTAGCCCAGGAAGGTCTCAAAGGGGATGTCAAAGCCGTCCTTTTTCAGCTTGGTGCCGCACTGGGGACAGACCTTGTCGGGCATGTCCGCGCCGCAGCCGTACTGGGGATCCTGTTGGAACTCCACATACTGACACTCCGGGCAGTAGTAGTGGGGCGGCAGGGAGTTCACCTCGGTGATGCCGGACATATAGGCCACCAGCGACGAGCCCACAGACCCTCGTGAGCCCACCAGATAGCCGTTCTCCAGGCTCCGCTGCACTAATTTTTGGGCGGACATGTACACCACGTCGTACTTGCCCAGGATGCTGTCAAGCTCCACGTTCAGGCGATCCACGATGAGCTGGGGCGGGTTGTCGCCGTACATGGCGTGGCACTTGGCCCACACCTTGTCGTTCAGCTCCTGCTCGGAGTTGGCCAGCCGGGGCGGGAACAGCTGGCCCGGCGGCAGCAGCTCGATCTCCTCCACCAGGTCGGCGATGTGCCGGGGGTTGGTGATGACCACCTCCCGGGCCTTTTCCGGCCCCAGATAGGAGAATTCCTCCAGCATCTCGGTGGTGGTCTTGAAGTAGATGGGCAGCGGCGCGTCGGCGTCGGAGAATTTCTTGCTGGCCAGCAGGATGTGGCGGTACACCTCGTCCTCCGGCTCCTGGAAGTGGACGTCGCCGGTGGCGCACACGGGCTTGCCCAGCTCCTCGCCCAGGCGGACGATGGTGCGGTTCAGCTCCCGCAGCTCCTCCACCGACTGCACGTCGCCGTTGCGCAGCATGAACATGTTGTTGCACACCGGCTGGATCTCCAGATAGTCATAGAAGCGGGCGATGCGCTTCAGCTCCTGCCAGTCCCGGTGCTCCGCCACGGCCCGGAACAGCTCGCCCGCCTCGCAGGCCGAGCCGATGATTAGGCCCTCCCGGTGGGCGGCCAGCTCCGTCTTGGGGATGGTGGGCACCCGGTGGAAGTATTGCAGGTTGGAGGCGGTGATCAGCTGATACAGGTGCTTCAAGCCCAGCTTGTTCTTGGCCAGGATGATGATGTGCTTGGGGAAGCGGTTGGACTTGCTGCCCTGGGGCCGCAGCTTGGCCATCTCGTTGTTGATCTGCTGGATGCGGTCGATGTGCAGCTCTTTGCGCATCTTGTCGAAGAAGGGGATCAGCATATAGGCCACCATCCCCGCGTCGTCCGAGGCCCGGTGGTGGTTGAAAGCGGGCAGATCCAGATACTCCGCCACGATGTCCAGCTTGTACTTGTGCAGCTCCGGCAGCAGATTCTGCGCCAGGATCAGGGAGTCGATGTAGGTGGGCTCAAAGGGCAGACCCACCTTTTCGCACCCGGCCCGGATGAAGCCGATGTCGAAGGGGGCGTTGTGAGCCGCCAGCGGGCGGCCGTTGACGAATGTGAGGAACGCCGTCAGCGCCTCCTTCAGGGAGGGCGCCCCCGCCAGCATGGCGTCGGTGATGCCGGTCAGGCCGATGATCTCCGGCGTCAGCCGCCGCTGGGGATTGACGAAGGTCTGGAACGTGTCGGTGATCTGGCCGTTTTTCAGCACCACCGCGCCGATCTCGGTGATGGCCTCGGTGGTGACCTTCAGACCCGTGGTCTCGATGTCGAAGCAGACGATCTCCTCGTCGAAGAGCTGATCCCGGTCGCCGTGAACGGCGATGCGGTCGTCCAGATTGTTGACGAAGTACCCCTCGATGCCGTAGAGAATTTTAATTTTCCCCTTGGCGGTGTGCCACGCGTCGGGGAAGGACTGTGCCACGCCGTGGTCGGTGATGGCGATGGCGGGGTGGCCCCAGTCGATGGCCTGCTTGATGACCGACGCCGTGTCGGTCAGCGCGTCCATGTTGGACATGCGGGTGTGGAGATGGAGCTCCACCCGCTTCTCCGGGTTGGTGTCCTTCCGGCCCTCGTGGCCGATCTTGGTGATGTTCATGGGCCGCAGCTGGATGTCCTTGCCGTCACGGGTCAGCTCGATGAAGCCCTGCACCCGCAGCCACATGCCCACCTTGATCTGACCGTCCAGGGGCTTGGCCTCCTTGTCGTCCATGTACTTCCGGACGCTGACGCTGCCCTTGTTGTCGGTCATGTCGAAGGTCAGGCACCACAGGCCCGGCCGCCGCGTCTCATAGAGCTCCGCGGCAAAGACCCTGCCCTCCAGCACGATGGCGCCCATCTTGGGGTTCAGGTCTATCATGGGGATGGCCTTGCCCTTGATGGGCTTGCCCATCAGCACCTCCCTGGCCTTCTTGCCGGGCTGGATGGTGTGTACCATGATGCGCAGCTGCCGCAGCTTGTACTCCTCCATCAGAAGCTGGCGCACCGCCTCCACCGCCGCGTCGGGCAGATGCTCGCCGGTCTGCAGCTCCAGCTCCATGGTGCGCTCGGCCCGGTTCAGCACGCCGCCGGTCACCGCCGCGTCATGCAGCAGCAGCCGCAGCTCACGGGGCGGCACGAACCGGTCAAAAAAATCAAAAAACGGTATTTTATCCGCCATAATCTCGTCCTTTTCCTCTGTGTGTGGATGTGTGGTTGGGGTGGGTGTTGGTGTTTGTTTCGTAGGGGCCGGCGTCCCCGACGGCCCGTCCGTTTACCGGCAATACCATCGTTCGCCGTGCGGGGCGTCGAGGACGCCGCCCCCTACAAATGTTCACCAGAACATGGTGCAAAACCGCCGCCAATACCCCTTACAACCGCTCGATCTCCGCCATCAGGGCGTCCACCAGCTTGTCCTGGGGCACCTTGTATAAAACCTCCCCCTTGCGGAACAGCAAGCCCTCGCCGTCGCCGCCGGCAATGCCCACGTCGGCGCTGCGTGCCTCGCCGGGGCCGTTGACGGCGCAGCCCATCACCGCCACGGTAATGGGCTTGGTGCAGCCCTGGAGCCGCCGCTCCACCTCACGGGCGATGGGGATCATGTCGTACTTCGTCCGGCCGCAGGTGGGGCAGGAGATCAGGTCGGGCCCGGACTTCCGGATGCCCGCCGCCTGCAGAATGCGCTTGGCCGCCGCCACCTCCTCCACGGGATCGGCGGTCAGACTGACCCGGATGGTGTCGCCGACGCCCTGACACAGCAGGCCGCCGATGCCGATGGCGGATTTCAGCACGCCCATCTCCGGCGTGCCCGCCTCGGTGACCCCCAGGTGCAGGGGATAGTCCGTCTCGCGGGACAGCAGGGTGTACGCCGCCATGTTGGTGGGCACATGGGAGCACTTCACCGACAGGCAGATGTCGTCAAACCCGCAGTCGTTCAAAAGGCGCACATGTCCCATGGCGCTGTCCACCAGCGCCTGGGCCGTCACGCCGCCGTACTTGGCCAGCAGCGGCTTCTCCAGCGACCCACCGTTGACGCCGATGCGGATGGGGATATGATGGTCGCGGCACGCCTCCGCCACGGCCCGTACCCGCTCCTGGGCGCCGATGTTGCCGGGGTTGATGCGGATCTTATCCACCCCCTCGGCGGCGCACCGGAGGGCCAATTTGTAGTCGAAGTGGATGTCCGCCACCAGCGGGATGTGGATGGCCTTTTTGATCCGGCCGATGGCGGCGGCCGCCGCCATGGTGGGCACGGCCACCCGGATGATCTGGCAGCCCGCTTGCTCCAGCCGCAGGATCTGGGCCACGGTGGCGGCCACATCCTCGGTGGCGGTGTTGCACATGGACTGGATGGTGATGTCCGCCCCGCCGCCGATGGTCACGCCGCCGATGTTCATCTGTCTGCTCATAGCCTCGCCCTCTCTCAGGTAAACAGCTTCCACACGTCGCTGAAGGTCACCAGCGCCATCAGCGCCAGCAGCAGCACCAGTCCCGCGAAGTGGATATAGTTCTCGTATTTCAGTGGGATCTGCTTCTTGATGAGCGCCATGGAGATGGCGTTCACCACCATGAAGAAGATCTTGCCGCCGTCCAGCGCCGGCAGGGGCAACAGGTTCATCACCGCCAGGTTCACGGCGATCAGCGCCGCAAGATAGGCGATGTTCTCGATGGCCGCCGCCACATTGGCCGAGGACTGGCCCACCTCCGTCATGGTGGACACGATGCCCACCGGGCCGCTGAGGTCACGGAGCCCCGCCTGGCCGGTCACCAGCATCTTCAGGCTCAGCCGCACCAGCCGCACGAAGTCCAGGGCGTTGTTCCAGCTATTGGCCAGCCGGTCGCCCACCGTGGCCTCCTTCACGCCGAACAGCAGGCCGTAGCCGGTGTAGGGCTGGCCGTTCTGATCCAGATATTCCGCCTTTTCCATGGGAAAGTCCGTCAGCGTGACCTTCTCCCCGTTCCGGCGCACCACCAGGTCGAAGGTGCCGTCCTGGTTCAGGCCCAGCAGCAGCCCCACGTCGGAGTACATATACACCCGCTCGCCGTCGATGGACAGCAGCGTGTCGCCCACCTGCAGGCCGTTTTCCGCTTCCAGCGGGCAGCCGTCGGCAAAGGCGGTGATGGTGGGATCGTAGAAGGCCTTGGCCCCGCTGTACAGGATCAGCAGGATCACCAGCCCCGTGACGAAGTTCATGAAGGCCCCGGCGGCGAAGATCACCAGCTTGACCCAGAAGCCCTGGCGATACAGGGCGTGGGGATTGTCGGAGTCCTCGTCCTCGCCCTCCATGGCGCAGAAGCCGCCGCAGGGGATGGCCCGCAGGGCGTACAGCGTCTCGCCCTTCTGCTTTTTCCACAGAGCGGGCCCCATGCCGATGGAGAACTCGTTGACGGTCACGCCGCAGGCCTTGGCCGCCAGAAAGTGACCCAGCTCATGGACGGCGATGAGAACGCCGAAGATGAGGATGGCCACCAGAATATACAAAATGGTCGTCATAGCTTACCGTTCCTTTATCGTGACAGTACCGCCCGCGCCGCTTCCCGGGCAAGACGGTCTGCTTCCAGTATATCCGCAAGGCTTGGCCGGTATTTCACCGCCACGCGATCCAGCGCCGCCTCCACCGTGCGGTGGATGCCGTTGAAGGAATTTTCCCCCCGCAGAAACGCCCACACCGCCTCCTCGTTGGCGGCGTTCATAATGGTGCAGGCGGTGCCGCCCACGGCGGCGCACTGCCGCGCAATGGCGAAGCAGCGGAAGGCGTCCTGGTCGATGGGCGCGAAGGTCAGCGCCCCGCAGGAGAGCAGATCCAGCGGTTTCTCCGGCGATGCCGCCCGATGCGGCCACGTCATGGCGTAGCGGATGGGCAGCTTCATGTCCGGCGTGCCCAGCTGGGCCAGCATGGCCCCGTCCCGGAACTCCACCAGCGAGTGGATGACGCTCTGGCGGTGCACCACCGCCTCCACCTGAGCGAGGGGCAGACCGTACAGCCGCATGGCCTCGATGACCTCCAGCCCCTTGTTCATCAGCGTGGCGGAGTCGATGGTGATCTTGGCGCCCATGCTCCAGTTGGGATGCTTCAGGGCGTCGGCGGGGGTCATGCTCTCCAGCTCCTCATAGCGCTTGCCGAAGAAGGGCCCGCCGGAGCAGGTCAGGATCAGGCGGCGGATCTCGCCCCGGTCGGCGCAGCCCTGCAGGCACTGGAAGATGGCGGAATGCTCGCTGTCCACCGGCACGATGTCCGCGCCGTATGCCGCCGCCTGGGCCATTACCAGCTCACCGGCGCACACCAGCGTCTCCTTGTTGGCCAGGGCGATGCGCCGCCCCAGACGGATGGCCGCCAGCGTGGGCTCCAGTCCCACGCTGCCCACCACGGCGGTGACCACCGTGTCGGCCTCCTGGGCCTGTGCCGCCGCCAGAAGGCCCTCGGGCCCCGACAGCACCTCGATGTCCGTATCGCGCAGCCGCTGCCGCAGCACCTCCGCCGCGGCGGCGTCATAAAGCACCGCAAGGCGCGGGTGGAACTCCCGCGCCTGCGCCTCCAGCATGTCCACGCTGCTTCCGGCGGCCAGCGCGGCCACCCGCAGCTTCAGTTCCCGGGCCACGGCCAGCGTCTGCCGCCCGATAGACCCGGTGCTGCCCAACAGGGCAATGGTTTTCGTCATAGTTGGTTCCTCAATACAGGGTAATGCTCTTGATGATCAGCCACACGATGGGCGAGGCGAAGATCACGCTGTCAAAGCGATCCAATACGCCGCCGTGACCGGGCAGCAGGCGGCCGTAGTCCTTCACGCCGCACTCCCGCTTGATGGCGGAGAAGCTCAGGTCGCCCAGCTGGCCCATCACCGCGCCCACCAGGCCCAGCAGCAGGCACCAGGCGATGTTGAGCTGCACCTCCGTCACCAGGAAGAAGATGATGCGGAAGATGATCATGCCCAGCATACCGCCCAGCAGGCCGCCCACAGAGCCCTCCACGGTCTTCTTGGGGCTGACCCGGGGCGCCAGCTTGTGCTTGCCCAGGGCCATCCCGGCGAACAGGGCCGCCGAGTCGGAGCAGAAGGCGGCCACCAGCGGGATCATCACCAGACCGCCGCCGTGCTCCAGCAGCCGCAGCGCCATCAGGCACTGGAAGGCCATGGGGATGGCCACACCCGCCACCAGGATGGCGCACACGTCACGGAAGGCCAGCGCCCGCTCCGTGCCGTATTCCACCACCACGCTGACGAACAGCAGCACCAGCCACGCCGCCAGCAGCCAGGTCATCAGCGCCGCCGCGCCCGCCTGGCCGCTCCCGGCCAGATAGGTGCGCAGCACCACCGTCACGCCCATGATGGCGCTCAGGCCCCACCACCGGCGGCACAGCTCCTTGCGGCAGGCCGCCGCCAGCAGCTCATGGGCGCCCACGGCGCACAGCGCGCACAGAAGTGCCGCCGTAGCCCAGTCCGGGGCGATGATCAGAACGAACAGCAGCAGCGGGATACCCACCACCGCCACGAGAATTCTCTGTAACATAGTTGCTCCTTGTTATGTAAGGGTTAGAAAAAATACGAAGGGGATACGATACCGCGCCGCATCATCGGCGGCGGGGTGTGGGGAGCGATCCGAGCGCTGCCAGTGGCAGGCCGCGGTCAAAATTTCGGCGGCTTAAATGCCGCAGCGGAATTTTGGGTACCGCAACAGGGTCACCCCGCCCTACGGGTGTTTGCCGGTCATGTCGCCGCACGTCATACGCACCGGGTTCGACAAACGTTCCGTAGGGGCCGGCGTCCTCGACGGCCCGCCGTTTACCGGAAATGCCATCGTTCGCCGCACGGGGCGTCGGGGACGCCGCCCCCTACAACGGTCTATTGAAACCATTGCATTTATGCGGGCGACCGCAAGGGTCGCCCCTACAACCAACCGCCGATACCCCGTCGCATCATTGGGTGGCGGGACACATGGGTCCCGCCCTACGAAGCGTTTGACGATGGCCGCCGAAATCTTTACGCCTTCACGCCGCCGAAACGTCTGTCTCTATGCTGAAAATCAATGATCGCCAGATCCAGGTCCCGGCGCTTGAAATCCGGCCACAGGGTGTCGCAGAAATAAAACTCGCTGTAGGCGCACTGCCACAGCAGGAAATTGCTCAGCCGCAGCTCACCGCTGGGGCGGATGATCAGCTCCGGGTCGGGGATGCCCGCCGACCACAGGTACTTGCTGAAATTCTCCTCCGTCCATTCCTCGCCGCTCTCGGCGCACAGGCGGGCGGCCCGCAAGATCTCGGCCCGGCCGCCGTAGTTCAGGCAGATGTTGGCCTGAAAGCCCTGATAGTGGGTGGAGATGGCGTTGGTCTCGGCGATCATCTGCTGCAGCCTGGGGGAAAGCGCCGTTGTGTCGCCCAGGATCTTCAGCCGGATGTGATCCCGCTCCATGGTGTCGATGGCCTCCTGCAGATACTGCTCCAGCAGGCTCATCAGGGTGTCCACCTCGTCCTTGGGACGCTTCCAGTTCTCGGTGGAAAAGGCGTAAATGGTCAGATACTCCAGGCCCAGCTCCTGACAATAGGTGGCGATATCCCGGAATACCTCCGCGCCTACTTTATGGCCGGCAGTGCGCGGAAGCCCCCGCTTCTTTGCCCAACGACCGTTGCCGTCCATAATAATAGCGATGTGGCGGGGCAGGCGGCCCATGTCCACCTGTCCCGCCGTTGCATGCTTCTTCTGGAACAGGCCCATCAGACGGACATCAGTTCCTTTTCCTTGTTTTCCAGCAGCTTGTCCAGCTCCTTGCAGCTGTCGTCGGTCATCTTCTGCAGGTCCTTCTCAGCCAGCTTCAGCTCGTCCTCGGTAATCTCAGAGGCCTTCTGCTGCTTCTTGAAATACTCCATGGCGTCCCGGCGGATGTTGCGCACGGCAACCTTGCCGCCCTCGGTATACTTGCGGATCTGCTTGACCAGATCCTTACGGCGCTCCTCCGTCAGCTGGGGGAAGGCCAGGCGGATGGACTTGCCGTCGTTCTGGGGATTGATGCCCAGGTCGGACTCCTGGATGGCCTTTTCAATGGCCTTCAGGGCGCTGGCGTCCCAGGGGGTGATCAGCAGCGTGCGGGGATCGGGGGAGCCCACGGACGCGATCTGCTGGATGGGGGTGGGGGTGCCGTAGTAATCCACATTGATGCGGTTCAGCACAGAGGCATTGGCCCGGCCGGCGCGGACGGCGGCAAAATCGTTGGCCACGGACTCGATGCTCTTCTTCATTTTGTCCTCGTAGACTTTGTATTCATCCTTCAACATTTCTTTCAATCCTCCTTGACGATCGTTCCAATTTTTTCACCGCGCACGGCGCGGACGATGTTGTAGGGGTCCTTCAGGGCGAACACCAGCACCGGGATGTGGTTGTCCATGGACATGCTGGTGGCGGTGGAATCCATCACGGCCAGATGGCGCTTGAGCACCTCGTCATAGGTGATGGCGTCGAACTTCACCGCGTCGGCGTTCTTGGCGGGGTCGCTGTCGTATACGCCGTCGATGTTCTTGGCCAGCAATATCACGTCGGCGCCGATCTCGGCGGCGCGGAGCACCGCGGCGGTGTCGGTGGAGAAATAGGGGTTGCCGGTGCCGCAGCCGAAGATGACCACCCGGCCCTTCTCCAGATGGCGGATGGCGCGGGCGCGGATGTAGGGCTCAGCCACGGCGCGGATCTCCAGCGAGGTCATTACCCGGACGTCCACGCCCTTCTGCTCCAGCACGTCGGCCATGGCCATGCAGTTCATGGCGGTGGCCAGCATGCCCATGTGGTCGGCGCGGGAGCGTTCGATATAGCCCTCGCCGTTCTTGACGCCGCGCCAGAAGTTGCCGCCGCCGATGACCACGCCGATCTCCACGCCCATGGCGGCGCACGCCTTGATCACGTCGGCCACCCGGCCCATCACCTGAAAGTCCAGGCCGAAGTGCTTGTCACCGGCCAGCGCCTCGCCGCTGATCTTCAGCAGCACCCGCTTATATTTCGGTTCGTCCATGTATGTTCTCCCTTATTACTTGACAAATTTTTATGTTGATGTAAATGTCAGATTGTATTTTACCGCATTTTTCCCGATTTGCATAGAGGAAAATCAAAATTTTGTACATTCTTTCTTGCGGCAGTCGGGAAAAGCTGGTATACTGCCGGATGGAAAGGATGTGAGCGCTATGGAGCTGCGCCATGTTTTGGGAAATACCTGGGCGGCGGAGGCCAACACGGCCCTGCTGCCGGTCTACAAGATAAATGACCGGGACATCGTCCTGATCGACACCGGCTATGCCAAGCTGGACCGCGCCGGGCTGACCGCCATGATCGAGGCGCACGGCTTCCGTCTGCGGGGCGTCATCTGCTCCCACGCCCACTTTGACCACAGCGGCAACGTCCGCTATTTACAGCAGCGCTACGGCGCAAAGGCCGCCGCCCATATCATTGAGGCAGGCATCTCCGTGAACCCCGACGCCTACCGGGCCAACTATGTGGCCCTCACCTACGGCAAGAGCCGGGAGTATTTTCTGGAGGAGTGCTTCACGGCGGACACCATCATCGGCCCGGAGGACGAATATCTGGACTTCTGCGGCGTCCGGTTCGGCATTTTGCAGCTGCCGGGCCACAGCGCCGGTCATATCGGCGTGGTGACGCCGGACGGCGCGGCCTATGTGGGGGACTGCCTCATCGATCAGCAGCAGATCGACAGCGCCAAGCTGCCCACCAGCATGTTCATCGCCCGCGACCTGCAGAGCAAGGAATTCCTGCGCCGGACGGACTATCCCGCCTATATCATCGCCCACAAGGCGGTGGTGACGGACAAGGCGGCGCTGGACGCCCTGGTGGACAGCAACACCGCCTTCATCCATCAAAAGGCCGACGAGCTGCTGGAGGATCTGGTGGACGGCATGACCTTCCCCCAGTGGATCGCCGCCTTCTGCCAGCGGGAGAGCATCCGTACCAAGAATGAGTTCAAGTTCTCCATCATTGAGCGGAACTTTGCCAATTTTGTAGACTGGCTCACCGATGAGGGACGAGTGACCATCCAGCGGGAGTACTGCGCCAAGACCTACTATCACGGCTGACAAAACGCTCCATCGAATTTCATACGCAGACTGGCACCGCGATACCGGCGGTGCCGGTTTTTTTGTCCGCTTTTCGGTTTTTTTCTCCTCTGTTGCCCTCTCCGGTGCAACCGGCCCCTGATCCTGACCGCAAGGGCAGTAAACGAAAAAGGAGGGACACGCAATGGCTGACAAGCAGCGGCCCGGCGTGATGCTGTATTTCGAGCTGTATCCCATTTTGCAGCAGATGCCGCCGGAGGAGATATATGAGATCGTCATGGCCATCTTCGCCTATGCCCGGGACGGCATAACGCCTGTTTTTCACAGCACGGCGCTGACCTATGTGTGGGGGTTCATTCAGCAGAGCCTTCAGCGGGACAACGATCGGTATCAGCGGGTGGTGGAGCAGCGGCGGAGGGCCGCCGAAAAGCGATGGGACAGGGAGCGGCGCACATCCGGCGCGGCGGATGCGGATGCATGCATGTGATGCCAACCACAGCGTCATCTTCAGTCCTCATAAACAACTGCAATTTTCAACACCCCCCTGGTTCCCCCCTGTCAAAGGGCAACGGGGTGTGGAAAACCTTTGCGGGGGCGGTGTCCTCGATGCCCCGCCGGTTTGCCGGAAATGCCATCATATGTCGTGCGGGCCGTCGGGGACGCCGGCCCCTACGGAATATCTTCCGGTGGCCGCCCGCGCGGGGCAGCGCGGGAGCGGGCGACCGCAAGGGTCGCCCCTACGGAGCAAACATCGGCACCTTTCCTGCACCCCCCATCACACAGCAAAGGAGGCACATCATGCCAAGCAACAACAAAAATACCGTCACGCTGCATATCCCCTACCCCAACGAGAAGCAGCGGCTGTTTCTGGAGAGTAAGGTCAAATACACCGCATTCGGCGGGGCGCGGGGCGGCGGGAAATCCTGGGCCGTCCGCACCAAGGCCATGCTGCTGGCTCTGCGGTATCCCGGCATCCGGCTGCTCATCGTGCGGCGCACCTATCAGGAGCTGGAGAGCAACCACATCCGCCAGCTCCGCGACGCGCTTTACGAGGTGGCCCAGTACAGGGCCACCGAGCGGATGTTCCGCTTTTTCAACGGCTCCACCCTGGAGTTCGGCTACTGCGCCAGCGACAGCGACATGGACCGCTATCAAGGCGCGGAGTACGACGTGATCTTTCTGGATGAGTGTACCCAGCTGCGGGAGCAGTGGATGCGGCAGTTCTCCGCGTGCCTGCGGGGCGTCAACGACTTTCCCAAGCGGATGTACTTCACCTGCAACCCCGGCGGCCCCGGCCACAGCTATATCAAGCGGCTGTTCATCGACCGGCGCTTCGAGCCCGGCGAGAACCCCGACGACTATGTGTTCATCCCCGCCCGGGTCACCGACAACAAGGCGCTGCTGCAGGCACAGCCGGAGTATTTGCAGCAGCTGAAGGCCCTGCCCCGGCGGCTGCGGCAGGCGTGGCTGGAGGGCCGGTGGGACATCTTCCAGGGCCAGGTGTTCAGCGAGTTCACCGACGATCCCACCCACTATGCCGACCGGCGCTTCACCCACGTCCTCCCCCCTTTCGACATCCCCCGGGAGTGGCGGGTGTACCGCAGCTACGACTTCGGCTATGCCCGGCCCTTCTCCTGTGGCTGGTGGGCGGTGGATCACGACGGGGTGCTGTACCGCATTCTGGAGCTGTACGGCTGCACCTCTACCCCCAATGAGGGCGTGCTGTGGACGCCCGACCGGCAGTTCGCCGAGATCCGGCGCATCGAGAACGAGCACCCCTATCTCCGGGGCCGCACCATCACCGGCGTGGCCGACCCGGCCATCTGGGACGCCAGCCGGGGCGAGAGCGTGTATGAGACGGCGCTGAAATACCGTCTCTACTTCCAGCGGGGCGACAACCGCCGGGTGGCGGGCTGGATGCAGCTGCACTACCGCTTGGCCTTTGACGCGGAGGGGTATCCGGGGATGTATGTGTTCGACACCTGCCGGGGCTTTCTGCGGACGGTGCCCGCCCTGCTGTACAGCAGCACCGACGCCGAGGATGTGGACACGGCGCAGGAGGATCACATCGCCGATGAGACACGGTATTTCTGCATGTCACGGCCCATCGCCCCGCCCCGGACGGCACCGGCGGCCATGCCACAGGACGATCCGCTGAACATGCTGCAGCCGCGCTGACGGGGCTTTGGGGGCAAAAAAAGAGGACGCGGCGTGCGTCCTCTCTTTCTCTGTCTCACTCTATTTTTCAGGGTATGTGCTTACCGGAAGATCTCACCCACGGTGGGGTTGTTGGCGGCCTGGGACTCGTCGGTGTCGATGTGCATGGTGGTGGCGCCGCCCACGTTGACGCGGACCACCACGTCGTCGAAGATCAGCTTACGGCCTTCGCCGCCGCAGGCGACCTTGATGATCTCGCCGTTCTTGATGCCCATCTCGGCGGCATCCTCCTCGGTGACGTGCAGGTGACGCTTGGCGATGATGACGCCCTCGGTCAGATCCAGCTCGCCCTTGGGCCCGATCAGCTTGCAGGCGCCGGAGCCCTTCACGTCGCCGCTCTCGCGGATGGGAGCGTCGATGCCCAGGGTACGGGCGTCGGTGGCGGAGATCTCCACCTGGTCAGCCTTGCGGGTGGGGCCCAGGATGGACACGTTGGCCATCTCCTTCTTGGGGCCGACGATGGTCAGACGCTCGTTGCTGGCGTACTGGCCGGGATAGGACAGGGGCTTGCGGATGGTCAGCTGATAGCCCTCGCCAAACAGCTTTTCCACGGACTCCTGGGTCAGGTGGATATGACGGGCAGACGTTTCGATCATGAAAGACATGGTGATGTTCCTCCTTGTACACGGCGGGCCGTGTCTTAATGTGTTGAAATATTGTATCACACCGTGCGGGTGGTTGCAAGGGTGGATTTTCGCGGAAATACCGCATAAATACCGCGTAAAAGAAGCGCCGTCCCGGAGGACGGCGCTTTTTTTTTCAGAAAATCGTTACTCGATGGAGATGCTGGAGCTCTTGGGCAGCTTCTTGGCGGCTTTGGGGACGCTGATCTGCAGGATGCCGCTTTCGAACTTGGCGCTGATCTGGTCGGGCTCCACATCCTCGCCCACATAGAAGCTGCGGCTGCAGGCGCCGGCATAGCGCTCCTGGCGGATGTACTTGCCCTTCTTGTCGCTCTCGCTCTTGTCCAGACCCTTGGCGGCCTGGATGGTCAGGCAGCCGTTCTTCAGGTCGATGCTGACCTCGTCCTTCTTGAAGCCGGGCAGGTCGATGTCCAGCTCATAGGAATCCTCCGTCTCGCGGACGTCGGTCTTCATCAGGTTCTTGGCGTGCTTGCCGTACAGGGGATCGCGGCCCTGGGGCACCATCATACCGAACGGATCAGAAAAGAAATCATCAAACAGATTTTCACCAAAAATGCTAGGCAACATAAGTCATAACCTCCATTCATCTTTCGCGGCAGAGGGGTAACGGCCTTCCGTCGGCGAAACTCTGTTACCATGACAGATACATATTTTTTCGATCTCCGGTGGGGGCTTTCTTTTGCCCTCCCTCAAGGATCGCCTTTATTATAGCGCGGATTTTAGCACTGTCAATAGGAGAGTGCTAATGTTCACAAAACATCCCATGTTCGTTCACAAAATATGCGATTTCTCCCGGCATCCGGGGAGAAAAGCGCCGAATGGGGAAGCATGTTGCACAATTTCCGCCCATTTCCCCAGAGGAAAATCGGAGGGAAATGCTGTTGTTTTCGGGAAATTACCGTGATATACTGTCCAATCGCATACAGGATTTTTGCATTTTAGGAGGGTATGACGATGGCACGGGAAGAGCGCGTCATTGAAATGACCACAGGGTCACTGTGGAAGAATATTTTGCTGTTCAGCCTGCCGCTGATGCTGACCCAGGTGCTGGAGGTGCTCTTCAACCTCAGCGACGTGGCCATCGCGGGCAAGTTCGCCGACTACCGGGCGCTGGGCGCGGTGGGCTCCACCACGCTGCTGGTGTCGCTGTTCACGGGACTGCTGATCGGCATCGGCAGCGGCGTCAACGTGGCGGTGGCCCGTGGCCTGGGCCTGCGGGACGGCGAGCAGGTGGAAAAGACCGTTCACACCTCCTTTATCATCTGCGCGGCGGCGGGCGTCATCATGCTGCTGATCTGCAACCTGCTGGCCCGGCCCATGCTGGCCCTGCTGAACACCAAGGATGAGCTGATCGACGGCGCCACCCTCTACTTAAAAATCTACGCCTTCGGCATGCCCGCCATGGCCCTCTATAACTTCGGCAACGGCGTGCTGAGCGCCACCGGCGACACCAAGCGGCCCCTCATCTACCTGTCGCTGGCGGGGGTGCTGAACGTGGCGCTGAACCTGTTCTTCGTCATCAAGTGCCACATGGCGGCGGACGGCGTGGCGCTGGCCAGCGTCATCGCCCAGTGGCTGTCGGCGCTGCTGATCGTGCTGCATCTGCTGGGGCGGCGGGACGAGTGCCGCCTGGAGTGGCGGAAGCTGCGGTTCCATCCCCAGGCGGGACGGCGGGTGCTGGCCATCGGCATCCCCACGGGTTTGCAGAACGCCATCTTCGCCATCGCCAACCTGTTCGTCCAGGTGGGCGTCAACTCCTTCGACGCGGTGATGGTGTCCGGCAACTCCGCCGCCGCCAACGCCGACACCCTGATCTTCAACATGATGGCCGCCTTTTACACCGCCTGCGCCACCTTCGGCAGCCGCAACTGGGGCGCGGGCAACAACGACCGGATTCTGAAGAGCTACCGCATCAGCATGTGCTACGCCGCCATTGTGGGCGGCGTAGCGGGCGGCTTGCTGCTGCTGTTCGGGCGGGAGTTTTTGTCCATCTTCGCCAACGAGCCGGAGGTCATCGACGCGGGCATGCAGCGCCTGCGGATCATGGGCTTCTCCTTCGTGGTGGCCCCGTGGATGGACGCCAGCATCGCCGCCTCCCGCAGCATCGGACGCAGCGTGGTGCCCACCATCATCGTGATTTTGGGCTCCTGCGTGTTCCGGGTCATCTGGG
Organism: uncultured Eubacteriales bacterium; assembly: GCA_900552725.1. Lineage (GTDB taxonomy): Bacteria > Bacillota > Clostridia > Oscillospirales > Oscillospiraceae > Vescimonas. The sequence continues at coordinate 6,446 of USAT01000016.1, read as the reverse complement.
TGTACACCGTCTTCGCCTTTTTCCATACCATCCCGTCCCTGTATCTGCTGTACATCTTCTCCTGGGCCATCACCGGCACGGCGGAGTACTTCTACTTCCGCGCCAGCTACCGCAAGCACGTGCTGCGCGCGGCGTGAGAAAAACCGCATATTTCCCCGGAAACGGCGTGGCTTCGGCCATGCCGTTTTTCTTTACGCAAAATGTCCGTGATTTTTCTTGCGCCGGGGAAAGATCCATGGTACCATGATGGTATACACACCAAAATCAAGAGAGGACGTGATCCCCATGGCCCTGACCAGCGCCAGCCTGCCTGCCAAAAAGCGGATACTGACGGTCTGCGTCAAGCTGTTTCTGGAGAAAGGCTACAAGAAGGCCACCCTGGCGGAGATCATCGAAAGGGCCGACGTGTCCTACAGCACGTTTCAGAACATCTTCCGGGCCAAGGACGGCGTGCTGACGGAGCTGGTAAAATTCATGTTTGAAAACCAGTTCGCCATGGCCCGGAGCGAGGCGGGGGCGAAGCTGCCGCCGGTATACGTCTACGCGGTGGAGACCGCCATCCAGATGACGCTGACGGAGCTGAACGAGAATCTGCGGGAGATCTATATCGAGGCCTATACCCAGCAGGAGGCGTCGGAATACATCTTCCGGGAGACGGCCAGGGAGCTGCACCAGATCTTCGGCCCCTATCAGCCGGAGCTGACGGCCCAGGACTTCTATTACACGGAGATCGGCTCGGCCAGCATCATGCGGGGCTACATGGCCCACCCCTGCGGCGGGGAACTGACGCTGGAGAAAAAGCTGCGGCTGTTCCTGACCATGACGCTGCGGGCCTACAAGGTCCCGGAGGCGGAGGCGGAGCAGGCCATCCGGTTCGTGGAGGGGCTGGACATCCGCGCCACCGCCGAGCGGGTGATGCAGACGCTGTTCCAGGCCCTGGCCATGCGGTTTGAATTCTCCCTGCAGGGGATCGAAGAATAGAGCAAGAGGAAACGACGACAGGATGAAAAGAAAGGAACGGAGCATGAAGAAACGACTATTTGCCATCGCGCTGGCCCTGATGCTGGCGCTGACGCTGCTGCCGGTGACGGCGTATGCGGATGACGAGGGTAGCGCAGACTTGGGAACAATATGGCATCATTGCCGTACGTGCAACACAGACTCAAATTGGAAAATTTTGGAATTTATTAAATCCCCCATCGCGGGGTATGATCCTGTCTATCATTGGATCAGAATACAATGTCCGAATTGTCCTAGGATAGATGAAACTCATCCCTCGGGGGCGCTAGGCAGTCACAGCGGCGGCACCGAAACGCCCACCTGCACCACGGGCAAAACCTGCGAGAAATGCGGCGAGGAATACGGTATTCTGGGCCACGACTGGGGCGCGTGGCAGTCCAAGGGCGACGGCACCCACAGCCGCACCTGCAAGCGTGACGCAGCACACGTCGAGACCGCGAACTGCGACGGTACGGCCACCTGCCAGGCGCCGGCCAAATGTACGGTCTGCGGCGTGGAGCACGGAAAAAAGAGTGATCACAGTTTCTCCGGCAGTTGGCGCAGCGACACCGAACAGCATTGGCATTACTGTCTAACGAAAGGCTGCGATGCAAGGTCAGATGTGGGATATCACAACATCAACGATGACCATTATTGTCCCACCTGTTATACAAGTCCCATTCCCTGTATGGACACGGACAATGACCACAAATGCGACGGCTGCGGCAAAGTGCTGACCGGCCACGCGGATACCGACAATAATCACGTCTGCGACCTCTGCGGCGAAGTGCTGCACGATCTGAAGCACGTTCCCGCCAGCGCCGCCACCAGCCGGGTGAACGGCAACACCGAGTACTGGTACTGTGAGGGCTGCGGCAAGTATTACGCGGACGCCGAGGCCAAGACTGAGATCACACAGGCGTCCACCGTGATCCCCGCCACCGGGCGGAGACCCGCGCCCACCACCACTCCTGCCGTCAGCGTCAGCTCTCCCAAGACCGGCGACGCGGGCGTTGCCCTGTACGCGGGCATGGCGATCCTCAGCATGACCGGCTGCGCGTGGCTGCGGCGGAAGGAACAGTAATTCTTCATTCTTTCGGGCAGATTTAGGCATAAAAAAGGACAGGCGCAGATGCGCCTGTCCTTTTCGTGTGTTGGGTTGTTGCGGGGCGTCGGAACGTTAAGAAAACATGCCGGTGGCATGTTTTTAGTTCCGATCGCGGCGGCTATGCCGCCGCAGCATCCATCTTGTCTTTGAAGGTACCATCGCGCGGCGGCATGTGGTCATGCCGCCCTACGAAGTTCTATCGGTGGTCGTTTCGTAGGGGCCGGCGTCCTCGACGGCCCGCACGATCGACGATAGCTGTTTGGGTAACCGGCGGGGCGTCGGGGACGCCGCCCCCTACGGAGTTCTACCGGCAGTCCCTATTTCTCCACCACATGGACGTTCAAATGGTCATAGGTCATCTCCACGCCGTGGCGGGCGAAGGCATCGCGGAGATTCTCGTTCACCGCGAAATACACCCGCCAGTAGTCGGCCACCGACGCCCAGCAGCGGACGGAGTACTCGATGGAACTGCTGCCGTAGCTGATCAGCCGCACCTCCGGGGCCGGGTCGGCCAGCACGCCGGGCACGTCCATGGCCTCCCTGCACGCGGCCTTCACCGCCTCGGTGGGCGCGTCATAGGAGGCGGTCACGTTGTGGACGATGCGCCGCCGCCCCAGAGTGGTGTAGTTCACCACCTTGGCCGAGGCCAGGGTCTTGTTGGGCTCCATGATGATCTGGCCGTCATACGCCTCCAGCTTGGTGTGGTTCAGGGTGATCTCCCGGACGGTGCCCTCGGCCCCGTCCACCTCGATCACGTCGCCGATGCTGAAGGGGTGGGAGGACAGGATCACCAGCCCCCCGGCCACGTTGCCCAGGATGTCCTCCGCCGCCAGGGTCACGCCCAAGGTCAGCACCGACATGATGGCCGTCAGCGACGTGGTGTTGACGCCCAGGGCCCCGGCGGTGATGATGGCCGTCAGCACATACAGCACCGCCTTTACAGCGGTGAGGGTGATCTTCCGCAGCCGGTCGTTCAGCTTCTGAACGCGATTCAAAAGCCGTGTCACCAGCTTCATCACCAGATGCACCACCACCAGACAGACCAGCAGCGTCAGGATGGCCGACAGGATATGCCCCAGGGTGAACCCGCCCAGGGATGTTGACAAAATCTTGGAAACGCTGAGATCGTTCATACGGAACCCTCCCGGAAAAAGCTGTTAGGTGCAGTATAGCAGGCTTGGCCCCGTTTTGCAAACCCTTTCCGTTTTCCGATGGCTGCCATAAGCGAAGCTGTCCGCGGTCGGCGGACAGCTCCGCCCTTTTGCCTAAGTTTCCGGGGACACGGCAGGGCGGGACTTGTGCGTTCGGACGATTCTGGGTTTCTGGGATAATTTTCCTCTTGCATTGGGAGAAAATGTGTGCTACACTCCGTTCAAATCTTACGAAAGGACACAGCGGAAATGATGATGACCAACGTATTCGCCCATATGACCGCTTACGCGCAGGCCGCCTGCGCTGTGTCCGCATGCTCTGACAGCAACAGCATTATTCTGCCCATGGACGCCATTGCGCTGGCGTCCATTATTATTTTGCTGGTACTGACCAGCCCTGTTGTATGCCGGAACATGACGTCCCCTTCCCCCTGCCTGCCCTCGTAAGTACACGAAAGCATTTGCAGCAAGAGGCTCCGCCATCCGGCGGGGCCTCTTTTTCATGTTGTTTATTTGTATTTTATTATTTTCAGGAGGTAAATCACCATGAATATCACTGTCACCAAGAATCCCCATCCCGGCACCCTGCCCCCCTCCGATCAGCTGGGCTTCGGCACCGTGTTCACCGACCACATGTTTGTCATGGACTACACCGAGCAGGACGGCTGGCACAACGCCCGCGTGGTGCCCTACGGCCCCATTGCCCTGTCCCCCGCCGCCAGCGTCCTGCACTACGGCACCGAGGTGTTCGAGGGGCTGAAGGCGTACCGCCGCCCTGACGGCCAGGTGCAGCTCTTCCGCCCCTGGGAGAACATCGCCCGGCTGAACCGCTCCTGTGAGCGTCTGGGCCTGCCCCAGGTGGATCCCGACGACGCATTGCAGGCCATCAAGGAGGTGGTGCGGGTGGATCAGAGCTGGGTACCCAGCGATCCCGGCACCAGCCTGTACATCCGGCCCTTCCTGTACTCCACCGATCCCACGCTGGCGCTGCACGGCGTCCATGAGGCGTCCTTCGTCATCATTCTCTCCCCCTCCGGCAGCTACTTTGCCGACGGTCTGAAGCCCGTGCCCATCATGGTGGAGACCGAGGATGTCCGTGCCGTCCGCGGCGGCACCGGCGAGGCCAAGTGCGGCGGCAACTACGGCGCGGCCAACCGCGCCGGTGAGCGTGCCGAGGCCAAGGGCTACTCCCAGGTGCTGTGGCTGGACGGCGTGGAGCGCAAGTATGTGGAGGAGGGCGGCGGCATGAACGTCATGTTCAAGATCAACGGCACCGTCGTCACCCCCGCCCTGACCGGCTCCATCCTCCGGGGCGTCACCCGCAAGTCCGCCATCGAGCTGCTGAAGAGCTGGAACATGCCGGTGGAGGAGCGGCTGCTGAGCGTGGACGAGCTGTTCGAGGCCGCCCGCACCGGCGCGCTGGAGGAGGCATGGTGCATCGGCACCGCCGCCGTCATCTCCCCCATTGGCGCTCTGGGCTGGGGCGACGTGCGCTACGAGGTCAACGGCGGCCGGATCGGCGCACTGTCCCAGAAGCTCTATGACGAGCTGACCGGCATCCAGTGGGGCACCAGGCCCGATCCCTTCGGCTGGACCTGCAAGGTTGAAGCGTAAGCCCACAAAAAAGAACCGTTCCGGGAGGAACGGTTCTTTTTTATGGATTCTCTTTACGCGGCGAAGCTGCGGATCTCCATGAGGCCCACGATGATCTGCAGCAGGGCGAAGGCCAGCAGCAGCACGCCCGCCAGCTTGCGGGTCTTTTGCCTGTTGGCGATGTAGCCCATGCCCAGCAGGCCCATGGCGATGGCCAGGGCGATGGCCGCCAGGCCGGGAATGTACAGGATATTGGCCTTGCGCAGGCCCCAGAAGATGACGGCCACCACCAGCAGGATCAGCTCGATCAGCGTTCTGGCATCTAATTTTTTCATGTATGCTCTCTTCCTTCCTTGTTTCTTCCCTCTATTGTACCATCTCCGGGACGAGAGGGCAAGGGGGTTTTCGCCTCAAAGTCCCAGCAGCTTGGCCTTCAGCACGGCGCAGACGGTTTTGGCGTCGGTGATCTCGCCGTCCACGCACAGGCGGGCCAGCTCGTCCAGGGGCATCCGCTCCACCGCCAGGAACTCGTCCTCGTCCGGGTCGGTGGCCCCGTAGTGGAGATCCTGGGCCAGATAGAGGTACAGTACCTCGTCATAGCAGCCCGGCGAGGCGATGAGGCTGCCCAGGGGCGTCCAGGATTCGGCCACGGCGCCGGTCTCCTCCCGCAGCTCGCGGCGGGCGGTGACGAAGGGCTCCTCGCCCGGCTCCCGCTTTCCGGCGGGGATCTCCAGCAGCGTGCGGCCGAAGGCGTAGCGGTATTGCCGCACCAGCAGCACGGTGCCGTCGGCCTCCAGGGCCAGGATGCCCACGCCGCCGGGATGCTCCACGATCTCGCGGGTGGAGGTGTGGCCGTTGGGCAGCAGCACCTTATCCCGGCGGACGTGGATGATGACGCCGTCGTAGATTTTTTCGGTGGAAAGTGTTTTTTCAGTCAGATCCATGAGGGTCTCCTTTTTGGGGGTACGGTTGAGTGAAGAGAGAAAAGTGAAGAGTGAAGAGGTGAGGTATGCCGCTATCGGCGGCATGATCGGAATTTTTTTCGCTTTTCCCTGTGTGTGATTTCGTAGGGCGGGGTGACCTCAGGCCGCCGCAAATCATGCGGGGGTCTTGTGGTCGGTTGTAGGGGGCGGCGTCCTCGACGCCCCACCGTTTACCGGAAAATTATACGTTCGTCGTGCGGGCCGTCGGGGGGAGCGATCCGAGCGCCGCCAGTGGCGGATGAAGCGAGGTGAGCGAGTGGCAGCGGTCAAAATTTCAAGCGCCCGCCGTGAGGCAGCGCGGAAATTTTGGGTACCGCAACAGGATCATACCACCAGACCGTGTCCGTTTATCGTGCGGGCCGTCGGGGACGCCGGCCCCTACGGAAGCGGTATACGATGGTGCGGTGCGTTTATCGCGGCGGGCCACATAGGGCCCGCCCTACGGGGGTTTTGCGATATTTTCGTAGGGCGGGGTGACCTCAGGCCGCCGCGTATCACACGGTGGTTTCTTGTGGTCGGTTGTAGGGGGCGGCGTCCTCGACGCCCCACCGGTTTATCGGAAAATTATACGTTCGTCGTGCGGGCCGTCGGGGGGAGCGATCCGAGCGCCGC
>USAT01000015.1 GCA_900552725.1 uncultured Eubacteriales bacterium | reverse complement strand
GGACCCCCGCCGCCACGGCGGCACGCACACCGGCATCGCTGTCCTCCAGCACCAGCGAATCCTCCGCCGCGGCGCCGGTCTTTTCAAGAGCCTTCAGGAAGATATCCGGCGCGGGCTTGCCGCTTTTTACCTCCGGGCCGAAGGTGAAGAAGTCAAAACACCCGGTGACGCCGTTCTGATCCAGGATCGTTTTCGCTCTGGATTCGATGCTGGAGCTTGCCAGCGAGATCAGGCAGCCCCGCTCCTTCAGCCAGGCCAGCAGCTCCCGTGCGCCGGTTTTCAGCGAGATGCCCCGGCGGACGTATTCCGCCTCCCACGCCTCGTATCGACGGATGCCCTCCTCCACCGTGATGGGCAGGGCGTACTCCTGGATGAAGTCCGTCATATTCCGCAGGATCGTCCGGCCGCTGTACTTTTCGGCATAGTGGGCCAGGGTAAAATCGTAGCCGTAATACCGCAGGATATCCCGGTCAACGTGATAGGCGACGGTCTCACTGTCGATCAGCAGGCCGTCCAGATCAAAAATCGCAGAACGCAGCATGGTTACCTCTTCCTTTTACAGCATGTATCGCAGCTGCCGCAGCCGCCGCGGCAGCAATCGGACTTTCCCTGCTTCCGGTAGACCCGGATCGCGGCGGCCACAGCGGCGGCCAGCGCCAACAGAACCAATATTGTGGCCAGATTCATCAGGCCACCCCCGCCAACAGCAGCACCGTCCGCGTCAGGCAGGCGCAGACCCACGCGATGCCGCACTGCATCGCCACCATGCCCAGCGCCCATCTGCCGCCCAGCTCACGGCGCACCGAGGCGATGGCCGCCACGCAGGGCGTATACAGCAGGCAGAACACCAGCAGCGGCACGGCAGTCCCCAGCGTCAGCAGCGAGGTGATACCGTCGCCCACCAGCACCATCAGGGTGGAGACCACGCTCTCCTTGGCGATGAAGCCGGTGATCAGCGCCGTGGAGATGCGCCAGTCGCCAAAGCCCAGGGGCTTGAAGATGGGTGCGATATAGCTGGCCACCAGCGCCAGGATGCTGTTCTGGGAATCCTGGACGATCTGAAGCCGCAGGTCGAAGGTCTGCAGAAACCAGATGACGATGGTGGCCAGGAAGATCACCGTAAAGGCCCGCTGCAGGAAGTCCTTGGCCTTATCCCACAGCAGCTGCCCCACGTTCTTCAATCCCGGCATGCGGTAATTGGGCAGCTCCATGACGAAGGGCACCGCCTCGCCCCGGAACAGGGTGCTTTTGAAGATCAGCGCCACCAGGATCCCGATGACGATGCCCAGGAAATAAAGTCCCACCATCACAAGGCCGCCCCGTCCGGGGAAAAAGGCGGCGGTAAAGAAGCCGTAGATGGGCAGCTTGGCCGAGCAGCTCATAAAGGGCGTCAGCAGAACGGTCATCTTCCGGTCACGCTCCGACGGCAGGGTACGGCTGGCCATGACGCCGGGCACCGTGCAGCCAAAGCCGATCAGCATGGGCACGATGCTGCGGCCGGACAGGCCGATCTTCCGCAGCAGCTTGTCCATGACGAAGGCCACGCGGGCCATGTAGCCGGTATCCTCCAGAAGGGACAGGAAGAAGAACAGCGTCACGATGATGGGCAGGAAGCTCAGCACGCTGCCCACGCCGGTAAACACGCCGTCCACCACCAGTGAGCGCACCGCGTCGTTCACCTCCCAGGAGATCAGGGCGGTGTTCACCAGCTCCGTCAGCCGCGCGATGCCCTCCTCCAGCAGACCTTGCAGCCATGCGCCGATGACGTTGAAGGTCAGGAAGAACACCAGCCCCATAATGCCGATAAAGGCCGGGATGGCGGTATATTTTCCCGTCAGAAAGCGGTCGATCCTCTGGCTGCGGAGGTGCTCGCGGCTCTCGTGGGGCTTCACCACCGTGGCGTCCACCAGCTCCTTGATGAAGGAAAACCGCATATCCGCGATGGCGGCAGAGCGGTCAAGTCCCCGCTCCGTCTCCATCTGCAGGATGATATGCTCCAGCATCTCCCGCTCGTTCTGATCCAGCGCCAGCGCCTCCAGCACACGGTGGTCGCCCTCCACCAGCTTGGTGGCGGCGAAGCGGACGGGGATGCCCGCCGCCTCGGCATGGTCGGCGATCAGGTGCATGATGGCGTGCAGACACCGGTGCACCGCGCCTCCGTGGTCACTCATACCGCAGAAATCGGTGCGTCCCGGCTTCTCCTGATACTTGGCCACATGCACCGCGTGGCGCACCAGCTCGTCCACGCCTTCATTCTTGGCGGCGGAGATGGGCACCACCGGGATACCCAGCATGGCCTCCATCTCGTTGATGCGGATGGAGCCGCCGTTGCCCCGCACCTCATCCATCATGTTCAGTGCCAGCACCATGGGCACATCCAACTCCAGAAGCTGCATGGTCAGATAGAGATTCCGCTCGATATTGGTGGCGTCCACGATGTTGATGATGCCGGTGGGCTTTTCGTTGATGATGAACTGCCGGGTAACGATCTCCTCGCTGGTATAGGGGGACATGGAATAGATGCCCGGCAGGTCGGTGATCTCGGTGTTGGGGTATTCCCGGATGGCGCCGCTCTTGCGGTCCACCGTCACGCCGGGGAAGTTGCCCACATGCTGGTTGGCGCCGGTCAGTTGATTGAACAGCGTGGTCTTTCCGCAGTTCTGGTTGCCCGCCAGGGCGAAGGTCAGCGTGGTCTCCTCCGGCAGGGGGTGTTCCCCCGCTTTGATGTGGAACCGTCCCCCCTCGCCCAGGCCGGGATGCTCACAGTCCGGGCAGATCTCCGCCGCAGGAGCGGCCGCCTGTCGGACGGCCCTGACCGGCGTGATGTCGATCTTTGCGGCGTCCGCCAGCCGCAGCGTCAGCTCATAGCCGTGGATCCGCAGCTCCATGGGGTCGCCCATGGGCGCGAATTTCACCAGTGTCACCTCTGCGCCGGGGATCAGGCCCATGTCCAGAAAATGCTGGCGCAGGGCGCCCTCTCCGCCCACCGCCGTGATCCGGGCAGATTGGCCGATCTCCAACTGCGCCAGTGTATGTATGCTCTCTTGTACTCCCATACATGAATATCCTTTCTTTGCGCTTGCTCTGCGCTTGTCCATTGTCACCCTAGAGTTTAGCGTAATCCCGCCGCGCCGTCAAGCCGCACCAGCGAAAAGCTCGCAAAAAGAGGAGGCTCTCGGCCTCCTCTTTATTATGCTTCATGTGTCTCGTGGCGAATGCGGTGCCGATGCATGTAGCGGTAGTCCATCTTCATGATGTTGCGGACAAAGGGCACCATCAGCACGGAGTCGGAGGCGATCCAGGCGCATGGATCGGCGGCGCACAGGGCATAGAAGGCCAGCGGACCCGCCTGGGCGCTGACGGTACCTCCGGCAAAGAGAGGCGGCAGCAGCAGACTCACCACGATGCGTGCCACCAGCTCCGCCGCGCCGGCGCCCAGGACAAAAGAGGATTTCCCGATGCCCTGCACACAGTTGCGTATGGAGAAGATGAAGCCCAGGAATGGGAACATAGCAAAGTCCACATACAGGAAGGTATTGCCATAGCGGATGGTCTCCTCCGTCACCTTGTCGGCGCTGAGAAACACATGGAGATAAAAACCGCCGAGGGTCAGCAGCAGCCCGATGCCCACGGCAGCGGCCACCAGGACAGCCATCATCACCAGGGCCTGAAGGGTGCCCTTTTTGATGCGGTCCGGCTTGCCCGCGCCCAGGTTCTGGGCGGTGAAGCTGGTCATGGCCGCGCCCAGGCCGTTCATGGGGGTGGCCACCAGGTTGGACAGCTTGTTGGCCGCGCCGAAGCCGTTCTGGGCCGCGCTGGAGACCATCACGCCCTCCAGCATGTCGAACTGCACCACCACGCTCTGCATCACGATGATGCCCACCGCCAGCACGGAGAACTGCAGACCCAGAGGGATGCCCTGGGTCACATGGCGGCGGATATCCCACCAGGTGATGCGCCGCCAGTCGCTCCGCAGGGGCCGGATGTCGGGATAGTGGGCAAATGCGTAGATAAAACAGCCCACGGTGCTGATCAACTGGGCCGACACGGTGGCGATGGCCGCCCCCGCCACGCCCCAGTGGAACACGATGATGAACAACAGATCCAGACCCACGTTCAGCACCGTGGAGAACAGCAGGAACAGCAGCGGCGTCACGGAATCGCCCAGGCTGCGCAGGAACGAGCAGATGAAGTTATAGAAGAGCTGCGCGCCGATCCCGGCGAAGATCACGGCACAGTAGGTATAGGCCGCGTGATACACCTCCGGGTTGTCCGGCGTGATATTCAGCCAGGCCAGCATGGGGTTCAGCAGCACCAGCGCCAGCGCCGTCAGCAGCACCGTCAACGCGGCGGACAGCACGATCTGGGTCACCAGTGAGCGGCGGACGCCCTCCCGGTCGTGGCAGCCCACGCTGCACGAGGTGATGACGCAGAAGCCCGCGCTGACGCCGAAGGCGAACTGCAAAAAGATAAACACCAGCGATGTGGTATCGTTGACGCCCGCCACCTCCTGGGCAGTCAGTGTCTGGCCCACGATGGCCGCGTCGCTGATGGAATACACCTGCTGCAAAAGATAGGACAATATGATGGGCAGGGAGAATACCAGGATGGTCCTCCAGCATGTGCCCTGTGTCAGGTCAACCGGATGAAAGAGCGACGAAATATGCCGTTTTGCGTTTGCTTGTGCCATGATCATACTCACCTTACTTCTGCCATTTCATTTTTGCTGTGAGATTATAAGCTTACCGCATCGGAAAGTCAAGTGGCCTTTCTGTGAAAAAAGCACAGATGTAATCGTTTCTATTTGGCGTTTTCAACAAAGAAAGCCGCAGCATTTCGCCGCGGCTTTCCGTATACGATTCTTATGCTATTCCTTTACCACCGCGCAGGCGGAGACGCCGTAATACCGCAGGCAGTCCAGCACCTGCCGGTCGATCCGTTCGCCGCAGACGGCCAGCGGGATGGCGGGCGGGCAGCTGATGGCGGCCGCGGCGGAAACGCGGCCCAGGCATTGCCCGATCGGCAGCGTCTCGCTCTCCGCCAGGATGGCCTGCCGCGGCGTCAGCACCGGCTGAGGGTGCGGCACAGGGGGCGGCACGGCGGCGACAGGCGCTTTTTGCGGCGGGCCCAGCAGCACCGCTTCCAGCCGATGCAGGTCATCGGCGCTGTTATAGGGCGTCAGCATCAGCACCACATGATCCGGATCGTAGAATTCCGGGTACAGCCCATGCTGCTCCAGTATCCCGGCCAGCTCCGTTCCGGTGTAGCCGAAGGACTTGGGACAGAGGGTCAGCTTCAGGGGTTCCTCCCCTATCAGGCGGTATTTATTGGTACATAAACGGTCTTTTAAGGTGCTGATCTGGTACATAAACGCCGGTAATGTACCCTTAAAATCCGCCATCCGGTCGTTGGCAGCGTCCAGCGACTGCAAAATGAGATAGGAAGGACTACTGGAGCCGAACAGCGCCATGGATGCCTTTGCCTGGCGGGTCAGCAGCGCCGGCGCGGTATGGGAGATGTGCAGATACGCGCCGCCGGTGATGACGCCCAGCGTCTTGTGGGCGGAATCGCAGCACATGTCCGCGCCCAGATCCATGGGGTGGTGGGACTGAGGGAGAAATTTCAGATACGCGCCGTGGGCGTTGTCCACCAGCAGCAGCACGCCCAGGTCATGGCACGCCGCCGCGATGCCCCGGAGATCCAGCATATTCCCCAGGTAATCCGGGCTGGTCACATAGACCGCCGTGGGCCTCTGGGCGCTTTTCTCCAGCGTCCGGCGCACCTGCTCCGGCGTGATGGGACAGCTGACATAGCCGCTGTCCGCCTCCGGATAGAGCCACCGGATGTCGATATCCAGCAGGGCGGCGGCGTTGACAAAGGCCTTATGGGCGTTGCGGGCCGCCAGAATACAGGGCCTTTCCCCTTTTGACGCGGCGTGCAGCGCCGTCAGGTGCAGCATGGTCTGGATGCACAGGGTGGAGCCGCCGGTGGAATATACCGTGTGCGCGCCGAACAGCGCGCTTGCCTGGGCCTCGCTCTCGGCGATGATGCCGTGGGAGGTGAACAGCTCGTCTGCGCCGTCGATCTCCGTAATGTCCCAGGGCTCGAAACCCAGAAGGGGCTTTCCCTTATGGCCCGGCATGTGGAGCCGGGCGGCATCGCTGTCCCGGTAGCGGCGGACGAAGTCGCAGATGGGGGTGCTCATTGAGCGCCCCCCAGCTCACGGGCCACGGCCACCATGATGGCGCACTCCATGCGCTTGCGGAACAGCTCGCAGCCCGCCTCATACACGCCGCGGACGGAGCCGGTGGCGTGATAGGCGTTGGCGGCGCAGCCGCCGGAGCAGTACAGCCGCGCCCAGCAGTCGCGGCACTCCTCGTGGGCGTAGACATTGCAGGAGGCGAATTCGTCCTGGATGGCATGGTTGTCCACGCCGTGCCAGATGTCGCCCAGCCGGAACTTCTCGTCGCCCACGAACTGGTGGCAGGGGTACAGGTCGCCCCAGGGGGTGACGGCCATATACTCGGTGCCGGAGCCGCAGCCGGAGATGCGCTTATAGATACAGGGGCCGCCCTTCAGGTCGATCATGTAGTGGTAGAAGGTAAAGGGCTTTCCCTCCTTGTCCCGCTGCAGCATCAGCTCCGCCAGCTTCTCGTACTGCTCCATGACCACGGCCCGATCCGCCTCGGTCAGAGCGGAGGGATCGTCGGCGGCGGCCACCACGGGCTCCATGCTCAGCTCGGAGAAGCCCAGCTCCAGCATGGTTTTGATATCCTCCAGGAAGTCCGGGTTGGCATGGGTGAAGGTGCCCCGCATGTAGTAGTTTTTGCCGTCCCGGGCGGCCACCAGCTTCTGGAACTTGGGAACGATCTTCTCCCAGCTTCCGTTGCCGGCGTAGTCCACACGGTAGCGGTCGTGAACCTCCTTGCGGCCGTCCAGGCTCAGCACCACATTGCTCATTTCCCGGTTGGCGAAGTCGATGACATCATCGTCGATCAGCACGCCGTTGGTGGTCAGTGTAAAGCGAAAATGCTTGTTATGCTGTTTCTCAATGGAGCGGGCATAGGCCACCAACTGCTTCACCACGTCGAAATTCATCAGCGGCTCACCGCCGAAGAAGTCCACCTCCAGATTGTGGCGGGAGCCGGAGTTCTCGATAAGGAAGTCCAGGGCCCGCTTGCCCACCTCATAGCTCATCAGGGCGCGGTCGCCGTGGTACTTGCCCTGACTGGCGAAGCAGTAGGAGCAGTTGAGGTTACAGGTGTGGGCGATGTGCAGGCACAGGGCCTTGATGACGCCGGAGGTACGGGCCTTCAGCTCACCCGCCATGGGCTGGAAGGTATCCGGGGCAAACAGCTTGCCCGCTGCCTTCAGCTGTGCGATCTGGTCATAGCACTCGCCCACCTCCTCCGCCGTCACACCCTCGGCGGTACGGTATTTCTCGGTCAGCTCACGGATGATGGTGTCGCGGCTCTCGCTTTCGAACATGGCGATAATGTCATAGGCCAGCTCGTCCACCGCGTGGACAGAGCCGGAGCAGACATCCAGCACGATGTTATAGCCGCCCAGCTTATATTGATGGATCATATATCTTAATTCCCTTCACGGTAGTATGGGGCACGCTAAAAATGCCGCCCGGAAGGGGCGGCATCATAGTTTCAAGTACCCGTTTACTTGGTCTCCTTGTTTTCGCAGGCCTGATTGGCAATACCGCAGCTGGTCTTGCAGGCAGACTGGCAGGAAGTCTGGCACTCGCCGCAGCCGCCGTTCTTGGCGCTCTCGCAAAGGTCACGAGTCTCGATGGTATTGATGTGCTTCATGATGTAATGTCCTCCCAAGTGATTATCTTATAAAGTTATATCACACCGCTGTGCGCTTGTCAATCAATGCGGCGGAATTTTCTTGTACCGCCGCCGTCAGTTTTCGTAAAAATGCTTGACGAAGGTGACGAACTGCTGGGTCTGGCCGCTCATGGGCGCACCGCGGCGGCAGGCCACATAGAGCCTGCGCTGCGCCTCCCCCTGGGGCAGGCGGAAGGTCATGAGCCGTCCGGACTTTACCGCGTCCTCCGCTGCCTTTTCCGAGATGATGGAGATGCCCAAGCCGCCGGCCACCAGATTCTTGATGGACTCCTGGTCGTTGAGGCGGGCAGTGATGGTCAGGTCGTTCTCGTCCACGCCCATCTGCTCGAAATAGGCGGAGACGCACTTCTTGCTGCCGCTGCCCTTCTCCCGCAGCAGCATGGGCTCACGGCAGATCTCCGAGAGCGTCATGCCGCCCGCCGCCTGATAGCGGCGGAAGTGTTCGCTGACCGGGGTGATCAGCACCATCCGGTCGGCATAGAAGGGCGTCAGCTCCAGGGCCTCCTCGTGCATGTCCGCGCCGATGAGGCCCACGTCGAAGGCGCCGCACAGCAGGCCGTCCACGATGCCCTGGCTGTCGCTCTGGAACACATGGAACTGGGACGCGGGGCGGATGGCCCGAAAGGCAGGCAGGATCTCCGGAAGGATGTAGGCCGAGGGGATGGTGGACGCGCCGATGCGGATCATCTTCTCATCCTCGTCACTCCAGCTGCGCATGAGATTGTCCCGCAGGTTCACGATGTTGCAGGCGCACTCGTACAGCTCCTGGCCGCGGGGCGTCACCTCCACGGATTTGGTGGTGCGGATGATGAGACTGGTCTGGAATTCCTCCTCCAGCTGCCGCACATGGGTGCTGATGGTGGGCTGGGACAGGTATAATTTCTCCGCCGCCTTTGTGAAGCTTCTATGCTTTACAACGGCGCAGAATGACTGTAATTGCTTCAGTTCCATGTGGTCCTCCCACACAGCTCACGCAGGGCGGACAGGGCCGTGTCCACCTGCTGGGGCGTATTGTGCCAGCCGAAGGAAAAGCGGATGGTGCCGGTGGGATAGGTGCCCAGCGTCCTGTGGGTATTGGGCGCGCAGTGAAGGCCCACACGCACCATGATGCCGTATTCCTGTCCCAGAGCGTCGGCCACCAGGGCGGGGTCGGCGTTCTCCGGTACCACGGACACCACGCCTACCCGGCCTGTCACATCCCGGCGGCCCACCACCCGCAGGTTCGGGATCGACAGCGCACCGGCGAGGAACCGCTCCGTCAGCGCCAGCTCATGGGCGCGGACGGCGTCGATGGTCTCCCCCTTCAGCCAGCAGAGGGCCTCATGGAGGCCCATGATCCCCGGCAGGTTCATGGTGCCCGCCTCGAACTTATCCGGCATGAAGGACGGCATACGCTCCTCATGGCTGACGCTGCCGGTGCCTCCGGCGATCAGCGGCTCCACCAGCGGCACCATGTCCGGCCGGAGGATAAACCCGCCTACGCCCTGCGGGCCAAGCAGGCCCTTGTGGCCGGTGAAAGCCAGGGCGTCGATGTGCATGGCCTCCATGTCGATGGGCAGGACGCCCGCCGTCTGGGCGGTGTCCAGGAGGAATCTCAAGCCGTGGGCATGGCAGAAGGCCCCCACCTCTCCGGCAGGCAGCACCGTGCCGCAGACGTTGCTGGCGTGGAGCATCACCACGGCGCGGGTGTTGGGCCGCAGCAGGCCCTCCATGGCGGCGGTGTCCAACGTGCCGTCCGGCGCGCAGGGGATGCGGTCGAAGGTGACGCCCTGTGCCTGAAGCTGGGTCAGGGGCCGCATGACGGCGTTGTGCTCCATGGCGGAGACCATCACATGGTCTCCGGGCTTCAGAAAGCCCTTCAAGAGGACATTCAGGCTCTCGGTGATGTTGCGGGTGAACACCACGTTCCGGCAGTCGGGGCCGCGGAACAGCTCCGTCAGCAGCTGGCGGGTGTGCAGCACCGTCTCCTCCGCCTGATAGGCCTCGTCATAGCCGCCGCGGTTGATGTTGCAGCCACAGTCGCTGATATAATGGTACACCGCCTCCGCCACGCCGGGCGCTTTGGGAAAGCTGGTGCTGGCATTATCCAGATAGATCCGCTCCACGGTCTCACGCTCCTACTTCCTTATTTTTTATCAGCTTACCACACATTTATTGGAAAAGCAAATCTTTTCAGAGGATATATCTATAATTGGTATTGGACATTCTGTCGACTATGGTGGTATGGTATGATAAGATACTATATAAAGAGGAGAAAGATCCAACATGAATGTCAAACGCGAACGAATCCAAATCGTCATCGCCGGACTGATCATCGGCGTCATTGCCTCGCTGCTGGTCTTTTTCGGCAATCCCTCCAATATGGGCTTCTGCATCGCCTGCTTCCTGCGGGATACCGCCGGCGGTCTGGGCCTGCACCGTGCCGCCGCCGTGCAGTACATCCGGCCGGAGATCATCGGCCTGGTGCTGGGCAGCTTCATCGTGGCCCTGTGCAAGAAGGAGTTCTCCGCCAAGGGCGGCAGCGCACCCGTCACCCGATTTGTGCTGGGATTCTTCGTGATGGTGGGCTGCCTGATGTTCCTGGGCTGCCCCTTCCGCATGATCCTGCGTCTGGCGGGCGGCGACCTGAACGCCCTGCTGGGCCTGCTGGGCTTTGTGCTGGGCATCCTGGCCGGTGTGTTCTTCCTGAAGCGGGGCTACTCCCTGAAGCGCACCTATACCCAGACCAAGCTGGACGGCGTGATCTTCCCCGCCATCCAGGTGGTGGTGTTCATCCTGCTGGTGGCGGCGCCCGCCTTCATCTTCTTCACCGAAGCGGGCGGCGGCCCCGGCGCCAAGCACGCCGCGGTGGCCATCAGCCTGATCGCCGGTCTCATCGTGGGCGCGCTGGCCCAGCGCACCCGCCTGTGCATGGTGGGCGGCATCCGCGACATCGTGCTGTTCCGTGAACCCAAGCTGCTGATGGGCTTCGGCGCTATCCTGGTCAGCGCGCTGGTCTGCAACCTGATCCTCAACGGCGTGGGTGAGGCCACCTTCTTCCATCTGGGCTTCGAGGGCCAGCCTATCGCCCACACCGACGGGCTGTGGAACTGCCTGGGCATGCTGCTGGTGGGCTTTGGCTGCGTGCTGCTGGGCGGCTGCCCCCTGCGGCAGTTGGTCATGTCCGGCGAGGGCAACTCCGACAGCGCCGTCACTGTGCTGGGCCTGATCGTGGGTGCGGCCTTCTGTCACAACTTCGGCCTGGCCTCCAGCGCCGACGGCCCCACCGCCGCCGGTAAGATCGCCGTGCTGCTGGGCATCGCCGTGGTGGCGGTGATTGCCTGCCTGAACACCTTCAAGAAGAAATAAGGAGATACCAATATGAAAATCATCGACGCACGGGGCCTTTCCTGCCCCGAACCCGTGGTGCTGCTGCGCAGCGCCATGGAGAGCAAGGAAAACGCCTATCAGATCATTGTGGACAACCACGCCTCCCGGGAGAACACCACCCGCTACGCCCAGCATCAGGGCTATCAGGTGGCCGTCAGCGAACAGGACGGCGAGTGGACGCTGACCTTTACCAAGTGACGTACATTGTGACCTTTTTCTCCCACTTCGGCGCGGTGCGGTACAAGCAGCTCTGCGGTGAACGGGGCATCTCCTGCCGCATGATGCCGGTGCCGAGAGACCTGAGCAGCAGCTGCGGCACCTGCGTCCGGTGCGAGGGGGACTATCTCCCCCCGGCCGATGCCGGACTTGAGGAGATCGAGCAGGTGGCCACGTGGGACGGCACAGGATACACCACCGTGTATCACACGGATGAAACGGAGGATTGACCATGGAGACTGAAGTAAAGCTGACGAAGCTGGCCTCCTGCGCCGGATGCGGCGCAAAGGTGGGGGCGGGAACGCTGGTGCATCTGCTGGAGGGCTTCCGCACCCACAGCGACCCCCGGCTGCTGGTGGGCTTTGACAAGTCCGACGACGCCAGCGTGTACTATCTGGACGAAAACACGGCGCTGGTGCAGACCACGGATTTCTTCCCGCCCATTGTGGACGACCCCTTCCTGTACGGGCAGATCGCCGCGGCCAACGCCATCAGCGACGTATACGCCATGGGCGGCGAGCCGAAGCTGGCGCTGAACATCATGTGCATCCCCGAGGCCATGACCGCCGATATGGTGCAGGAGCTGCTGCGGGGCGGGTACGACAAGGCCTATGAGGCGGGTGTTATCATCACCGGAGGACACACCATCCACGGAGCGGAGCCCATCTATGGCCTGGCGGTGTCCGGGTTCGTGCATCCCGGCCGCATCCTGACCAACAGCGGTGCAAAGCCCGGCGACGTGCTGATCCTGACCAAGCCGCTGGGCGTGGGCGTGTTGACCACCGCCGCCAAGGCGGGACTGGTAAGCGGCGATGTGATGGAGCGCATTTACCGGCAGATGGCCACACTGAACAAGGCGGCCCGGGACATCATGGTGAAGTACCGCGTCCACAGCTGCACCGACGTGACGGGCTTCGCCCTGCTGGGCCACAGCTTCGAGATGGCCCAGGGCAGCGGCTGCACGGTACACATCCGCGCCAAAGACGTGCCCTTCCATCCGGAGGCGTGGGAGCTGGCGGACATGGGCTTTCTCCCTGCCGGGGCCTATCGGAACCGGGACTATGCCGAGGCGGGCGTCACCGTCCGCAATGGCGTCAGCCGCACCATGCAGGATCTGCTGTATGATCCCCAGACCAGCGGCGGCCTGCTGATGGCGGTGGACACCGCCGACGTGGACGCCTGCCTGCGGGAGCTGCAAGACGCCATCCCCAACGCCGCTGCCGTAGGCTATGTAACGGAGCGGGAGGAAAACTGGATTATCCTGGAGTAACAAAGCGCATAAAAAGAAACACCTTTCGCACAGCGAAAGGTGTTTCTTTTTACAATAGTCTTATTTGAAGAACTCGAAGCGGGGCTGCTCCTTGCTGACGTAGCCCACCTCGATCTGGATGCCGTCGCCGAAATAGCGGTGCAGCAGGTCAATCAGCTCATCGGCGGCCTTGTGGACCTCCTCCTGATTCACGTCGGAGAAGCCGTCGATGGGGAACAGGATGGCCTTGGTCTCCTCGGTGATCTTGCCCCGCTCCGACTGACGCCACGTCCAGCGGCGGGTACGGATCTCCTTGCCGGAGGCGTAGACCGCCTCGCCCGCGTCGGGAGTCTCCTCCTCGGTGCTGCCGAAGGGGATGAAGGTATCCCCCTCCCCGGCCAGGCGGACATCCAGGCCCTCGTCGATGGTGTCCAAATCGTGGGCGCCCATGGGCAGACGGTGCTTGATGGACACGGCGTTGCCCAGATCCACGGCGGCGTTGATATGGGGGAAGCCCTTGCCCTTGGCGATGCGGGTCAGCAGCGCTTCGATGGAGCACATAAACTTATTGGGGTTGATGCCCAGGGCGGTAAAGGCGGTGCGGTAGGGCACGATATCCTCGGTCTCCTTGGGCTTTTTGCCGGTAAAATATGCCTCACAGGCGGCCACATTCTCCGCCAGCATCTGCTCCAGCTCGGGGATCTCGCGGGTGTTGTCCAGTCCACGGACAGCCACCGCGCCGAAGTAGGCATTGGGCAGCTTTTCAAAGAATTCTTTTGACACCTGATAGTACATGACGTCTCCTCCTATTGATACTTTATTGCTGTAAAGCAAATATATCTTGCAAGATATAATAACACTTTTTTTCAAAAAAGCAAGGGGTAATTTGAAGCTTGACTTTTTTTGTGGAATTCAGAAAATTCCTCTTGATTTTTTGAGGACAGGTTACTATAATATGTTTGCATTTTGCAAGAAGTAACATCTGGGAGGCACCTATGCTCTCTATCAAAAAGCAGTCTTTGGTAGATCTGGTCTATGAAAAGCTGCGGGAAGCCATCATTCAGCTCCAGATCCCGCTAGGCTCGAAGCTGAACGTCAACGAGCTGCAAAGCAAAATGGGCGTCAGCTGTACGCCCCTGCGGGAGGCCATCAACCGCCTGCAGCAGGAGGGACTGGTGGTCTATGAGACCAACGTGGGAGCCCATGTGATCTCGCTGGAGCCCCACGATGTGCTGGAGATCCAGCAGTTGGCCATGACGCTGCACGGCGCCGCCATCCGGCTGGCTATGGTCAACGGCAGCCGGGGCGTCATCGTCCCGGAGCTGCGGCAGCGGCTGGAGGAATACACCAACGCCAGGACCGAGCACGACGAGGTGATGGCGGTGAAGGAGTTTATTGGAACGTTTTATCACAACTGCGGCAACCGGCGGCTGGATCGGCACATGCTGGCCATTCAGGGACAGCAGACGCTGCTGCGGTACATCTACGCCTCCTGCCTTCATGAGCGGGCCGCGGACGTAGAGGTGTTCCACGAGATGCTGCTGGACACCATCAACGGTGACGCAAACGCGGTGTGCGACACCCTGCAGCGCTTCACCGACCGCATGACACGAGTTGTGGAAGCCGCCGTGACAGAACTGTAATGCAGCTCTCATCTTCTCTTTACATGCTCCCTACATAAGGAAAAGCCTCCGGCACGAAATGTGCCGGAGACTTTTTGTATAAAATCAGTGTGTGGGGCAGGAATTAGCCGTTCTGACGCATCTTGGCGAAGCAGTCGCTGCAGTACACGGGACGGTCGGACTTGGGCTCGAAGGGAACCTTGGCCTCGCCGCCGCAGGCAGCGCAGACAGCGGTGAAATACTCGCGGGGACCACGGGCCGCGTTCTTGCGGGCGTCGCGGCAGGACTTGCAGCGCTGGGGCTCGTTCTGGAAGCCGCGCTCAGCGTAGAACTCCTGCTCACCGGCGGTGAAAACGAATTCCTTGCCACACTCTTTGCAAACTAAAGTCTTGTCTTCGTACATGATTTTACCCTCTCTTTGAGAAATATATTGCGTTCAGCCCTTGCTGATATCGCCCGATTGAAGTTGCCGCCCGATCTTGCGGCGTATGCGCTGCACAGCATTTTCCACCGATTTTGGCGGCTTGCCCACAGTTCCTGCGATCTCACGGCAGGTGAGACCGTCCAAATAGTACCCTAAAATCTCAGCTTCGAAGGCGGATAACTGTTTGCATGTGTACTCCAGCAGACCGGCGGTTTTTTCCCTGTCGATCAGCAAAACCTCGGGGTCGACCTGTGCAAAAGCGAGACTGACGTCAAAGAATGAGGGATTCAGGGGGATCGCTTGATTCAAAGGCTGGTGTTTGCCGGAGGAGGCGGATTTCAGCACCGTATACAATCTGCGGCGGATACACACCTCGGCAAAGGTGCAGAAGGACGCCGACTGGCCGGGGTCATATTCCCGCATGGCCTTGATCAGCCCTACCATCCCCTCCTGCAGCAGATCCTCGTTATCGCCGCCGGCCAGGAAGTAGGGACGGGCTATGCTGCGCACCAGGCGGTGATACCGGGCGGCCAGGACCTCTTCGGCATTGCGGTTTCCGGTCTGGCAGGCGGCGCATAGCTGTTCGTCGCTCAATGTCTCCAAATAGGCAAAACTAGCCTCTTTACTATTTACCATTGTCTATTATACCTTTTCGATAAATAATTTGTCAAGCCGTCCGCGAAAATTTGTCAAAAAGTTGCGTTTTCTTAGAGTTTTTTGACCAATTCCGCCAAATCTTCCGCCACCTTGCGGGCGATCTCGTCGGTTTTGGCCTCTACCATCACGCGGATCAGCGCCTCGGTGCCGGAGGGACGGATCAGCACGCGGCCCTCTCCACCCAGCTTCTCCTCCTGCGCCTTCACGGCCCGGGCCAGCTCCGGCGAGGCCATGACGCGCTCCTTCTCGCCCGCGGCCAGGGACAGGGGCACGTTGATCAGCTCCTGGGGATACTGGGCGCAGCAGGCGGCCAGCTGGGAGGCGGGCTTGCCCGACGCCTTCAGGGCCTTGAGGAATTGCAGGGCCGTCAGTTCACCGTCGCCGGTAGTGGCGTACTCCCGGAAGATCATGTGGCCGGACTGCTCACCGCCGATGGCGTAGTCGCACTCCACCATCTTTTCCAGCACATGGCGGTCGCCCACGGCGGTGCAGACCAGGTCGATATGCTCGTTGCGGCAGAATTCGTGAAGGCCCAGGTTGGACATGACCGTGGACACCACGGCGTTGTTGGTCAGCTTGCCGTCCCGGCGCAGGGCCAGGCCGCAGACCGCCATGATCTTGTCGCCGTCGATGGTATGGCCCTTCTCGTCCACCAGAAGGCATCGGTCGGCGTCGCCGTCAAAGGCGATGCCCAGGTGGTACTTCCCTGCCACGGTCATGGTGGCAAGCTGCTCCAGATGGGTGGAGCCGCAGCCGCTGTTGATGTTGACGCCGTCGGGGTCGATGTTGATGAAGTCCGCCATCACCGGCAGGCGCTGGAACAGGTCGGGGGCCGTGGCGGCGGCGGCGCCGTTGGCGCAGTCCACCAGCACCCGCAGGCCCGACAGGTCGCAGCCGATGGTGTTGATCAGGTGGTTCACATAGTCGTCGTGCATCTCCTGGGCGCCGTTATGGCAGCGGCCCAGCTCACCGCCGGTCTTAACGGGCATCTTCGCACCGGACAGGATCAGCTCCTCCACCCGCTCCTCCATGGCGTCGGGCAGCTTGTAGCCCTGGGCGTTGAACACCTTGATGCCGTTATGCTCGTAGGGGTTGTGGCTGGCGGAGATCACCACACCGGCGTCCGCCTGCTCCTGCACCGTCAGGAAGGCCACGGCAGGGGTGGGGATGGTGCCCAGCAGCAGCACATCGCCGCCCACGGAGCAGATGCCCGCCGTAAGGGCCGCCTCCAGCATATCCGAGGAGATGCGGGTATCCTTGCCGATGGTGATCATCGGCCTGCGGCCCAGCTCCTCCTGCAATACGACGGCCACGGACTGGCCCACATGAAAGGCCAGCTCCGCCGTCAGATTTTCGCCGACGACACCGCGGATGCCGTCCGTACCAAATAATTTACCCATTTTTCCCGATTCCTCTCATAATTCCATTTGCGTCTGGCCCAGGAAGGCCATGTGCAGGTGTTCATACGCCTTCTGGGTCACACAGCGGCCCCGGGGCGTGCGGGTCAGAAAGCCCAACTGCATGAGATAGGGCTCGTACACGTCCTCCAGAGTCACCGACTCCTCGCCGATGGTAGCCGCCAGCGTGTCCAGGCCCACCGGGCCGCCGCCGTAATTCTCGATAATGGCACGCAGCATCCGGCGATCCACCTGATCCAGGCCCAGATAGTCCACCTCCAGCGCCAGCAGGGCGCTGTCCGCCACGTCGCGGGTGATGACGCCGTCGGCCTTCACCTCGGCGAAGTCCCGGACACGGCGCAGCATGCGGTTGGCGATACGGGGCGTGCCCCGGGAACGGCGGGCGATCTCCATGGCGCCGGCCTCCTCGATGGGCACATCCAGAATACCCGCGCTGCGGGTGACGATCTCCTTCAGCTCCTCCGGCGTATACAGCTCCAGCCGCAGCGTCACGCCGAAGCGGTCACGCAGGGGCGCGGACAGCGAGCCTGCCCGGGTGGTAGCCCCGATCAGGGTGAAGCGGGGCAGATCCAGCCGGATGGAGTTGGCGGAGGGGCCCTTGCCGATGATGATGTCGATGGCGTAGTCCTCCATGGCGGGGTACAAAATCTCCTCCACGGCCCGGTTCAGCCGGTGGATCTCATCCACGAAGAGAATGTCATTCTCGTTGAGGTTGGTCAGCAGCGCCGCCAGATCGCCGGGCTTTTCGATGGCCGGGCCGGAGGTGATGCGGATATTGACCCCCATCTCGGCGGCGATGATGCCCGCCAGCGTGGTCTTGCCTAGGCCCGGAGGGCCGTGGAGCAGCACATGATCCAGTGATTCGCCACGGCGGCGTGCCGCCTCGATAAACACGGACAGGTTGCCCTTGGCCTTCTCCTGGCCGATGTACTCCTTCAGGGTATGGGGACGCAAGGACTTCTCCTGGGTGTCCTCCGGCAGGAAGGAGGTAGATACGATCGGCTCCTCGTAGATGTCGCTTCCGTAGTCAATGCTCACGCTGTCCCCTCCCTTACTTCGCCATGCGCTTGAGCGCCTGGCGGATGATCTCCTCCAGCGGCAGGGCGTCCATGTCGATGCCCTTCAGGGCCGCCGCCACCTCGCTGCCGCTGTAGCCCAGCACGGCCAGCGCCGCACCGGCCTCCTTGGCCTTGTCGTTGGGCAGCACCATCACCGGCACGCTGCCGCCGGTGTCCGGGCCGAAGGAGCTCTGCTCCTTGGCCAGCTTATCCTTCAGCTCCAGAATGATGCGCTGGGCGATCTTCTTGCCGATGCCCGGCGCGGCGGTCAGGGCCTTTTCGTCCCCCATCACCACCGCCATGGCCAGATTGGCCGGGGTGTTGGCGGAGAGGATGGACAGCGCCGCCTTGGGGCCGACGCCGGAAACGCCCAGCAGCAGCTTGAAGCTGTGGAGCTCGCTCTGGCTGGCGAAGCCGTACAGCTCCACAGCATCCTCCCGGACGTTCATGTAGGTATACAGCCGGGCCTTTTCGCCCTTCTTCAACTGAGACAGGGTATAGTTGGTGGTGGCGCAGGCGTAGCCCACACCGCCGCAGTCGATCACGGCCAGGTTGGCCTCCATTTCGGCCACAATGCCGTTGAGATAGTAAAACATCACACGGTCTCCTTTACGTTGGGATCGGTGCGCCGCAGCAGGCTGGTGGCGCTGCGGGCATGGCAGATGGCGATGGCCAGCGCGTCGGCGGCGTCGTCGGGCCGGGGGACGGCCTTCAGCTTCAGCAGACGGCGGGTCATGTCCATCACCTGCTTCTTCTCGGCAAGGCCATAGCCCACCACCGCCTGCTTCACCTGCATGGGGGTGTATTCGTAAATGGGCAGGTGCAGCTTTTCCGCGGTACACAATATCACGCCCCGGGCGTGGGCCACCGCGATGCCGGTGGTGATATTCTTGCTGAAGAACAGCTCCTCGATGGCCATTTCATCGGGGTGAAATTCCCGGATCAGCGCCGTCAGGTCGCTCTCGATCAGCGTCAGCCGTGCCGCCAGGGGCATACCGGCCGGGGTGTTGATGGCGCCGTACTGCACCATCTGCTGCCGCGCGCCGGCGCAGTCCAGCACGCCGAAGCCCACGATGGCCACTCCCGGGTCGATTCCCAAAATACGCACGGCGCTCCCTCCCCATGATAAATCAGTTTATTATACTCTTTTTTTCCGCCTATGGCAACAAAATTTTGTTCGATATGGCACAATAGGCGGAAAAAAGCCGTACAGCGCCTGCGGAAACAGGGTGTACGGCTTTCAGGCACGGGGATGGGCCTTGTTATAGACGTCCTTCAACTGCTTTTGAATGACATGGGTGTAGATCTGGGTGGAGGAGATATCCGCGTGGCCCAGCATCTCCTGGATGGAGCGCAGGTCAGCGCCGTTTTCCAGCAGGTGGACGGCGAAGCTGTGGCGCAGGGTGTGGGGCGTGATGTCCTTATTGATCTCCGCCTTCTCCTGGTAGTACTTGATGATCTTCCAGAAGCCCTGGCGGCTCATGCGCTCTCCGCTCATGTTGACGAACAGGGCCTGCTGGTTCTCATCGGCGATGATGCGGGGACGGATCTTCTCCATATACTCCCACAGCGCCTTGACAGCGGCGGTGTACAGTGGTATGATGCGTTCCTTGCCGTGGGTGGTGCAGCGGATGAAGCCCACCGTCAGGTTCACATCCTCTACGTTCAGGCCGATCAGCTCGGACACCCGGATGCCCGTGGCGTACAGCAGCTCCAGCATGGCGTGATCCCGGAAGCCCTTCTCGTCCACGCACTTGGGCTGCTCCAGGAACAGCTCCACCTCGCGGTTGGTGAGGATCTCGGGATATTTGCGCTCCACCTTCTGGGAGGTCACGGCCTTGGCGGGGTTGGTCTTGACCCGTCCCTCCCGCAGCATGTAGTTATAGAAGGAACGGATGGAGGCCGTGGAGCGCGTCACGGTGGCAGGGGATTTCCCTTTACCGCTCATGTATTGCAGGTATTCGTTGACGGTCTCCTTCTTCACCTTCTTCAGGTCGGTGATGCCGTTGGCCATGAGCCAGGTCTGGAACTGGTTCAGGTCACGGGCATAGGAGTTCAGCGTATTCTTTTGTGCGTGCTTCTCTTCCGTCAGATAGCGGCAGTAGTCGGCGATATGATCCGGCATATACGCTTTCCTCCTTTCAGGATAGTTTCGTCAGCAGCAGGGCGAACAGCCGCGGCACAGCGATCACCTCCAGCACCGCGCCCAACAGCAGCAGCGCCAGGCAGGCCGCCAGCGGCCCGCGCCGGGATGGCGCCGCCTTTTCGCCCAGCAGGCGGGCCAGAGCTTTGTCAAAGGCCCATTGGGCCGTCAGCAGGGTGCAGGGGATCAGGATTACGCCACGGATGCCGAAGGCCGCCAGGGACAGCAGCACCCCGTCACGGCCCAGACTTGCGGCGAAGCAGGCCACGGCGAAGGACAGAGTGAACCCCTGCCACAGGCACACCAGCGGGATCACCGCCGCGCCGAAGGTGCAGAAGCCCAGCAGGAAGATCACCGCAGGCTCCCGCAGATAGGCGGCGGCCGCCATAGGCAGCGACGCCTGTGTGGGGCCGCTCTCGGCCACCAGTCCGGCATAGCGGCGCAGATAGTCCGCCAGGTCGCCCGCCGTCACGGCAGGCTGCACCACCTGGCCCAGCACGATGCCGGCCGCAAAAAATGCACACAGCGTCAGCAATCGCGTAACACGCGGCTGCGACGCCTGTGCCTGATTCCAAACCCTACGCAGCTTCATGGTATATCACTCACCCCGTCCCACTATATGAGACAAGCCAAGCAAATAGAAGCCATAAGTTACCGTAAATACTATAGGGCAATTTCGGGCAAACTGCAAGGGCTTTCCGTAAATTCCCTGATTTTTGTCAGTTATGTTAAAATGTTATGTAAACAGTATTATGTCTACCATGTAAAACAGGATGAAATACAGTGCTCCCCTGCCCCGTTCGCTCCGAAATGTGGTAAATCCGGCGGACATAGGGCACCAGATATGGAAATCGGCGCATTTTCGCAGGGAACCCAGACAGCGCCGTTTTTTTGTCAAATCATTTTTGCGAAAAACCCGTTTTTTGTGATTTTTGTCATTGACACATTATGTTACCGCCCGCTTACGGCGCTTTGTCCGGGCATAGGTTTTGCTCTTGCTGCGCTTTTTGCGCTTTCCGCCGCCCGGCAGCAGACAGCCCAGCAGCCCGCCGCCCAGCACCGCGGCGGTGATCCAGATGCCCCGGCCGGCGAAATCCAGCGGCTGGGCCGTGGCCAGCGCCGCGATCCACAGCACAGCGTACAGCAGCGCCGCCACCATCAGCGGCAGCAGCCGCTCCCCCCTCCCCTTTCCGGCCAGGCAGCCGCCCAGCACCACCGACAGGGCACAGCCGCCATAGAGCCAGCCGTCCGCCAACTCCGGCGGCAGCGTGCCCCGCGTGATCAGCAGCGCGCCCAGCATGAGCCACAGCAGCAGCGAAGCCACAGCGGCGACCAGGCCCAGCCAGGTGCGTTTTCCCAAGATCCTTCTCCAAGACATGGATACTCCCCCTTCCCGTTCTGATGACACTGTATGCATCGGGAGGGCAAAAAAATGACGCTCTCGGATGAGAGCGTCATTTTCATCTGGTCGGGAAATTACTCCTCGGTCTTCTCCTCGGCAGCGGGCTCCTCGGCGGGAGCTTCGGCCTTGGGGGCTTCCACCTCGGCGGGAGCCTCTTCCTTCTTGGCCTTCTTGCCGCCGCGCTGCATGGCGGCAGCCTGCTCGTCCAGCGTGCCCACCTGACCGATCGCGGACTTCAGGAACTCGATGCGGACGCGATCCTCGCTGGTCTCGATGACCACGGTACGGTCGGTAATGGAGACAACACGGCCATACACGCCGCCGATGGTGGTCAGCCAGTCACCCTTCTTCAGGGAGCTGCGCATCTCCTCGGCCTGCTTTTTCCGCTTATTCTCGGGACGGATCAGCAGGAAGTAGAAGATCGCCAGCATGACGACGATCATCAGGATGGAGGACATACCGCCGCCAGCTGCGGTGGAGGTGCCGGATTCGGCATATGCCGTTGTAATCAGATCAAACATAGGGGATACTCCTTTTCACAGATATCTTGATTATTATACAGAAAACTTGTCCGTTTGGCAAGGGCTTTGGCAGCACTTGCCAAGAAATTTTACACTTTTTCTGCCAGCTTGCGACTGTACTCGGCCCGGAAGGCGTCAAATTCGTCCTCGTCCAGGGCGGTGCGGATCCGCTGGGTCAGCTTATTATAGAAGTACAGGTTGTGCATCACCGCCAGGCGCATGCCCAGCATCTCCTGGGCCGTGAACAGATGGCGGAGGTAGGCGCGGCTGAACTTGCGGCACACGGGGCAGTCGCACTGGGGATCAATGGGGCCGTCGTCCAGCTTGTACTGGGCGTTTTTGATGTTCATGGTGCCCTGCCAGGTGAAGAGCTTGCCGTGGCGGGCGTTGCGGGCAGGCATAACGCAGTCGAAGAAATCCACGCCCCGGGCCACGCCCTCGATGATATTGCTGGGGGTGCCCACGCCCATCAGATACCGAGGCTTGTCGGCCGGCATATAGGGTTCCACCGCGTCGATGATCTCGTACATGACCTCGGTGGGCTCACCAACCGCCAGGCCGCCGATGGCGAAGCCGTCGCAGTCGATCTTGGCGATCTGCTGCATGTGCCAGATCCGCAGGTCGGCGTAGGTGGCGCCCTGGTTGATGCCGAACAGCATCTGCTTGGGGTTCACCGTATCCGGCAGGCTGTTGAGCCGGTCGTGCTCCGCCTTGCACCGCTCCAGCCAGCGCAGCGTCCGCTCACAGGAGGCCTTGGCGTAGTCGTAGGGGGCGGGGTTTTCCACGCACTCGTCAAAGGCCATGGCGATATCGCTGCCCAGGTTAGACTGGATGCGCATGCTCTCCTCCGGACCCATGAAGATGCGGTGGCCGTCCAGGTGGGAGGCGAAGGTCACGCCCTCCTCCTTGATCTTCCGCAGGCTGGCAAGGGAAAACACTTGAAAGCCGCCGCTGTCCGTCAGGATGGGGCCATCCCAGCCCATAAACTTGTGTAGGCCGCCCAGGGCCTTCACCGTCTCGTCGCCAGGGCGGAGGTGCAGGTGGTAGGTATTGCTCAGCTCAATCTGGCAGCCCAGCTCGTCCCGCAGATCAAAGGCGTCGATGCCGCCCTTGATGGCGGCCTGGGTGCCTACGTTCATAAACACCGGCGTCTGTACCACGCCGCCGTGGGCGCACTGGAACTGTCCCCGCCGGGCGCGGCCCTGTTTTTTGATGACTTTGAACATATATCGCTCTCCTAAATCAATGGATAAACATGGCGTCGCCGAAGGAGAAGAAACGGTACTTCTCCTTTACCGCCTCCTGATATGCCGCCAGGATATGCTCACGGCCCGCCAGGGCGGACACCAGCATGATCAGGGTGGATTCCGGCAGGTGGAAATTGGTGATCAGGGCGTCCGTGGCCTTGAAGTGGTAGCCGGGATAGATGAAGATATTCGTCCATCCGGCGCTGGCCTGCATGGTGCCGTCCTCCCCCGCCCAGGATTCCACCGTGCGGCATGAGGTGGTGCCCACGCAGATGACGCGGCCGCCGTTTGCACGGGTGCGGTTGATAAGGTCGGCCGTCTCCTGGGGAATGACGCAGTACTCGCTGTGCATCTCATGCTCGGTGATCTCGTCCTCCTTCACCGGGCGGAAGGTGCCAAGACCTACATGCAGCGTCACATAGCCGATACCCACGCCCATGGCCTGTACCTTTTCCAGCAGCTCCTTGGTGAAATGGAGGCCCGCCGTGGGTGCGGCGGCGCTGCCCACCACCTTGGAGTACACGGTCTGATAGCGCTCACGGTCCTGCAGCTCCTCTTTGATATAAGGCGGCAGGGGCATTTTGCCCAGGCGGTCCAGCACCTCTAGGAAGATGCCCTCGTAGTCGAAGCGCACCAGCCGGTTGCCGCCGGGCAGTTCCTCCGTGACCTCGGCAGTCAGTTGACCGTCGCCGAAGGAGAGCTTTGCGCCCTTACGCATCTTCTTGCCGGGCCGCACCAGACACTCCCATGTCTTGTCGCCCCGGTCGATCAGCAGCAGCACCTCGCAGGCGCCGCCGCCCGGCATACGCTGGCCCAGCAGACGGGCCGGCAGCACACGGGAATCGTTGAGGATCAGACAGTCGCCAGGATGGAGATACTCCGGCAGATCGAAAAAGTGCCGGTGCTCCCACGCGCCGGTGGTCTTATCCAGCACCAGCAGGCGGGAGGCATCACGCCGCTCGATGGGCGTCTGGGCGATCAGCTCCTGGGGCAGGTCGAAATAAAAGTCATGTGTTTTCATATTCTTGCTCATTTCTGATTCAATAAGGTGTTTCGTAATTTTATATCATAGCATACTCTCCCATTTTCTTCAACCATTTTCTTCTTGCGCCGGCGTTTTACAAAATATTTCATTGAATCCTTCGGTTTATCGTTGACGCTGGTGCCATGTGGATGTATAATGTGGAATGTAACCATAATTTTCTGATCACATCACAGAAATTCAGGAGGAAACGTACATGATCAATACGATCAACGGCATCTTAGAGGCCGCCAAGGGCGGTAAGACCGGCGTCATCGCCGTGGCCGCCGCACACGACCAGCCTGTCATTGAGGCGGTGGTGGAGGCCCGCAAGGAGGGCATCGCCACCCCCATTCTGGTGGGCCATGTGGACAAGATCAAGGACATGCTGTCCGGTCTGGGTGAGAACCCCGCCGATTATGAGATCGTCGCCGGTGACAGCGACACCGACTGCGCCGCCAAGGCCGTGGCCCTGTGCGCCGAGGGCAAGGCCAATTTCCTGATGAAGGGCATCCTGGGCACTGCCGATCTGATGCGCGCCGTGTTCAACAAGGAGTGCGGCCTGCGTACCAGCCATCTCACCACCCACTGCATGTTCTATGAGATCCCCGCCTATGGCAAGATGGTGATCCTCACCGACGGCGGCGTCAACACCTTCCCCGATCTGGACAAGAAGGCTGAAATTCTGGAGAATGCCGCCATGGTGCTGCACGCTCTGGGCTATGAGAGCATCAACGCCGCCTGCATCTGCGGCGCGGAGGTGGTGAACCCCAAGATCCAGTCCACTGTGGACGCCGACGCACTGGCCCACATGACCGAGCGCTGGAGCAAGTACAATATGAACGTGTGCGGCCCCGTAGCCCTCGATCTGGCGGTCAGCAAGGAGGCCTGCCACCACAAGCACTACACCGCCCCCGGCGCAGGCGACGCCGACATTCTGCTGGTGCCCAACTATGAGGTGGGCAACGGCATCGGCAAGGCCGCTTCCCTGTTCGGCAACGCCAAGAACGCCGGTATCATTCTGGGCGCCAAGGTGCCTATCGTGCTGGTGTCCCGTGCCGACAGCGCCGAGTCCAAGCTGGCTTCCATCGCCGCCGGCAGCGTGCTGGCTCAGCGGATGGAGCTGAACTGAGGCCCTCAGTTGTTTCGTTTGCATAAATTTTTTCATAAAAATCCGTTTCCTTTGATAAATACTTGACAATCAAAGAAAACACTCGTATAGTAATAGTTGGTCATGCATGCGTTTGAGCCGCATGCGCAATATAAATAAGGAAAAGAAGAATAGGAGCTGTTATCATGGTCAATCAGGAATATTACACTTTGGGTACCGCCCCCTCTGTCATCCGCCAGTTGTTCGCCTATGGTCTGGAGCAGGCCAAGGTCGTGGGCCCCGAGAATGTGTATGACTACTCTCTGGGCAATCCCAGCATCCCCGCCCCCAAGAAGGTCAACGACTCCATCAAGAAGATCGTGGACGAGACCGATTCCATCAAGCTGCACGGCTACTCCATGGCCCCCGGCTTTGAAGAGGCCCGCGCCGCTGTCGCCAAGGATCTGGCTGCCCGCTTCGGTCTGGATGTGAAGGCCAGCGAGCTGTTCTTCACCTGCGGCGCCGCTCCCGCCCTGATCTCCATCATCAAGGCGCTGATCGTGGACGCTGACACCGAGATCATGGCCATCGCCCCCTTCTTCCCCGAGTACCGTCCCTTCGTCAACGCCAACGGCGGCAAGCTGGTGGTCGTTCCCGCTGACACCAAGGCTTTCCAGATCCATCTGGACGAGGTGGAGAAGCGCATCACCAAGCACACCCAGGCCATCATCGTCAACTCCCCCAACAACCCCTCCGGCGTTGTGTACACCGAGGAGACCCTGAAGGGTCTGGCTGCCCTGTTGGAGCGCAAGAGCGCCGAGTACGGCCATCCCATCTACATCATCGCTGACGAGCCCTATCGTGAGCTGGTGTACGGCGGCGTGAAGGTGCCCTTCATCCCCTGCATCTACAAGAACACCATCGTGTGCTATTCCTACTCCAAGTCCCTGTCCCTGCCCGGTGAGCGTATCGGCTACGTCTACGTCCCCGGCTTCGCCGATGACAGCCACGACGTGTACGCCGCCATTTCCGGCGCTGCCCGCATCATGGGCCACGTCTGCCCCCCGACCCTGATGCAGAAGGTCATCGAGTGCTGTGCCGAGGAGCGTCCCGATCTGGTGGCTTACGACGAGAACCGCAACCTGCTGTACAACAGCCTGACCGAGATGGGCTATGAGTGCGCCAAGCCCGACGGTGCCTTCTATCTGTTCGTCAAGGCGCCCAACGGCGACGCCAACGCCTTCTCCGAGAAGGCCAAGCTGGGCCACAACCTGCTGGTGGTACCCGCTGACGGCTTCGGCTGCCCCGGCTTCTTCCGCCTGAGCTACTGCGTGTCCAACGACATGATCCGCCGCAGCCTGCCCGCCTTCAAGGCCATGATCGAGTCCTATAAGTAAGCTTTCTTCTCAAAATCGCCGCATCCACAAGGATGCGGCGATT
The DNA here is from genome assembly GCA_900552725.1 of uncultured Eubacteriales bacterium. GTDB lineage: Bacteria > Bacillota > Clostridia > Oscillospirales > Oscillospiraceae > Vescimonas. The sequence goes on along the minus strand of USAT01000015.1, from coordinate 976 downwards.
TTTTATGCAAGATTTAGGGATTTTTTCTCTTGCCAAGGCGGTAGCACTTTATTATAATAGAGTGCATATTTATTTGAAAGAGGTGCTTAGGCATGAGTAAGGTTTTCATTCCCGCCGGTTACAAGACGCCGCTGTCCGTCTATGAGATGCAGCGCGCCATTGAGTTCATCAAGAGTAACTTCCAGGTCAATCTGGGACAGGCGCTGAATCTGCGCCGGGTCTCCGCTCCCCTGTTCGTCCGGGAGGACTCCGGCTTGAATGATAACCTGAACGGTGTGGAGCGCCCCGTCTCCTTCGACATCCCCGACGTGGGCGCCAACGGTCAGGTGGTACACTCTCTGGCCAAGTGGAAGCGTCTGGCGCTGAAGCGCTATGAGTTCAATGTGGGCAAGGGCCTGTTCACCGATATGAACGCCATCCGCCGCGACGAGGAGGTGGACAACCTACACTCCGTCTATGTGGATCAGTGGGACTGGGAAAAGGTTATCTCCCGTGAGGATCGCAACGTCAACTTCCTGAAGCAGACTGTCCGGGCCATCGTGGGCGCCGTGGTGGAGACCAACGACGCGCTGCAGATCGCTTTTCCCAGCCTGCACACCAAGCTGGAGCGTGAGGTCTATTTCGTCACCACCCAGGAGCTGGAGGATCGCTGGCCCGAGCTGACCCCCAAGGAGCGTGAACACGCCATCTGCCGTGAGCATCACACCGTGTTCCTGATGCAGATTGGCGACAATCTGAAGCGCTCCGGCAAGCCTCACGACGGCCGCGCCCCCGACTATGACGACTGGTCCCTGAACGGCGACATCCTGCTGTACAACCCGGTGCTGGACAGCTCCTTTGAGATCTCCTCCATGGGTATCCGCGTGGACGAGGCCGCTATGGACTATCAGCTGAACGCCCGCGGCTGCAACGACCGCCGTGAGCTGCCCTTCCACAAGATGCTGCTGAACGGTGAGCTGCCCCTGACCATCGGCGG
>USAT01000014.1 GCA_900552725.1 uncultured Eubacteriales bacterium | reverse complement strand
GTCTTTTTCCATCTCAAAGCCGAAGCTGTTAGAATGGGAGAGTAAATGGCCTGACCCATATCACCTTGGGCCAACCCGCCCGTCGAGGAGTCCGTCAGCCGCCTCTCTCATTCGCAGCATTCGATTTGCGCAGGTAGAGCCACCGAGTGCGCTCGCGTCACCCAGGAGATTGAACAGGCAATGAGGAAAGGGCGGAACGCCATATCCAATCAGAAGGAGGAACAACATGAACGCAGTAGGGATCGATGTTTCCAAAGGGAAAAGCATGGTGGCAGCTCTGCGGCCAATGGGTGAAGTGGCATTGCTGCCACAGGAATTTCTCCACACCGAGGTCGGTCTGGAGCAGATGGCTTACACCATCATTGCGCTGGGAGAAGATACCCGCGTTGTCATGGAGGCCACCGGCCGCTACCACGAGCCGGTAGCCGCTGCACTGCACGAGTATGGCATCTATGTCTGTGTCCTGAATCCGCTGTTCATCAAGCAGAGCGGAGGCGGTTCTATCCGCAAGGTCAAGACTGACAAGGCAGATGCTATGAAGATCGCCAAGTACGGCCTTGACAACTGGGTGGATCTGCGGGAATATACTCCCATGGACACTGTAAGACAACAACTGAAGCTGTGCAGCCGCCAGTACAACCTCTACATGAAAACGGTGGTATCGCTGCAAAACAATCTCATTTCGCTGGCCGACAAGACCTTTCCTGGCGTGAACGAACTGTTCTCCAGCCCGGAGCGTGCGGACGGCCACCAGAAATGGGTGGATTTTGTCATGACCTTCTGGCACTGTGACTGCGTCTGCCGCGTCAGCGAAAAGGCATTCACCGAGCGCTATCAGAAGTGGTGCAAGCGCAAGGGCTACCATTTTAGCGCAGAAAAGGCGCTGGATGTCTACGCCGGAAGCTGCGGCCATTTCACCACGCTGCCGAAGAATGACAACACGAAGTTACTCATTACCACAGCGGCACAGCAGCTTCTTGCGGGTAAGATGACACTGGCAGCTTTGTGTGCCGAAATGACACGCCTTGCAAAGCAGCTGCCGGAGTACGATACCGTGCGGGCCATGTACGGTGTTGGCGAAACCACTGCCGCACAGCTTATGGCTGAGATTGGAGATGTACGCCGTTTTCCCCGCCGCAGTTCTATCGTGGGTTTCGCCGGTGTTGATCCGGCTGTGGATCAATCCGGCAAGCACGAAGCAAAAAGCACTCCAACAACCAAGCGCGGTTCTCCGCATCTTCGGAAAACGCTGTACCAAATCGTCTGCACTTACCTAAAGAGGTCTCCTGTAGATGAGCCTGTGTACCAGTTCCTCGATAAGAAACGCAGCGAGGGCAAGCCTTATTTTGTCTACATGACAGCCGCGCAGAACAAGTTCCTGCGCATCTACTATGCCCGTGTGAAAGAGTGCCTTGAGGCATTCGACGCGCGGCAGAGCCTCGCACAGAGTTAAGCGAACGACCAACTTCATCCCGGCTGGCGATTCAATTCTTCTCCAGCCTGTTTTGTTGTACCCATTTTCAGTCCCGCAAATTTTGCGGGACTTTTTTGTTTTTGCTATTGACTTTTATTTGCAGGACTCCAAATCTAGTTCTGTCGTGACGAAAATGGTGTCATTTGCCTTAAAGTCGATAATCAGTTCCCTTCCAGTCTCGAGGTTGTCATGCGAAACTTTACTGAGATCTACAGTCAAATCGCCACTGATCCTACCACCAGGTGCAGCTGCAATAGCGTGATCTTCACCACTGCGATTGATCTTGAAATCAAGTGTGGCGTCGGGAGTGCCCATCAGTGAAAAAATATATCGATCCAGCATTGCAGCCAGCTTTGCCAGCTCCCGAGGATCGTCATAGGCACAGTAGTTCCGCGCGAATACACTCTCGGGTGCGCTGCCATATAAATAGCGAATCTCGTCCGCATCACATCCACAAATTGCCATCGCCGCCCGAAAGGTCTCTCGCAAGACTCGGCCAGGATGTTTCAATAAGTTTTTTGCTTCCTTCTGCTTTGCAAAATTGAAGCCTCTAAGGAAAACTTTTAACCACTTCTCAACCTCATCGGGGCGCATCCGCCGCGCCGCGTTTTTGAAGCTGCGCATAAACGGCACATTTTCTTGTACGTTCGGCGCACTGTCCTTTACCTTATGGTAAAGCTTTGCCACCGTCGGCGGCAGCGGCAAAGTCCGCCGACGCGGCCAATTTAGTTTTTCGATGTGATAGACATCTCCTACACGCTTTGCCTCTGACCCAATTTCAATAACAGTGACTCCTGTATAGGCGTTTGAGGATGAGAATGACCCCCAGGTCAACGCGCAGAGTTCACTGATCGTGATGCCTGTGGTCATCAACAGCATTACCCCCAAGTAGAGATATCCCCGGCTGCTTTCAAGATTCTCAGCACAGCTCGCAGCGATTTCCCGCACCTGAGCGTGAGTCAGAATGTTTTTTTCGAAATGCTTCTTTGTATCCCGCGGGCCAACGACTGCGCGACGGCTGCCCATGGCGAAGGTATCCATGAAGTGCTCTGAGATCAAATGGTAAGCTTGCTCATACGCAATCAGTGCCCTCAAGGCGCAGATCTGACCGCTAATTTGATAATCAGAAAACCCTCCTTCGCGCAAATGAAAGGCGAACGTCTCTTGTGTGATTTCGCAAAACGGCATCCGTCCAAGTTTGCTCACAAGCAAATCAAGTGACCTTTTATGTTCTTTTTGAGTGGAGTTAGCCCACTTCATACTCTGGGCGACCCGATCAAAGTCCGCCGCAATCACCGCAGCCAGTGGTAAATTCTGTGCAAAATTTTCCCGCAGCGCACGCCCTTTCTTCGTAGCAGGGTCAAAGGCCCGCCGGAGGCACTCGGGAATCAGCTCAAGTACGCGCTTCTCCACGGAAGCCTCGTCCGTGAAGCGCACGATACGCGGGGGATGCTCATAGACAATCGCACCGTTACCATCGATGCGTTCCTTATTACGAGAGCGCAACGACAGAATAACTGCGACAGCATTCTTACGAGCTTCAACACGAAAAGTAACAGGCAGGCCGAAAAAATCAATCGTACGGAGAGACATATTTTAGATCCTCATGCGGTGCAGCCGCAGGAGGGGAAGGCTAGTTGCGTGGTACATATTGTTTTTCCAATTTTTCTTTTAGCTTTAACGCTTTTTGAAACCATCTAAAGCTCAAAACAAAATTGGGCATTAAAAAATCTCTCCGTAAATTCAAAAATGGTGTTTATATTGGTGCCTTCTCCTCCCTTCCAACCCGCACCTGCAGTGTGGAAACCATATGGAAAACCAATGTTTCTACGAAAAAAGCAGAACTATCCAAATAGATAGTTCTGCTTAATTTCATAGATGGTGACTTGGTTCGGGAAATCCATACGGATTCTCCCTTGTAATAAAAATACTTCGTAATTATACTTCTACGATACCATATTTTCTGATCATGTCAACCCCCTTTGCAGGACAAATTTTTCGTTCTTTTTAGAAATGATATTGGATGCGTTTTTATGAGGCAAAAAATAAAGTGTGCAATCATTGCACACTTTATTTTTATAGTCGGCATTATACGCTTTTCCGAGTGCTTACCACCCTTCTTCCCATTCGTCCCACGCTTCATCAAGGTCATCGTAGTCGCCGTCCTCGTAGAGGTCCTCCGGGTCGCTGTAGTCCTCACGGAGACTGTAACCGCTGCCAGGGCCGGTGTCGGTGCTGCCGCCACCGTAGTTGAAGGTTTGGGGAGGTTTCTGCTGTTGCTGCTGGGCAAGGATGGCGGCGCGTTCTGCGTCGATCTGCTCCTGCTCTGCAATTTTCCCCGGCAGCGCATCCCGGAGTGCGGCGATCTCCTCCGCAAATTCACCGTTGTAGTCTGCGGGTATTGCTTGCAGCGACTCCAACGCCCAACGGTATAGGATCACACTGAACGACTGAGAATCGATCAGCACATGCGTATATGCCAATATCGTTGCGGCATCCTTGTAATCGCCCAACTCCCGCAGGCAGTCGCGGGCCGCGTATGCGTCTCCTTTGTGCAGCAGGGAAATGGCCTTCTCATAGAGAAGTTCTTGCAGCCGTGCAGTCAGCCCCGCTTGCAGGGTTGTACCCCGTTCGCTATAGGAGCCGAGACCCCGCGCATACTTCAGCAGGTCAAGTCCATCACGAAGCGATTCCTCTGTATTGGCGTTCAGCAGCACACCCGCCTTGGCTACGGTCAGCAGTGCAGGTTGCTCGGCTATGTGTGTAGGCACGCTTTCTGCCAACTCCGCCGCTTTTTTGTAGCTGCCTTCCGCAAATAACGCTGCCGCAGTCTGGTACTGCTGTTCCCATGCGACACGCCGGTTACGACTATTTACCAGCACGCCAACCACGACCAGCGTCAACACCACAGCAACAAGAATGGGAACGAATTTTCGCTTTTGGGGCAGCGTATCCCCCTGCGGCGTTTCTGCCGCAGGGGCAGTGCCTGCACCCGAAGTCGGCGGTGCTTCCTCTGTGACAGGCGATTCTTTCGGATTTGCGGTTTCATCTTCAACCTGCTGCGGCTTCGGCGCGGCGGGTTCTTTTTTTGCGGGCTCTTGCGGCTTGGGGAGTATCTCCAGCACACGCTTGGTTTTCTCCGGCGGCCACGGGGCGGTGTCGCGGGTGTAGTCGCCCACGGAACGGACAACGCCCTCCTTCGGCTCATTCCTTTTGCCGTAGGGAACGCGCACACGGTCGCCCCTCTTTACCGACAAGCCGGCGGTCAAATAGGCGTACGGCCGATTGTTTCCCACCTGCACAGAGCAGTACTGATATGTTGGCACATGGCCCGCTGTGTTGTAGAGATCTTTCATCAGGGCCGTAAACGCATCGGGATCTTCACGCCACTTCTCTCGCGGCAGAGGATCCGCAGCAATTTGTCGGTGGTACGCAGCTCGATGTCCCATTCTCTCCATGTGTTGAATGCTCTCTGGGCGGTACGGAAGATCTCTTCTACCGTCCGGTGGGAGGATATTTTGTCGATTCAGGCGTTGCTATTGCCCTCATAGGCCAGAGCCAGCTGATTCCGCAAGTCATAAAACCGATTGTTGACCGGCGTGACCGACAGCATTAGCACACGGGTACAGGCACCGGGGTGGATGACCTTGTCAGGTTGGTGTACCGGTTTGCTTTGCCGTCGTCGTCAATGTCACCGCCGTTGCGGAAGTTGTGGGATTCATCGATGACCACCAAGTCGTAGGCACCCCAGTTGATTTTGGAGAGATCCAGTTCGCCGGAGAATCCCTGTGTCCGGGACAAATCAGTGTGGTACAGCACATCATAGCGCAGCCGGTCACCGGCGATGGGGTTGTTGACATAGTTGGCTTTATAGGTCATCCAGTTATCACTGAGCTTCTTGGGACACAGCACCAGCACACGGAGATTGCGGTTCTCATAGTATTTGATGACCGCCAGTGCCGTGAACGTCTTGCCCAAGCCGACGCTGTCTGTAAGAATACAGCCGTTATATTGCTCTAGCTTGCTGATGATGGCTAAAACCGCATCCTTTTGAAAGGTATAGAGCTTGTTCCAGACTTGACTTTCCTTGAACCCATTAGCCTCGTTGGGCAAGTCGTCTTCGCTGATATTCTCCAAAAAGTCAGAGAAGATGTTATACAGCGCGAAGAAGTACAGAAACTCCGGGCTATTCTCGCGGTAGGCAGTGGTGATTCGTTCCAGCGCTTGATCGGTGACATCTTTCAGCTTGCGTTTGTCGGCCCAAAGCTGGTCGAACAGTGTCAGGTAGGCGGCGCTTTCCGGGGCATCGATCTCGTTGATCATTCTGAACATGTTGCCGCCGCGTTCACAGCCCAAGTCGGCACGAGTAAATCCGTTGACAGGCGCAAAGGCGCAGGGAGCAGCATTTTCCACCGTCATAAATCCGGGCATCAGCTCAGAAGTTACGTTGGATTTAAATGACGCTTTTCTCCGAACCCACTCCGCACACTCGCGGGAGATGGCTTTTTGCGTAAACTCATTGCGAAGCCGTATTTCAAATTCGCTTCCACACAACGTTTTTTCACGGTTCAGGCGGGGAATATAGAATTCCCTCTGCGCCTTTTCCGGCTGCTCTGCCAAAAAGGTCGGGGATGTGAAAATAAACCGTAGGGAGTCTATCCCTTCCAGCTGAGTTTTTAACTCTTCAAAGGCATAGACAGAAAAACACGCCGCTGCGATTGAGAGCTTGCTGCCAGGCTCCAGCTTTTCTTTTAACTCGTCTGAGAGCTTGTCCGTAATATTGTTGATGATCTTCATAACCCCACCTGCACTTTGCGTTTTATTTTTAGTCATCAAAATCCACAGAATTATATTTATAGTATATATTCAAAGTCAAAAAATATCAATGGTCTGTTTATTTCTCCAAAAAACTATTCATAGTATAGAGAGGTGAGGACTATTGTCGATTGCAAAAATCATCGGTGAACGGCTGCGCGCCTACCGGATTCAAAAGGGATGGAGCCAGGAGATGCTGGCGGAAAAAGCGGAGCTTCATCATACCTATATCGGTCAGTTAGAGCGCGGTGAGAAGAACGCTACGATTGAAAGCATTTACAAGGTGGCAACAGCGCTGGATATTCCGCTGTCGGCTTTGTTTGAAAATATATCACCATCATCTGAGGTGCAAGACTATGCCTCTTTGAGTTATGACTTAATACAAAAGCAGCCTCTGTCGGAGCAGAAGATGCTGTATGAGATATTGGAACGCATTATAAGATTTAAGCTAGGCACAAACTCTCATTAAAAGCAAAAGCCACCCGAGAAGGGTGGCTTAAAAACAGCCCGATGCGGAGGTTCACTCCGTATCGGGCTGTTTTTCGCGGCCAATGGTTTCATTAATCGCGCGGTAGATGAATGCGTTGGTAGACTCCCCGTTGGCGGCGGCGTGTGCTTGAATGCGAGCCTTATTGCCTTTTGGGACGCGGAAAGTGATGCTTTCCAGCTTCTCCTCACGGTATTTTTTGTTGGCGCGCAGCTGCGCTTCTGTCTGTGCCATGTGAGCTCCTCCCCAAAGATGCTTTTATCATTATAACGAATTATCTTATGTGAAGCAAGAACTATTGCGTTGGTGTGACCTCACATATTTCACAAATTATCTTCCTTATTTTTGGCATGTTCGGCTATTGATGTGAGGTCACATATATGTTATACTGTCCTTACAAAAGAAAAACAACGGCAGTTGCAGGGAGTTGGCGCTCCCTACAACCTGCGCAGGTGGTATCAGCACCTACACAACGGACGAATCCGCACCGCTTGGGGTTATTATACCCATTTACCCCCGATTTTGCAAGCGGAATCCGGTCTATTTGTCATACTCATGACACCGTGTAGTGCCTCGGCCTGCACGGTGTTTCTCTTTTCTCATTTCACCGAAAGGAGGAAAACGCATGAGGCAAGATCGTATTCCGTTTCCCGCGTCCCCAGCATGTTCTCCGTCCCCAGCTCATAGGCTGTGGCGAGGGGGAATGAACATGGAAGTCAAGCACACCCATCCGCAGTATGAGGATCCGCAGGCGCGGCAGCAGCAGATGAAGGATGCCTATGCCGCCTGCATGGCGAAGCTGCGGGCGCTGCGGGCGACCCAGCGGGAAAAGACCGCATGAAGACGGACGCGGTATACGCCCGCCAGTCCGTGGAGAAAAAGGACAGCCTGTCCATCGCGGGGCAGATCGACCTGTGCCGCCGCACGGCGGGCGGCGGGGAGCTGCGGGTCTACAAGGACGCTGGTTACTCCGGCAAGAACACCGAGCGCCCCGCCTTCCAGCAGCTGATGAAGGACATCCGCGCCGACCGCATCGGCACGCTGTATGTTTACCGGCTGGACAGGTTCTCCCGCAGCGTGGCGGACTTCGGTCAACTGTGGGAGGTGCTGCAGGAGCACCATGTGGAGTTCGTGTCGGTCAACGAGAACTTCGACACCAAGACGCCCATGGGGCGGGCCATGCTGCACATCATCATGGTGTTCGCCCAGCTGGAGCGGGAGACCACCGCCGAGCGCGTGCGGGACAACTATTACCGCCGCGCGGCACTGGGCGCATGGCCGGGAGGCCCAGCGCCCTACGGCTTCGATAATGGCCGGGCCCGGGGGCGGGATGGCCGGGAAGTCCCGTCCCTTATCCCCAACGACAAAGCGGCGGTGGTGCAGCGGATCTTTCAGGAGTATGCCGCGGAGGGTATGTCACTGGGGCTGCTGGCCCGTAAGCTGACCGCCGAGGGTATCCCCGCCCCCAAGCGCGCCACATGGGACAACGTGACGCTGTCCCGCCTGCTGCATAACCCCGCTTATGCGATGGCGGACGAGCAGGTGCGGCTCCACTATCTGGGGCAGGGCGTAGAGGTCACCAGCCCGCCGGAGGCCTTTGATGGCGTACACGGTGTGCTGCTGGTGGGCAAGCGGGAGGCCAACGCGCGGAAGTACACCAAGACCGAGAACCATCGGGCGTCTGTGCTGAACAGCGTGGGTATCGTGCCATCACCGCTGTATCTGGCGGTGCAGGCAAAGCTGGCTCACAACCGTCAGGTGGGCAACAGCGGCAAGGGCAAGCACACATGGCTCTCCGGCCTGCTGAAGTGCGCCAAGTGCGGCTACAGCCTGTCCGTTGTGGTGGACAAGTCCTATCGCTATCTGGCGTGCAGCGGGCGGTACAATATGAACCGCTGCGACGCCGCCATCCACATCAAGCTGGCGGAACTGGAAGCGGTGGTACAGACAGAGATCGAAAAGCTGCTGGCTCAATGTCCGCAGGAGCCCGTTGCGCCGAAGCTGGAGGAGGATAGCTACACCCGGCGGCTGCTGGAGCTGGATCGCCGTGCCGAGCGCCTGATGGATGCCTTTGCCGAGAGCGAGGATCTGCCCGCGTCCTATCTGCAGAAAGCACTGGGGAAGATCGAAAAGGAGCGCGAAACGCTCCGGCAGGCCCAGCGGCGTGAAGCAGGCCGCGTTCCGCTGCCGGAAAAGCTGGTGTTCGGCGAACTGTCTTTCGAGGAGAAAAAAGCCGTCGCCGCCCAGTTCATCCGCCGCATCGAGGTGGCGGAGGACAGCGCGGAGATCATCTGGACGGTGTAAATCTAGATTGATACAAAAGAGGAGTAACCATTATGAACGACGAACGTAAGACAACCATTGAAGTGAACATGACCGCCGACGAGTGGATCGAACTGCTGTGCCTGTGTGAGGACATCAACCTGACGCCGGAGGATTTGGCCGTGGCATTCTGTCAGGAGGTCATTCGCCAGCAGGCGCTGCTGCGCATCATCGCTGCCGCCATTCGCTCCGACATGGCCAATCAACTCAACCGATAACAGGAGGAATTACACCTATGAAAATCGAAAACAAGACGCCCATTGCGGAGGAGATCATCCGCAACAACCCCACTGGCCACGGTCTGTTTGCCGGTATCGGGGACAACTTCAACAGCGTGGCTCAGGTCATCTGTGAGCTGATGGACGACGCGGTCTCCAACCTCCGCGCCAACAGCGGCGATCCCGAGCTGTCCATGAGGGTAGTGCTATCGCTGGAAAATCTTGGCGATGCCGTGGAGATCACTGTGACAGACGGCGGCACGGGCATTGCCGACCTTGGCAGTGCATTGACCATCGCCTGCCGGGATGGCGCGCAGACGCCGCTGAACGAGCACGGATTTGGATTGAAGCACGCATTGGCCTCCTGCGACAGCAGTCCTGACCAAAAGTGGAGCATCCGCACCCGCACGAAGGACGACGCCGCGGCAAACCAGTACCGCGAGGTCAAGGCACCGTATTCCATGGGTACATCCGAACTGGACAAGCCCATGAAGGTACGTTTCTATTCGGGTACGGGCGACCTGCCCCATCCCACCGGCACGTTGATCTCCGTCCGCTGCCCCATGGCGAAGTTCCGGACGGTGAAGCCCGACCGTAAGGCAGCGCCCTCCGACTTCCACAATCTGGTGCGGTATATCATTGAGGAACTGCGGTACGTCTACGCGGGCATTCTGGCGAATACGCCCATCACCATGGAGGTGTGGGAGATCAGCGGCGGCGAGGAAACGCAGCATACGCTGATGCCGCTGCTGCCGGTGTGGGAAGAGGGCAGCGTGAAGGATTACGGCGAGATACCCTGCAATCTTGGCGGCGGCCCGCTGACTATTCGTTGTAAATACGGCAATATCCTGAAGAATCCGTCCAACGCCATCTACTACAAGTGCAACATGGAGTCCAGCGGCGTGGAGCTGCGCATCAACGGGCGTGCCATTGAACACGGAATGTTTGACCGCGTCTGGGGCGAGGCCATTCATCCCAGTCAGAACCGCTTTTTGGTACAGGTGGACTTGATTACGGACAACCCCGCCGCGCTGCCCGCCACGAAGAATACGAAAACCTCGTTCTGTGAAGCTGATCCGCGTCTGAAGAACCTGCTCAGCTGGATCGCCTCCTATGTTCCCGCCCCGGCCAAGGATGTGGATTCGATGGAATTGCGGTATGTCAAGGAGCTGACCGCCAAGCGGGAGAACGATCCCGCCGCCCTGCGGGTGAGCCGCGAGGAGCCGGTGTTCCAAAAGATCGGACTGAAGGCCAAGGTTGACCTGTTCGTGGGCTACATCGACCGCGTGACCATCTACGAGGCCAAGGCCGGCAAGACCAAGGCGCTGGACTTGTATCAGCTCCGCATGTATGTGGATGGCTGCGCGCTGGACAATAAGCCGGTGGATGAGGCCGTGCTGATCGCCAAGCGCCATTCAGCGGAGGTGAAGGAGCTGCGGGACATCCTGAACACCCTGACCGCGCCTGACGGACGTCCCTACAACTTCCGGCTGGCTACATGGGACGAGGAGGGCATCGTGATCCGCCAGAGCGCGTGAGAACAGCCGGGGAAAAGTGTGCAATGATTGCACACTTTTCCCCCGGCAGGAGTGAGAATATGACCGATGAAAGAAAATCGCCGCTTTATGAAGACACTCACTGCGACGATGAGGACGCGGAGATGGACAGGCGCATCTCTCAGGTAGCTTTTGTTGCGTATCAGCAGGCCAAGATGAAAGGCATTCCCGTGGCCCGCTATGACTCGGAGAAAAAGGCGACCTATTTGCTGTACCCTGACGGACACTGCGAGTATGTGGACAAGCCACCTGAGAAAGCGCCGTCATCCGCTGGACTTGCGCCGCAAAATCATGTACAATGGGAGCAGAAATTCACAAAGGAGAAAGGACGACTGACCATGACATATACTTCCGCGCAGGCCAACAAGCTGCTGAAAAAGCTCAACGACGAGCACGCCGCCCTGCTGGACAAGGAAAACCGCAGCAAGGACTTCCGCGCCGCCATGGGCGAGGACGTGGAGTCCGTGCGCCCCGCCTACGATTACACTGATACCCAGAAGAAATTGGCAGAGCTGGAACATCGCATCCGCAAGGTGAAGCACGCCATCAATATGTTCAACGCCACTCATGTTATCTCTGACTTCAACATGACCATCGACGAGATGTTGGTGTACATCCCCCAGCTGACCCAGCGCAAGAACAAGCTGGCCGATATGAAAGCCCGCCTGCCTAAGCAGCGGGTGGAGGAGCAGTACGGGCGGCAATCTAATATCATTGACTACTCTTATGCCAACTACGATTTGACGGCAGTAGAGGCCGACTACGAAAAGGTCAGCGACGAGTTGTCCCGCGCCCAGCTGGCACTGGACGCCGTGAACCAGCGGGACACATTTGAACTGGCGGAGTAAAAAACGTTCCGTCGCGCTGTCCTCGCCGTTTTAAAATTACAAGTGGTGACCTCCGACCGTGTTCAATGTTGCTGCGGAGGCAGGTTATTCTATTTGTTATTGGGTTATGTGACCCGTGTTCAATGTTTCGGGTCGTTGATGTAACTGGCTGCGGAAGCCGCGAGAAAACTTTTCCCCCGGAGGTCGAAGTACGGTTATAGACCTCCGGTTTTTCATCAGAAAAAGTGTGCAATGATTGCACGCTTTCCCAAAGGAAGGTGAAGTATGAACGTAAAAGAACTGATTCTGAGCCAGCCTGCGGCGGACATCGCCGCCGCGCTGATCGACCGCCTGGACGTTGAACCCGCCAAGCGTAACGAGGGCATCCGCCGCATTACGGCACTCATCGACAGCCTGCGCGGCATGGAGCCGGAGGCCACCGATTATATACTTCTGGGCGTCTGCCACATGTACGATGACAGGGAGTTTCTGGATGCCAACCTGTATTATAAGAGCGAACTCCCCGCCGAACTCGCGCCGCTGCCGGAAGTCCTCAAGATGAAAGGCATCGACGAATTGACCGTGGATGAGACCGAGCAGGCCGCCCGTGCCATTCAGCTACCTCAGTGCTACGCATTTGAACTGTCGCCCTGGCGCGAGGTATTGGGCTATGAGGTCAATATCGCCAACGCACAGGAGGTAGGCATTGCCGCCTTTTGCGCGGCGGTGCTGTACGAGATGACCTTCTTCGGCTTTGACGAAGAGGCAGTGGATGCAGAACGGCAAAAGCTCTATGACTCCTTCCGCGAGGCAGAGGAGTTGGACAAGCTCCCGCCGGAGGAACGGGCAAAACACTTTTTCTCTGCGGAGGAAGTCTTTGCCGAGTTGGGCATCCCTGAACCCTCCGAGGAGGAACGGCAGAAAACGCATCGGCAGATGTGCAGGGAGATGCTGATCAATAGTCTGAGAACGTATCAGATGCTTGAGAAATATGTGAAAAAGTAATAAACAGAGAAGGCCATCGGCAAATAGCCGATGGCCTTTTCTGTCAGTACCGCGTCACGCCTGCACCCTATACTTCACACGATTCCCATACCGCGTTGAGGTCAGCAGCCCCAGTTGTTCAAACTTCAGCACAAAGCTGCGGATGGTGGCGTAGGCGGCGTTGCCGAAGTCCTTTTCCAGCTGCTTGGTGGAGAACTCAGCTTCCCCGTATGCGGAGAGGACAAAGCTCCACAGAGCCTTTTCCTTCTCTGTGACCTGCCCTTGCGACAATGCATCCTGAAACGCCTCGGTTGTCCGTCGGGCAGGGAGCACTCCGTTCAGCTGGTGATACACATTCTCAATGAAATACACTAAGAACGGCGTTACGTCCAGTACGCCGCTGATGTGGGCATTTTCCTCCGCCAGCGTATAGGCGTCATAGTACCCCTTGCGGCTCTTGTTGACATACTCAGACAGCGGCACGAACAGGGCGGAGGAATACCCCTGCTGTACCAGATACCACAGGTGCATCAGTCGTGCCATTCTGCCGTTGCCATCAAAATAGGGGTGCAGATAGGCAATATAGAAGTGGATCAGGGTGGCTTTCAACAGGTCGTTGCTGTCGGAATCCTCATGGATGAAGCGCACCAGTTCGCCCATGCGCTCCGGCAGCTGCTGCCACGGCAGTCCGGTGTGTTCCACCTTGGAGCCGACCACATACACGCTGTCGTGCCGATAGAAGCTGCCGGGACACAGACGGTCCTCCTCCGGCAGATAGGCACCGATGGCGGTCTCGTACAGCTGGTGGATGGATGCTTCGGTGATCCTGTTGGCGGGATCGGCGATAAACTCCAAACCCTTCTTCATGCCATAGATGCGGTTCTCGCTTTCGTCTGCCGGAGCAAAGCCGGACAGGATCTTGCGGACACTGTCGCGGGAGAAATCCACCTGCTCAATGGTGAAGGTGGAGATGATCTCCTCCTCCATGGCCTTCGCGCCGTAAAGCTGCGTGCTGCTCTGCGGCGTCAGCAGGATCCGGGCGGCAGAGAGATGCACCTGCGCGACACTATCCAGATAGACAAGGGACTGCCCGGAAAAGTCCTTCAGCGGCAGCGGATGATAGAACCCGTTTTTCAGCAGCGACACAAACTCTCCCATATCTGCCTGCGGATATTTGTAGCCCAGCTTCTTCAAGTCCAGCACACTTTTATCCGACAGCATTTTGGTAAACAACGCAGCATCCATATAGCACCTCCTGTTGATATTAAATGGTATCAGTTTATATCAGTATACAGAAGTGTTTCCGGAAATGCAAGAGGAAATACCGTCACAGGCATGGAAGAATCCAAGATCGAAATCGTGCGGCCCAAAAGTGATGAAATCAACATTAGGTTTCAGAGGAGCCTTCTTGAAGTGAATGTATTCACAAATTGGTAGAGATAGCTTCCTGCGTCATCCGTGCCTCGCCGGAGGACAGCGCATCGGCACCTTGCGCACGTACCCTCGATTTTGACCTCTCCCGCGCCTGAATCGGCCCCGAAACTCCCTGATTACAGGTCAATTTTTTGGCTGATGCGCACTACTGCCAACCCCGAAGAGGCTTGCAGCACAACGCCTTTAAGTCATTTCTGGTAGCTCCACATCCCACTGGATGGGTTCCATGCCCAGCGAGCGGACGGCGGAGATCACATGGTCATCATATTCGCCGTAGGGACAGCGGATCAGCGTGGGACAGCTGCCGGTGACAGCCTCGATCTTGTCGCAGCTGGTCTGAATATCCGCCACGATCTGTGAGGTACTGAGACTGTTATAGTGGTCGTGGTGGTCAGAATGGCTCATGACCTCATGGCCCGCGTCGTGGAGCGCTTTCACCGATTCCGGATACTTATCCACCCAGTCCCCCACCACGAAAAAAGTAGTCTTCACGTTATACTTCGCCAGAATGTCGATCAAATGCTGGGTATCCTCGTTGCCCCACGCGGCGTCGAAGGAGATGCTGCACAGCTTCTCCTTCCGCTCCACCGAATAGATAGGCAGCTGCCGCTGGGCGGCCGCCGCCGTGCGGGAGGCGGGATACAGCGTTACATAGAAAATGCCCGCCGCCACCGCCAGCGTACACAGTACCGCCAGTACCCGCCGGTGCAGCAGGAATATCCGCACCCGTTTCTCTTTCATACGATCCCCGTCCTTTCTGGTGTCCAGCCTATGCATGCCGAAGGGGAAAAATGCCCGGCACGCGGGCCCAGAGGTATGCGTCTTAAGAAAACCTTAATCTCCCCCGTGATTGTTTCTTAATCCAGCGTTTGCTACCATAAAGGCAGAAAAAGACAAGGAGGAGCCTCTATGGAGACCACGCTGCGCACCATCAACGCCGTTATCTCGGCGCTGTTTTTTATTTGCTATACCTATCAGTTCCTCTATATCCCCCTGGTGCTGGCCAAAAAGCCGAAGGCCCTTGCCGCACCGGCCAGGCAGCACCGCTACGCGGTGCTGATCGCCGCCCGGAACGAGGAGAATGTCATCTCCGGCCTGCTGGAGAGCCTACGGGCGCAGACCTATGACATGTCCCTTGTGACGGTGTTCGTGGCGGCGGACAACTGCACCGACCGCACCGCCGCCATCGCCCGGACCCACGGCGCGGTGGTCTATGAGCGGTTCAACCAGCTGAACGTGGGCAAGGGCTATGCCCTGGACTTCCTGCTGCAGCACATCGGCGCGGACTATCCGGCGGGGTTTGACGGTTATTTCGTGTTTGACGCCGACAACCTGCTGGCCCCGGACTACATCGAGCGGATGAACGAGATGTTCTCCAACGGCCACGAGATCGTCACCAGCTACCGCAACAGCAAGAACTTCGGCGACAACTGGATCAGCGCGGGCTACGCCCTGTGGTTCCTGCGGGAGAGCCGCTATCTCAACGGCGCCCGCACCCGCCTGGGCAGCAGCGCCGCCGTGGGCGGCACGGGCTTCCTGTTCTCCCAGCGGATTTTGGATGAGAGCCACGGCTGGCGCTTCTATCTGCTGACCGAGGACATCGAGTTCTCCATCTATCACATCCTGCGGGGTGAGAGGATCGCCATCTGCGAGGACGCCGTGCTGTATGACGAGCAGCCCACCGGCTTCCGCCAGTCGGTGCGGCAGCGGCTGCGCTGGGCCAAGGGGTACATCCAGGTGTTCCGCCGGTACGGCGCGGCGCTGCTGAAGGGCGCGGCCAGGGGCAGTTGGAGCTGCTTTGATATGTCCATGTCCATCCTGCCGGCCTTTATCCTGACGGCGCTGTGCCTGCTGGCCAACATCACGCTGTCGGTGCTGGGGCTGATGCAGGGTGCTGGTGTGTGGTTCGCCATGCGGTCGCTGCTGGAGTGCATGGGCAGCATCCTGGCCACGCTGCTGGTGCTGGGCGGCATCACCGTGGCCAGCGAATGGCGGCGCATCCACGCCCCGGCGTGGAAGAAGATCGCCTATACGCTGACGTTCCCGCTGTTCATGCTGACGTATCTCCCCATCTCGCTGGCGGCGCTGTTCATGAAGGTGGAGTGGAAGCCCATCCACCACAGCGTGAACCTGACGTCCCTTCCCTACCCCGCCGCCAAGAATTGACCTTGTGCAATCGTGCGCGAAAGGGTATGATAGAGGTATGACAAACTCACCCCCACAGGAGGTCATCTATGTATACGATCTTAGTCGTTGACGACGAAAAGGACATCGTCTCCGCGCTGGAAATATATCTCAAGGCCGAGGGCTATCGGGTGCTGGCCGCCTATAACGGGAAAGAGGCCCTGTCCGTGGCCGCCCGCGAGGATGTACATCTCATTCTCATGGACATCATGATGCCGGTCATGGACGGCCTGACCGCCATGGCCCAGCTACGGCAGACCAGCAACGTGCCCGTGATCCTGCTGACCGCCAAGGGCGAGGACACCGACAAGGTGCTGGGCCTGAACGTGGGCGCGGACGACTACATCACCAAGCCCTTCAATCCGGTGGAGATGCTGGCACGGGTGCGCTCCCAACTGCGGCGGTATCTCCAGTTGGGCGGCGGACAGGTACGGCCCAGTACGCTGGTCATCGGCGGCATCTGTCTGGATGACAACGCCAAGACCGTCACCGTGGACGGCGAAGCGACGGCGCTGACCCCCAAGGAATACGACATTCTCCGCTTTCTCATGCAGAATGCCGGGACGGTGTTCTCCCCCGGTGAGATCTACCGCCGGGTGTGGGGAGATGTGCCGCTGAACGCCACAGGCGCCATCGCCGTACACATCCGGCATCTGCGGGAAAAGCTGGAGATCAACCCCTCGGAGCCCCGGTACATCAAGGTGGTCTGGGGCAAGGGCTATAAAATGGAGGGAACTCTCACATGAAGCGACTTCTGAATAAGACCTGGGCCAAGCTGACAGCCTTTTTCCTGACGCTGTTGTTTGGCACCATGGCGGTGTTGGGCGGTCTTGGCATCGGCATTCTGGCCAGCTGCAACGTATTTCTGGACGGCGGCGCGTATATGCGTGAGACGATGTATGAATCACAGTGCAGCAGCGCCATTCACAACGCCTACTACTATCTGCGCGGCACGCTGGCCAACGCCGGTTTGCTGGCGGACGACACGCCCGACGCGGATACCTCGGATACCACTGCCGCAGATATTACCGACGAAGAACAGCAGCAGGCGCTGGACGATCTGCCCCGCGCCTTCTCGGAGAGCTTCTCCCGCGAGGACACCTCCTGCCATCTGGCGATCGTCGACAAGAATACCGGCGCGATCACCTTTGAAAATTTTGAACTGACGGACAGCGACAAAACGCTGTACTCCACACAGCGAACCTTTACGCTCACCTATGCCGACGGGACTGAGGAGGAGCTGACCATCGCCGCCGACCTGCTGCCTGCGGATGAGTTCCCTGACTATTCCCATCTGGTGATGACATGGCTGCTGGAGCACATCGGACTGACGGTGTTCCTGACGGTACTGTTTCTGCTGCTGACGCTGCTGTGCTTTGGCTTCTCCATGGCCTCCGCCGGACACTGGGCGGCCCACGAGGGCATCCACCTGACGTGGCTGGACAAGATCCCGGCGGACGTGTGGCTGCTGACGCTGCTGTGCGCGTTCTTCATCGGCTGGGACACCCTGTTCTATTATGACGTGGAAAGGCAGATACTCTTTGTCTCCCTGATGGTGCCCCTTACTCTGCTGTTCCTTTGTGTCTTTGCCGCCCAGTGCAAGGCCGGGACGGTGCTGCGGGGCTCACTGATCGGCCGTCTCCTGCGGCTGCTGTGGCGCATCATCAGGGCCGTGGGCCGGGGCCTGTACCGCACCGTCGCGGGCCTGCCCTTGATCTGGAAAACCGCACTGGTGACGGTGGGCCTGTTCTTCCTCGAGATGCTTCTGGTGCTGGCGGGCTACGGCTCCGTGGACGGCATCTTTATGGTGATGAAGCTGGTGGAGTTCATTGCCATCCTGTACATCGCCCTGAACCTGCGCATCCTGCAGAAGGGCGGCGAGAAGCTGGCAGAGGGCGACCTCTCCCAGAGCATCGACACCAGGCCGCTGATCGGCGACTTCAAGCGCTACGGCCAGCGGATGAACGACCTGCGCACCGGCATGGAGCGGGCGGTGCAGGAGCAGACCAAGGCCGAGCGCATGAAGACCGAGCTGATCACCAACGTGTCCCACGACATCAAGACCCCCCTGACCTCCATCATCAACTATGTGGATCTGCTGCAGAAGGTGGATGTCCAGCCGGAGACGGCGCGGGAGTACATCGCCGTGCTGGACCGCCAGAGCCGCCGGCTGAAAAAGCTGACGGAGGATCTGGTGGAGGCATCCAAGGCGTCCTCCGGCGCGCTGCCGGTGGAGCTTCAGCCTACGGATGTGGCGGTGCTGTTCGACCAGATCGTAGGCGAGTATCAGGAGCGGCTGGCCGACTGCCGCCTGACGCTGGTGGCCCGTCCGCCGGAGACGCCCGTCTCCGTTCGGGCTGACGGCAAGCTCCTCAGCCGTGTCATGGACAATCTGGTCAGCAATATCTGCAAATACGCCCTGGAGGACACCCGCGTCTACGTTGTGGCCGCCAGGGACGATGAGACCGTCACCATCAGCTTCAAGAATGTCTCCCGCGCCGAGCTGAACATCTCCCCCGATGAGCTGATGGAGCGCTTCGTCCGGGGCGACGCCTCCCGCCATACCGAGGGCAGCGGCTTAGGGCTGTCCATCGCCGGAAGTCTGGTGCGTCTCATGAACGGCACGTTTGCCCTGTCCATCGACGGCGACCTGTTCCGGGCCGATGTTACCCTTCCCCGCGCCTGATATCTTACGAAAAACGTCCGAAAAACATCCGGGAATCTCCATTTGGAGGCTCCCGGATGTTTTGCATATCTTGACAAACGGAGAAAATGCTCTATAATAGTTGTACATACAACGATGTAACTGCAACTTTCCTTGGAATTCAGGAGGTGCTCATGGATATTACGGAACGGAAGATCACAAAAATCGCCCGGGAGGCGGAAAAGCTGGTGCTGCGGACGCTGCGGGAAAAGGACGTGGGAACAGCGGAGATCGACCTGATCCACGCGCTGCGCCACAATCCCGGCTGCACCCAGGCGGCACTGGCGGAGCTTCTGCACGCCGACAAGGCCGCCATCGCACGGCGAACCAGGAATCTGGAGACAAAGGGGTATCTCGTCCGCAAGGACGCCCCCAACGACCGGCGCAGCCAACTGCTGTACCCCACGGAAAAGGCGGAGGGGCTGAAGGCCTCCAAGGCGGAGATCGAGGCGGCCTTTTACGAGTATCTGACCAGCGCCTTGACGCCGGAGGAGGCCGCCGCTTTCGCAGCGGCGCTGGATAAGCTGTACACAGCATCCAAGACGGAAAGCCGCGCGGGCTTTCCGCACTTTCAAAAGCCGGTACCGCAGCCTATCAGGCCGTGCCCCACACCGTAGTTGTTGACGCAGCCGTAGCGCCCACTTACACCGAATCCGGTCTCACCGAAGGCGCGCACTGTTCCATCTGCGGCACTGTTCTGATCGCGCAGGAGATCATCCCCAAGCTAGAAGAGCTTCTCGGTGACGTAAACGGCGATGGTAAGGTAAACATTCTTGATGTTGACCTGGTCTATCAATACCTGCTGGATCTGACCCAACTCGATGCGCGGCAAATGAAAGCCGCCAACGTAACCGGCTCAGATGATATCATAGACGTCTATGATCTCCAGCGGCTGTACGAGGCTGTCGCCGGGATCTCCCCGCTCTCTCCTCCGTCGGCCCAGTGATCACGCGGCACCCTCTTTTCCGCAGCAAAAAATCGCTCCCATAAGGGAGCGATTTTTTGTTGTCCGCTTGTTTCTCTTCTTCCGTCACCGCCTAAAACAGGTCCAGCATATTGTCCAGATAGATCGCCTCCCGCACCGGCAGGTGATATTCCGGCTTCGTCATGTAATACAGCAAGAACTCCAAGATCAGTGCGCTGCCAAGTCCCCGTCCCTCGATCTTGAACTGCGAGAAACCCATGGGCAGGTATATATCCCGAATATCGCCGACCCCGATAAACCCGGGATTCCTCATAGCCTTGGAAAAGCGGTATCCTCCGGCGGCATCCGGCGCGGTGCAGTGATGCTCCGGGCCGTCCTCCCCCAGATTTTTCCGACTGGCCGCCTCATAGCAGGCTTTCCGCTCCCGGCAGCCGAAAAAGCAGCACTCATTGCAGAGAAACTCCAGCTTTTCCCGCTGCGCCTCCGACAGGGTACCCAACTGGTCAAACGCCCGGTTCAGGCGGAAATCCGGCACCACATAGCGAAAATCCTCCCGGGCCGTCTCCTGTCGAAGCGCCTGAAAATCCGTCAAAACCTTGGTGGTGGAGGAGACAAGGTATAGCCCCGGATAGGTCCGCTTCAAATAGTCCAGCAGCAGCTCAGAATGGACAATGACGCCGTTCTGCGGATCGTCGCTCTTCGTAAACAGGCGGCACAGATCGTTGCATCTGGCGTCTGAAAGATGCGCCTCACGCAGCAGGGAGTTGCTGAAGGTCAGACGGGCCGAGATGCCGTATTCCCGCGTCAGGGCCAGCACCTCCCGTGGATCGCAGTCTCCGTCGCCCACACGGCCGCCGCCCCAGACGCAGTCTGCCGGGGCACCGTACAGTGAGCCGATCTCACACCAGTCATAGAAGTACTCCCGATGGGCGCGATACAGCGGCAAAAATACCCGGTACAGCTCGTAAAACTCAAACAAACCGGGCAGATGGTAATATGCGATGTGTTTTTTTATGCTGTCCATGCCGTTTGCTCACTCCTCTGCCCCGTTCTTTTGTTAGGATCAGTATACCACTCCCCCGGCCGGCAAGGCAAGCGCGATCCCCTGCGGCAGTCTGATGAAATTTTGCCGCTCCCTCTTGACAAACGGCGTCCGCTTCGCTATTATGTAGTTAATCTACATATGTAGTAATTCTACATATCAAGGAGGGCAACCATGGAATTTGACAAGACGCTGACCTCCGGCAGCACAAAGCTGCTGCTGATGAAGCTGCTGGAGCAGCAGGACATGTACGGCTACCAGATGATCGAGGAGCTGCGCCGCCGGTCGGATCACACCTTCGACCTGAAATCCGGCACGCTGTATCCCCTGCTGCACACCCTGGAGCAGGCGGGCTGGGTGACGGCCCGCGAGGAACCGACGGCGTCCGGCCGCACCCGGCGATACTACCACCTGACCGGCTCCGGCCGGGAGCAGCTCGCCAGGAAGGAGGCGGAATGGCGCAGCTACGCCGCCGCCGTGACGAAGGTGCTGGAGGGAGGTGCCTGCTGTGTCGGAGCTGTTTGACAGCTATCTTGCCCAGGTGGATGAACAGATCCGCTGGCCGCGGGTGCGTCCCGCCCTGCGGCGTGAGCTGATGGGCCATCTGGAGGAGCAGCGGGACGCCTGTCTGGCGGACGGCATGGACGAGTCCTCCGCCGAGGTGGAGGCGGTGCGCCAGATGGGCGACCCGGTGCTGATCGGCCAGCAACTTGACGCGGTGCACCGGCCCCGTCCCCAATACGCGTCGCTGCTTCTGGCGGCGATACTGGCCATATGCGGCGCGCTGATCCGTATCCATATCGGCGGCGCCTCCCCTGCCAGATCCATTGCCGCCGCGGCGCTGGGCTTTCTCCTGCTGCTGGGGGCTTACTTCTCCGATTACCGCAGGCTGGTGCGGTACGGCGGGTGGCTCTATCTGGCCACGGTGGTGCTGGGCTATACCGCCCTGAATTGGTGGTTCTGGATCTTCCAAAGCGGCCGTCCCTTCCAGTATGTGTCGCTGTTCTTCCCCCTGGCAGGTACGCTGGCGGCATGCGCCCTGCGAGGCAAGCGCTGGGGCTTCTGGCTGTCGGGACTGGCCTACGGGCTGCTGCTCTGGCTCAGCTACCGGATGACCTACGCCCTGGGTACGCTGCTGTTGATCCTCTGCGGCGCGATGACGATGCTGGCTGCCATCCGTCAGAGCTGGTGGCCGGTACGGAAAAAGCCCGCCGCCGCGCTGGTCATCACGGTCTCTGCGGCGGCGCTGGCCGCGTTGACGTGGGCCCGGTGGGATACGCTGCTGTTCGCCCTGGGAATGGATACCCAATACTACCCCTTCACCTTTTCCGATACTGTCGTCCGGCAGGTGCTGGAGCTGGCGCCGAATTGGGGCAGCGCCGATCTCCCCCTGGGACTTACCCAATCCTTCGAATATCTGAACTTCATCTCCGACGCCTCCGACTACCTGCTGACGCTGCTGATCTGCCAAATGGGCCGCATCCCCTTCCTGCTGCTGTGCGGCGCCTTTGTGCTTCTGCTGATCCTCCTCTGCGTCCGCTGCCTGCGGCAGCTCCGGGGCAGCGGCGGTGTGCTGGCCGCGTCGGTATTTCTGACCCTGGCGGTGCAGTTCGTCAGCAGCGTGCTTTTCAACTGCGGCGTCCGCCTTTTTGTGGCCTATTTTCCCTTCGTGATGGGCAACCTCAACACCGTCATCGACCTGGCGCTGCTGGGCGTGGCCCTGTCGGTATTCCGGCAGGCCGCCTGCCCCGAGGACGTGCCCCAGACACCCTCACGCGCATAAAAAGGAAGTCCTCCGATGGGAGGACTTCCTTTTTTGATTTCTGTCACCGCACGGGGATGATCTGGTCACCGAAGCGGATGTGATCCACCTGCGTCACGTCGATAGGGGCGACAAAGCGGTAGTAGAGGTCTACATGACTGTTGTTGTAGCTGCCGCCGCCAACATCAGAATCGTCGCCGGCCACTTCGGTGCCGTCGTCCAGCACCAGCGCCCAGCCGCCCTCCGGTTCACAGGGCGGCGCGTCGAAATCGTCGATGCTGTCGCTGTCGTACTTCACCTGGATATAGGTGCTGCTGATACGGAAGGCATCCAGATAGATCATGCGGCCCGGTTCAGTGCTCTCCACCGTCAGACCGCTGGCGTCCACCTCGATGGGCGCCGCCTGTGCCGACAGGTCGGGCAGGGCAAAGCGCCAGTCACCCTCCAGCATGGTTTCGGTGTACTGTCCAAGGCTGGCATTATAGACAGCCAGGCTGGTAATGTGCAGCCACTTGGGCTGGCCGTCGTCAAATCTCATTCTGGTCTCGCCTACCCGCTGGGCGGCGTCATCGCTGAGCATCTGACTTCCCATGTACACCACACCTTCCAGTGTATTGTCGCCGGGGATGCCGTCCTCCCATTTGACCGAATATCCCATACCACTGAAGTCGTAGCCCGCTGTCTCCAGAATACCGTCCTCTTCCGTGCCGCGCAGCATCAGGTCCCCTTCCGTCTGGGAATCAGGGATGCGCAGCACTGTGCCCTCCGGGGCCTGTACCATCAGGCGGATA
Source organism: uncultured Eubacteriales bacterium (assembly GCA_900552725.1). Taxonomy (GTDB): domain Bacteria; phylum Bacillota; class Clostridia; order Oscillospirales; family Oscillospiraceae; genus Vescimonas. The sequence continues at coordinate 5,324 of USAT01000014.1, read as the reverse complement.
TAGTAGTTGTATGCGTCGCCGTACACCGCCAGCGGCGTGATGGTGGTGCCGTTGCTGGTAACGGGCGCGGGCATGTCGGTGGTGCCCATCTCCTCCATCAGCTGCTTCTCCTCCGCCGTCAGGTCGCCGAAATAGCCCTTGAAGCTGTCGGCCACACCCAGCCTGGCGGCGGCCACAGTGGCGGGACACATGACCGCCACAATGGCGGCGATCAGCAGTCCTCTGGCCACACGTCCGGTCTTTTTCACCGCAGGGCGGACGCCCTGCTGATTCTCGATCTTTTTCATCGTCAACTCCTTGATCCGGCGGAGGTCGGCAGTGCCATCCTCCGGCAGCGAAACGGTGTCATCCCGCACGCTGTCCATCAGGTCGTAGATGTTGTATGCCATAATGCCGTTCCTCCTTCATGTGCTTCCTCCGCCAGCAGGGAAGCTTTCAGCTTTTCCCGCCCCCGGCTGAGGCGGGATTTGACAGTGGACTCCTTCATGTCCATCGCCGCCGCGATCTGGCTGATCTTCTGATAGTAGTAATAGTACCGCAGAAAGATCTCCCGGTCGGTGTCCTCCATGGCCAGCAGAGCCCGCTGCACGGCGGCGGCCTGCTCCCGCTGCTCCAGAAGCCCCTGGGGCGTGTGGGGATCCACCAGCACCAGATCCTCCGGCAGCGGCACGGTGGGTGTCAGTTGCCGCAGCTTGTTCCGGGCACTGTTGCGGGCGGTGGCGGCCAGATAGGCCTTCGCCGAGCCGCTGTGTACCCGCCCTGCGCTGTTCCAGAAGGCCAGAAATACGTCGGAGGCTGCCTCCTCCACATCGGCCACAGTCATGCTCTGGCCGATGATGCCGCGGATAATGGCGGTCACATAGCCGCCGTAGCGGTCGATGAACCATTCCAGCGCGGCCTGTGACCCACGCTTGAGATGCCGCAGCGCCTGTTCTTCTGTCAAATCTATCACTTCCCTTGCGGAGATGTTGTGTAACGGCCGTCATCTATCATAACACAGTTCAGGCGGAGATGGTTGCATATGCGGCGGCAAAGTATCAAAAAAACGCCTCCGAAAATCGGAGGCGTTTTTTGATTGAATACCCTCACGGGGTCACTTTCTTCTGCCGCGCTCCTTATAAACGCCCTCCCGGCATTGGATACTGCGCAGCGCGATGTGGGTAACGCCCAGCAGGCGATCCATCTCCTCGGCGGCGTTTTCGTAGGTGTCCCCCTGATGGTGCACCAGTATGTAGTCCGCCTCCCGGATCTGCCCGACAGCTGCCTGGCAGAAGCTGCGGACAGGCGCAGCCAGCGCGAACACCCAGATGGGGGAGCAAATGGTCACATGCCGATAGGCGGACAGGTCGATGTCCACCGGCCGGATGGGCATGGCCCACTTGTGCATACCGTAGCGGCCGCACCACCAGAAGCCCAACGTACCCTCCGTCCGCTCCGTGGCCTTGATCTCGTAAACAGCCGCGCCGGTGCGGTTCGCCTCCTCATAGGCCACCTTCCGCACATAGCCCATGCGGGAGAAGAACACCACCAGCTGGGTGGGATCGTCGCCGATGTGGGGATAGTCCGCCCTGTTGACGGTAAAGGCCTCCTGCTTGCGGAACACCCACGCCGCGTAGCCGGCCGCCGCCTGGCAAAGGCCGAAAATAAAGTAGGCGGTGGACATAAAGTTCAGCGGGAACATGTAAAACTGGATACCGATCCACAGCATCAGCGTCACGCCGAAGATACCGCCCAGCACCGCACCCGCCCTCTTCCGGGCCAGCAGCAGCGCCGCTGCGGTCAGGTTGGTCAGGCCGTTGACGATCAGCAGCGCCCAGCCGGAGAAGGTGAGATCCTGAAACAGCACCTCCGCAAAGGGCAGCACCTGAAAATAGGGCAGCATGGCGTCCATGCCCACGGCCTTGCCGCTGGGATCCAGCAGCATCATCAGCGCGCCGCCCACCGCACCGATGCCGATGAACAGCGTCCAGAAAATGAGGATGCGGCGGGCGGTCTGATATCTTGATCTCTGTTGCATATACTTTTTCCTTACCTCTCATTGATATCACAGCACCTATTCTATACGCCCGGCCGCCCTTTGCATAGGTGCATTTTTCATCATTTTGTGGTCATTTTATAGTCCATACCGTGTGTACTTTCAATGGCGGAGATGGCTGCGTATGCAGCGGCAAAATTTTCCCCGGATACTATGCAGCCAGGTAATTGTCCGCGGCCCATCGACGGTATATAATGTAAATTGGTGTGGAGGGATGCACCGCGGACAATGACAAGGGAGACACGGCAACATGCGAAAGAGACTGTTTGCCCTGCTGCTGGCACTGCTGTTGGTCTTTTCCCTGGCCTGCTGCGCCGCAGAAAACAGCGACGCAGCAAAAACCGCGCCACCGCAGCAGACATACCAGGCATAGGGCAGCAAGAAAGAGATTGATTTGGGCTCAAATCAATCTCTTTTCTTTTTATAAATAATTATTTATTATTGAAATATGCATCCTTCCCTCCTATTTTACGCCACTTTTTTACCTTCCACTTTGCCCCAAACGCAGTCTCTTCACCGATCCACCTTCCACTTATCTTCCACTTTCGTGTGAAAAAGTAAGGGAGAGGTTTCATACCTCTCCCCTACCTAAAAGCCTTATTTTACTTACCGAAGTAGCGGTTCAGCAGACCCTCGAAGGCCTTGCCGTGGCGGGCCATTTCATGGACGGTGTCGTGGATGGCGTCCAGATTGTACTGCTTAGCCAGCTTGGCCAGCTCGAACTTACCGGCGGTAGCGCCATTCTCGGCGTCTACGCGCATCTGCAGGTTCTTCTTGGTGCTGTCGGTGATGACCTCGCCCAGCAGTTCGGCGAACTTGGCGGCGTGCTCGGCCTCTTCCAGACCGGCCTTCTCCCAGTACATACCGATTTCAGGATAGCCCTCACGATGGGCAACACGAGCCATGGCCAGATACATACCTACCTCAGAGCACTCGCCCTCGAAGTTGGCGCGCAGACCGTCGATGATCTCCTTGCGGACTTCCTCGGGCACGTTGTCGCCGAACACCTTGCCGACGCCCACCACATGCTCGGCCGCCCAGGACTTCTCCTCGGCCTGCAGGGTGAACTTCTCGCCGGAAACGTGGCACACCGGGCACTCAGCGGGGGGAACATCACCTTCATGGACATAACCGCAAACAGGGCAGACCCACTTCTTCATAACAATTTACCTCCATTGTTTTAATTAAATATTTGTTTTGTTCTTATTTTGACGCCGCTCTTGTCCAAAAACGGCCATTGTCAACTGGTTTTCTCCTTTACCAGACACGCGTTGCACCGTCCGTAGAAGGTGACGCTGTATCCCTCCCCGCGGCCCACCTGAGCCAGATCCGGAGCGTCCACCGGGATAGGCGGCAGGTCGATGACCGCGCCACAGGTGCGGCAGATGAAATGCCCATGAGGGGCAACGTTGCCGTCATAGCGATCCTCGCCGTTCACGCACCCGATAACCTGCACCGCGCCCTCGCTGCGGAAGCGGGCCAGATTGCGGTACACCGTGGCCAGCGACAGGTCGGGGATCTGGGGCTTCAGCTGGCTGTATACCCATTCGGCCGAGGGATGGCATTTGGTGGAGCGCAGGCATTGCAGGATGGCCTCTCGCTTGGGACTGTATCGTGTGGCCGCTTCCATCTTGCGCTCCTCCTCTCTTAATTGCTAACGATTATTGTTTGCATTAGTATAATACCACACCCATCCGGATTTGTAAAGAGGTTTTTTGAAATTTTTCAAAAAAATTTTCCAACGCCACTATTCTCCCCTGCCGGGGCGGCAAATATGTAAAAAGACCGGTACGGCGCAGCCGTACCGGTCTTTTGGAATTGTAAGCTTACTCAGCCTCGGCCAGAGCCTTGGCCTCGGCGATGGCCTTCTCCTGGGCCGCGGCGGGGCAATCCTCGTAGCGGACGAAGTTGAAGGTGAAGGTACCGCGGGACTGGGTCATGGAGCGCAGATCGATGGCGTAGCTCATCATCTCGGCCATGGGGACCTCGGCCTCCAGCACCTGCTCGCCGTCGCCGGTGGGATTCATGCCCATCACGCGGCCGCGGCGCTTGTTCAGGTCGCCCATAACATCGCCCAGATAGCTGTCGGGAATGGTGACCTTCAACTCGCCGATGGGCTCCATCAGCACAGGCTTGGCCTCGGGCAGAGCGGCCTTGAAGGCCAGGTTGGCGGCCAGCTTGAAGGCGATTTCGGAGGAGTCCACGGGGTGGTAAGAGCCGTCCACCAGGGTGGCCTTCAGGAACACCACGGGATAGCCGGCCAGCACGCCGTGCAGGCAGCTCTCGCGCAGGCCCTTTTCCACGGCGGGGAAGTAGTTCTTGGGCACGGAGCCGCCAAACACGTTCTCCTCGAAGATCATATCCTCCTGCTCAGTCTGGGGCTCGAAAATGATATGGACATCGCCGAACTGACCACTGCCGCCGGTCTGCTTCTTATAGCGGCCCTGCTTGCGGACGGTGCTGCGGATCTTCTCACGATAGGCAACGCGGGGGGTATCCAGTTCCGCGTCCACGCCGAAGCGGCTCTTCAGCTTGCTGCACAGCACGTCGATCTGGATGTCGCCGGCGCCGGAGATCACGGTCTGGTGGGTCTCGGCGTTGTTGGTGACGGAGAAGGTGGGGTCCTCCTCGTTCAGCTTGTTCAGGCCGGTGCCCAGCTTCTCGATCTCCTGCTTGGTCTTGGGGGAGATGGCGCGCTCATAGCAGGCGGGGGCAAAGGCCAGAGGCGCGAACTTGACGTAGGTCTTGGGCTCGCACAGGGTGTCACCGGTCTTGACCTTGTCCATCTTGCCGATGGCGCCGATATCGCCGCAGCAGATCTCCTTGGTCTCCTCGCTCTTCTTGCCCTTCATGGTGTACAGACGGCCCAGCTTTTCGGTGTTGCCGGTGGTCATGTTGTACAGGGACATATCGCCGGTGACCTTGCCGCGGATGACCTTGATCATGGAGAACTTGCCGTACTGGTCGGAGATGGTCTTGAACACGAAGGCGGCGGTGGTGCCGTTGGGATCATAGGCGACCTCGATGGCGTTGCCGTCGTCGTCCTGGGCAGCCTCGGCAGGCATGTCGGTGGCTACGGGGACCAGATCCACGATGGTCTGCATCAGCATGTCAACGCCCATACCGGTGACGGCGGAGCCGCACAGCACGGGGCACACGGTGCCTTCACGGACGCCGATCTTCAGACCCTTAGCCATATCCTCGGCGGACAGTTCCATGGTCTCGAAGAACTTCTCCATCAGCTCCTCATCGGCGCCGGCGGCGGCTTCCATCAGCTCAGCGCGCAGGG
>USAT01000013.1 GCA_900552725.1 uncultured Eubacteriales bacterium | reverse complement strand
TCCGGCTACATTTGGCTTATTTTTCCCGCCCCGCAGTGGCTATCTCCGCCCGACCCGAACACCCTTACTATCATATTTTAGATACCGTTACGAAATACGATAATCCTGCGATATACGGCAAGACAGGTCGGCGGCCTTATGCAAATCAGATTTCTCCATTTTGTGTTTCGGAAAAAGCGGAGGCTGCTTTATTTGACATAGTCAAAAGAGCAAGATTCGGAAACATTTACATCTGTCACAACTTCACCACCTAAGATTTTTCGTTTATTATACTTTGAAAAATCGTTACATTTTAATAGTTATTATCGTATTATTTATTGCGACAATAGTTTTCGTGAAGGTGTGACAGCATTGGAAGAAGGCCCCCGTATATACCGTTGTGCGGTCATAGGACAAGCACCCATGCGCTTTCCGTGTGGGTTGACAAAGCGCTCGCCGCCGATATGGGCTGACAAACGGAGGTTTCCCCGCAAGGAGGGATACGCGCCATAAGGCGGCGGACAGGTGATGTCCGCCGCCTTATGGCTATTTTAGATGAGGTGTTTGCAGCTTGATCTCAAAGGAGATGCGTATCGGTCAATCAGCCGTTCTTACGCTTGATGAGCAGCGCGGTTCCGGTCAGCGACAGCAGGGCGCTTACGCCGTACAGCGCCACACCGGCGTCAAAGGTCTTGGGAGCGGTGATCGCCGGCTCCGGTGTATTCGGCTTCTCCCGCCGGATCGGGGTGGTGCTATATGTGTAGATGTTCTCGAAGGTCATCTTCTCTACTGGATCCCCGTCAACATAAAATTCCCCGTCGTCCCTTTTCTCCATCGTGGTGGGATAGATATTCATCTTGGGAATACCATTCCCATCCTCTTCTCCACTGGGCATCACATGCCATACCTCGTCGGAATACGTCCATCCCGAAAGGCTACCCTTCTTCTCGCGGACGAAGAAGCCCTCACAGACAATATTACGAATCTGCTCCGCCGTGCCGCTGATAATCAGTGTGCCTTCATAGCTGCGCGCACCGTTGGTGGTGACGGCAGCCGTGTATGGCACGTCCTTGCAGTCTACACTGCTGTTTCCAATATCAAAAATCTCCAGCTTAAATTCCGTCTCGCCGGGAGCGGTGTTGCCGCCCAGCGTCACCTTCTTGATGAAGGGGATCTTCAGTTCTGTAGTAGGAGGATAATTCCCAGTCCCAGGGTCAACCACCGGGCCTACCGGAATTCCGTCTCCCCCCACAGGTTCGTCGCCCCCCGTTGCCCATGCGGTGGCGGTCAGACCCAGTGTCATGACCAGGGCCAACAGCAGGGCGAATAAGGTTTTTCTGCTTCTTTTCATGTGTTTTACCTCCATTATTCGTCGTTATTTTTCCGGCGCACACAGCGCCAAGTGAACAAAGCCAAGGCCACCAGCGCGATCCCAAGGATCACCGCCAGCCCTTTCCAGCATTTACGCATGGCGTCGTCTCCTTTCCGTGTTCACACACGCGCATCACTCCCACTGGGGATAAAAATAAAGTACCGTGTCCGGCTCTATCTGAACGGGCAGATAGGAGCCGTGCGTACCCTTGTCAATGGCCAGATAGGTGTAGTCCTCAAAGCCCATGGGTACCTGAACGATAAAGCCATCGTGGATGAGCCGTTCCGTCTCGCCGGGCGTGTATCTCTTGCCGCCGGTGCGGGTCATATCCAGCATCAGCACGCCGGAGTATTCCCCGTTGGCGCTCAGCCCCCATTCGCCCTCATAGACCTCCTCCGGTGTGACGAAGTCGCTTTCGTACCACCATGTAAAGGTGGCCGTGCCCCAATCGTCCTCCTGACTGCTGTTGGCGTGCAGCTCCAGAGTGGCCAGAGCGGGCTTATCCGTATGGCCATCCCACGCCCATATCTCCTGCGTCAGCTGGGAGCCGCTGGGGCACGTCCAGCCGATGTCGCTGCCGAAGCCGTCGTTCCCCTCCTGCGAGTAAAAGGTGAAATCATAGGCCAGCTTCCGGTCGTTCTCATAGTCATAGGGCAGCGCCACCATTCCGGGGATGGGATACCAGCTCAGGGTATCGGAATGGCTGTCGGTCAAAAGCAGCTCCGTGGTATCGGTGGGGACAGACCCCAGATCGTTGGAGACGAACAGCAGGATCGGGTCGCCGCTCTCGCTGCGGTAGAGCACCTCAACGGTCTCGTAATCGCCCTTCGCCTCGTTCCACCGGACGCGGTTCACCGCCACGGTGGCGTTGGGGTCATGGGGCACCACGCAGAACAGGCTGCCGCTGTCGTCCACCACCCGCTCCTGCGGGATATTTCGGATGAACGGATACTCGGCGCACAGTCCCGGCGCCGTATCGTTCATCCAGTCCCGCAGAGGAACCGTCAGATCACTCAGCTTGCCGTCGATATCGCCGATGTAGGCCACCGCGAAGCGCTCGTCCTGCTGCCGGTCATCCAGCTCCTGCCGCAGCAGATCCAGAGAATCGTCGTAGGCACCCGGCTCGCCGCCCATACCGCCGCCCGTGTTGCCGCCGCCTGTTCCGCCGGTGGTCGTTCCGTCACTGATATTGATAGTTCCCATGCCGGGTATCTCCACCTGACACCCTGTCAGCGACAGCGTCATGGCCAAGGCCAGCAGCGCCGCCACAAGAAGCCTGACCAGTTTCTTCCCATTATTACGCATGGGTCGCCTCCTTTCCGTGTTCACACACGCTTACTCCGTCCACTGGGGATAGAAGTAAAGTACCGTTTCCGGCTCCATCTGAACGGGCAGATAGGAGCCGTGCGTACCCTTGTCAACGGCCAGACAGGTGTAGTCCTCAAAGAGCATGGGCACCTGAACAATAAAGCTGTCATGAATAAGCCGATCCGCCTCGCCGGGCTTGTGTCTCTTGCCGTCGGTGCGGGTCATATCCAGTGTCAGCACGCCGGAGTATTCCCCGTTGGCGCTCAGCGACCAGTCGCCCTCATAGACCTCTTCCGGTGTCGTATAGTCACTCTCATACCACCAGATAAAGGTGCCCGAGCCCCAATAGTTCTCCTGGCTGCTGTTGGCGTTCAGCTCCAAGGTGGCAATCGCGGGCTTATCCGTCTCCCCATTCCATACCCACAGTCTCTGCGTCAGCTGAGAGCCGTCGGGGCAGGTCCAGCCAAAGTCGCTGCCGTCGTTTTCATCGTTCCCCTCTTGCGAATAAAAGGTGAAGTCAAAAGCCAGGTTCCTATCGTTCTCAAAGTCATAGGGCAGCGACAACGATCCGGCAGTGGGAAGCCAGCTCAGGGTATCGCCATAGCGGTCTGTCAAACGCAGCTCCGTGGTTTCAAAGGGAGTCTTCTCCAGATCGTAGTGGACGAACAGCAGGATCGGCTCGCCGCTCTGGCTGCGGTAAAGCTCCTTGATGGTCTCGTAGTTGCCCTTCGCCTCGCTCCACCGGATGCGGTTCACCACCACGGTGGCGTCGGGATCACGGGGCACCACGCAGAACAGGCTTCCTTTGTCGTCCACCACCCGCTCCTGTGGGATATTCCGGATGAACGGATACTGGGCGCACAGCATTGGTGCCTTATCATTCATCCAATCCCGCAGCGGAACCGCCAGATCACTCAGCTTGCCGTCGATATCGCCGATGTAGGCCACCGCGAAGCGCTCGTCCTGGTGACGCTCTTCCAGTTCCTGCCGCAGCAGATTCAGAGAATCGTCGTAGGCACCCGGCTCGCCGCCTATATTGCCGCCGTTCGTGCCGCCTGTTCCGTTGGCGGTCGTTCCGTCACTAATATTGATGGTTCCCATGCCGGGTATCTCCACCTGACACCCTGTCAGTGACAGCGTCATCATAAAAGCCAGCAGCGCCGCCACAAAAAGCCTGAACAGTTTCTTCCGATTATTACGCATGGGTGCCTCCTTTCCGTTTTTTCTTGTTATTTACCCCTGAGAGGGGTTGAACATGAGCAGTTCATTGGGTATCTGCTGAATGGGAAGCCGTTCACCCTTTGCACCCTCAGAAATATTCAGGACCGGGACAATATCAAAAGCCTCAGGCACCTGAATACGGAACGCGCCCTCCACCGAGGTGGATGCCTCGCCCTTTTTATACTGCCGGCCGCCGCTGCGGGTCATGGTCAAGCCCAGAAATTTCCCGCCGTCTGTCAGCAGCCAGTCGCCCTCATAAACCTCCTGCGGATCGCCGTTGTCCTTGCTATACCACCACTTGAAGGTGATCCGTCCCTGATCCGCGCTATTGCCACGGGTCAGGGCCATGGTGGCCATGGCGGGCTGATTCTCATAATCACCCTCCCACGTCCAGATATACTCAGTCAACTGCTCTCCCGTGGCGCCGGTCCACCGCACGTCGCCGTTATCACCGTCCCACTCTTGCGAGTAAACGGTAAAGTCGTAGCCCTGCGGCACGTCGTTATAGAAGTCGTAGGGCAGCGCCATCGCACCGTAAATGGGATACCATGCAACATCCCTGCCGGTGCTGTCCGTCACAACCACTTCTGTGTCGGGATAGGCTCTGCTCTGCATTTCGGCGCAGGCAAACAGCAGAATCGGCTCGCCGCTCTGGCTGCGGTATAGCTCCTCTACAATTTCGTAATTATCTATTCTCGCGTTCCAGCGGATGCGGTTCACCTCGAGAGAGGCATTGGGGTCACGGGGCACCACGCAGTACAGATTGCCGCCGCTGCCCACCACCCGCTCCCGCGGGATATCCCGGAGAAACGGATACTTGGCGCACAGCTCCGGTGCCGCCTCATTCACCCAATCCCGCATGGGAAGCTCAAAATCGTCCGGACCGCCTGCCGCGCTGCCGATGTACGCCGCCGCAAGCATATAGGACGGGGCGTCCATCTCCTTGCGCAGCAGGTCGAGGGAATCATCATAGCCGCCCTCTGTGTTGACACCGTCCACATCATCACCGCCATCATCGCCGCTCATATTGCCGCCGTTGTTTGGCAAATCGCTATCCTTGATATTCACGGTTCCGATACCGGGGATTTCGATCTGGCAGGCTGTCAGTGGCAGCGTCATCATAAAAACCAGCAGCACGATCACAGTCAGCGTGGCCGGCCTCTTCCAGTACTTGTGCATGGCGTTGCCTCCTTCCCGCGTTTTGGTATCACTTATCCCTGCGCGGGGTCAAACATGAAAAGCTCGTAGGGTATCTGCTGGATGGGAAGTCCGTCGGCGCCGCCTCCGCCGGCCACATTCAGCACCGGGAAAATATCGAAGGCTGCGGGTACCTGCACAGGGAACGCGCCCGACACCGTGGTGGGCGCCTCGCCCTTCGTATACTGCCGGCCGCCGCTGCGGGTCATGGTCAGCTCCATCTGCGCTCCGCCGTCCGTCAGGAACCAGCTGCCCTCATAGATCTCCTGCGGATCGCCGTAGTCCTTGGTATACCACCATGTGAAGGTGATCTGTCCCGGCTCCGTGCCGCTGCCCTGTGTCAGGGACATGGTGGCCATGGCGGGCTGCTCCGCAAGAGTACCCTGCCACGTCCAGATGTGTCCGGCCAGCTGCTCCGCCGTAGGAGCCGTCCACATGCCATCGTCGCCCACATCGCCGCCATCTATGCTGTCGTTTCCGGTGTAAACGGTAAAGTCGTAACCCAGCTCACGGCCGTCCTCAGGGGAATAGGGCAGCGCCACCATACCGTAGTAGGGATACCATTTCAAGGGCTCTTCTCCGCTGTTGGTCACGATCACCTCAGTGTCGGGATCAGCAGCCTCACCCATGTCAGCACAGGCAAACACCAGAAACGGCTCGCCGCTCTCGCTGCGGTAGAGTACCTCGACGTTATCGTAGCCACCGGCCTTCTCATTCCATTGGATGCGGTTCACCACCACAGATGCGTTGGGGTCACGGGGCACCACGCAGAACAGGCTGCCGCCGCTGCCCACCACCCGCTCACGGGGAATATTCCGAACGAAGGGATACTGGGCGCACAGTTCCGGCGCCGCCTTACTCACCCATTCCTGTATCGGAAGCTCAAAATCGTCCGGGCCGCCTGCCGCGCTGCTGATATAGGCCGCCGCGAAGATATAGTCCGGCACCTCTGCCATGCTCTTCCGCAGCAAGGCAAGGGATTCATCATTGTCGCTTCCCGTATGGATCGTATTATCGCCGCCCGCATTGCCGCCTGTGCTGCCGTCGTTGATATTCACGGTTCCAATGCCGGGAATTTCTACCTGACATGCTGTCAGCGATACCATCATCGCCAGAGCCAGCAGCAGACAGAGAATGAGGTTCTTTTTCATCGCTTCCTCCTTCCGTTGCGTAGTACTAGAACTTACCACTTGTACTGGAGCCGCCGCCGCCGGAGTGATCACTGCTGCCGCTGTCACTGTCCTTAGAGATCTTTCGGCGGGTCTCAGTGGTGTGTGTATAGCGGTCATACCGCTCCGTCAGGTTCAGGCCCTCGGCGGTCACATAAGCATCCGCCTCCGCGCCCTGACGGACGGTCTTCATTTTGCTCTTCAGGAATAGGCACACCGCTATCGCCAGCACCACGCCGATACCCAGTGCCATAGGCAGCACCTTCACCAGCGGCTTGCGGACAGGGTGTCCCTGCTCGGCACGGTCCAGATATTCGCCGCAGGCGGACAGATAGTCCTCAAAGCCACCTTTCCAGTCATTGTCGGCGAAGTTGTCCAGAAAGACCTCCGTCATCTGATGGCGTCCATATTTGTTGACTGCGTACTGGGCAGTGCCGCCGTCACGGACGAACAGATCGTAGTCCCGGTCGTACATGCTTAGCATCAGCATGATACCCTCGCGGTTTTCGCCGATACCAAAGTCGTTGCCGTCATAGATGGCCACCGCCGCATAGTGGATATCGCTGTTGTAGTCCTCATAGTCATCCACGGTGACAATGTACACAGCGCAGTTATACCGCCATGAGATCTCATCGGCCATCATCTCCAGCTCCAACCACTCGTCCTCGTCCAGCAGGCCCACCGTGTCATAAATGAAGAGGTCATCCTCAGTCTGCTCCGCCCACGCGGGAACCATCATCGTCAGTACCGCCAGCAGGGCCAGCAGACATGTCAGAATTCTTTTTTTCATCTCAGCCGCCCTCCTTACATCAGCATCAGTATCGCCGCCGCAATGGCACTTACCGGTACGGCGATGGCGGCGAAGATGGCCCAGAACTTGCCCATGTCCGTAGGCAGGTCACCCACCAGCTTGCCGGTTTGTCCGTTCATGGCAAAGAGAAAATCTTTGTCGTTCCATTTGGTGTGCAGCATCCAAACCGGCAGCAGCGCATAGTGCACCTTGCCGCGGCGTAGCTGGATGTCCTTGCCCTTGGTGATGCAGGTGTCGTACTGCGTGGTGGTGCGGCGCAGCGCACCCTCCAGCGAGGCAGCACAGCGTCCGTCCGCCCGCTCCTGACTCTGCTCCACGGTCACGTCGTACTTATCCGCCAGGAAGCCCGGCAGATACGCCGTGGAAAAGGCCCGCAGATCCTTATAATTGTAAGGCTCGATGGAGTCCATGTGGTCGTCAGGCATCTTGCTGGATGCGTCCACCGGCACCTTCTCGAAGGCAATGGAGCCGCCGCGGCGCACGTCGTAGTGCTCCACCTCGGTGATCTCATAGTCGCCGCTTTCGTAGACGTGGGTAATATGGCCCTCGTAGTCCACAGTACCCTCCGCCTGTCCGTCAAACATCCAGAAGGGGACGTACACGCCCTTGATCTCCTCGATGTGGTTGCCGTTGGTAAAGGCCTTGGGCAGAAGGGGCTTGCCCTTATAGTGGTTCTTCAGGGCCGCCACCGCGTCCTCCTTGCTGAGCTTGAAGGGGATCACGAAGTCCGGCTTCAGCGCACCGCTGAACTGGCCCGGCACCACGGTGGGATTGCCGCAGTAGGGGCAGGAGGTAGCGGCGGTAGACGCATCGCAGATCAGCTCCGCGCCGCAGCTGGGGCAGGAATAGGCCTTCATGCCGTCTGCCTCCGCGCCCCAGTCGCTGCTCAGACCGGAGGTATCCCAGCCCTGTGCCTCCATCTCCGCTATTTTCTGGCGGTTTTCCTCCGCCTTGACGTTGGCCTGCTCCGTAGCAGCCACGGCCTTAGCCTCTTTCTCTGCATAGAGGGCTTCAATCTGCGCCACATCATATTTTGCGCCGCAGTAGTCACATTCCAGCATACCGGAAGCGCCCACAAAATGGAGCGGGCCGGTACATGCCGGGCATTTATAGTTGGTAATTTGGGATGCCATTGTTCTCTCCTTTCCGCTACGGGAGCGGCTTTGGGCCGCTCCCGTGGAAAATGGCGTTCAGATAATACGGTCAGCCAGTATCAATCAAAGGCTGAGGTTATACGCGCCGGCAGCGATCAGCTTGCCGTTGTCACCAAAGAACAGGGATAGGCAGCATGCGTCATCCTCGTTGGCGTACCAGGTGTATACACCGCGCTGGTACTCCTCATCATACTGGTACTCAGAGCAATCCACACCGATATGTTCCTTCAGATCCGCATAGGTCAGCTTCGACTGCGCATCACCTTCGGTGAAGTAGTTCAGGCCACCCAGGTAGGTGAAGAATGTCTCGTTCAGCACTTCCAGCGTTGCTCTGTCAGAGGTCACGGTCTGCACATCTGCAGATTTCATGTCGACGCCGGGCAGGGCACCGCCCTTACTGCTGCCGCCACCACCGCCGCAAGCAGCGAGGGACAGCATCATCAACACGGCCAATACAAGCGCAATCGATTTTTTCATAATCAGTTTCCTTTCTTTTTGCTTCGTCATTTGTTATTCCGTCCAACTATGGCAGGAGGGATCAGCGCAAAGGCGCACCGCAGTTCTGGCAGAATTTCTCACCGTTGCTCTTCGCGCCGCAGTTGGAGCAAAAAGTGGAAGCGCGGGTCTCCGTCTCCGGCTGCTGGGGGGCAGGCTGCTGGGGCTGCTGGGGAGGCGCAGCGTACTGAGACTGCTGAGGCTGCTGGGGAGGCGCAGCGTGCTGAGACTGCTGGGGCTGCTGGGGCGCCGTATACTGCTGGGGCTGCTGGGGAGGTGCAGCGTACTGAGACTGCTGAGGCTGCTGGGGCTGCTGATAGCCCTGTTGGGGCACGTTATACTGCGGCTGCTGGTAGCCCTGCTGAGACGCAGTGCCATAGGGAACCTGCTGGGGCTGCTGGGAATAGGGATTCTGATAGGGCTGATGGGAATAGGGATTCTGATAGGGCTGATGAGGCTGCTGGGAATAGCCGCCCTGCTGATAGGGGTTGTTCTGGTAGGGATTGTTCTGATAAGGGGCTGCCTTGATAGGAACGCCCTGATACGTTCCTTTGCCGAAAGCCAGCAGGGGCATGAAAACATAGGGCAGGAAAATCAGTCCCGCCGCAAAGCCACCGCCCTTGCCGAATGCCTTGGCCAGCCGAATCTGTGTCTGGATACCCAGAATGATGTTATAGAGGGGGATCAGCATCAGCAGGAAGCGCATACCGCTGCCCCAAGTGATATCAAACAGCACATAGAGATTGTAGAAGGGAACAATGGCCGCCCAGCCGGGCTTACCGGCCTTCCGGAAGATAATCCACAGGCACACCAGAACAAACACGCACAGGACAAGCGAGATAATGGTGGGCAGCGGGTTAAAGGTCGGGGTACTGCTGTAATCGTAATAATCGTAATAATCGGAATAATCGTACATTGCTTTCTCCTTTCCTAACGACATCGCCGGCTGGCAGTGTGCTTGCCGACTAATGTGATTTGTTGTCACAGGGTTGTTGCCCAATCCAGACGGAAGCTTTTGCCACCGCGCTTCACGCCGCATAATGGGTAGAAATCGGGAGAATGGCTCACCTACGCCTGAGGCTGATAGGGCGGCTGGGTACGGTGTGCTTACTCTTCCTCTGCCGGAGCATATTCCTCGGAGGTACCTGTAAGGAGCTCCCACAGGAGCGTCCTCAGGACGTCCTCATACTCACCGTTGTATTCTGCCGTGAGAATCTCGTCCTCTCTCTGGCTGGTGATGTAGAGGTAGCTCTCCGTCCCGTCAAGGACAGACACCCCCTCTGGCAAGGCTCTGGGCGGTTGATGCCAGTTCTCCCGAAGGCACGTCTCCACCTCAGCCCATTGCTCCGACGTCAGGGGCGCGTCTATCCGCTCGACCCTTTCTCGGCTGCCCTCGGTGTCGATGCACCACCCGGAGATGGTATACGCACCGTCTGTCTCCTCCAGATCAAAGCGGAAACAGTCGTCGTAGCACGAAGCACTCTGCGACCAGCGTATGCTTTTCAGCGTGTCGCCATCCCGAAAAGCGTTTGCAAACTCGTTCATCATACCATCACCATCCATGATCCGATCCGTCACAAAGTGTTTATAAAGCCCCGACATAGCAATACCTACTACCGCACCGATCAGGAATATCCAAAGAAGCTTCCTCTTCATCCCGATCAGGGGCGGGGGCTGCCGCAGTTGGCACAGAACTTGCCCTTGTTGGCCGTTCCGCACGCACACGTCCACTCGTCGCTGGCAGGCTTGGGCTGGCCGCATTCGGCGCAGAATTTGCCGGTGTTCACCGCGCCGCAGGCGCACTTCCACTCGCCGGCGGGGGCGGGCTTGGGCTGGCCGCACTCGGCGCAGAACTTGCCGGTGTTGCCGCCGTGACCGCAGGAGCAGGTCCAGCCGGCGGGAGCGGCCTGCTGTACAGGCTGCTGGGCGGCCTGCTGCTGACCCATGGCGAACAGGTTCTGGGCGTTCATGCCGCCGGCCTGACCGGCCATTCCCATGCCCATAAAGGCCATGGCAGGGCCGGCAGCCGTGTTGGAAGCCGCCATCTTCATGGCGTCGCCCTGACTGCCCACCAGATGGGCGGCAGCGCGGGTGGGATCCATGAAGGCCGCGTTCCGCTGCAGCTCCTTGAGCATCTTCTCGTCTTCCTCGTCGGCCGTCACGCTGGATACGCCGAAGGAAACGATCTCGATACCCCGCAGGTCGCGCCACTTCTTGCTGAGGACCTCATTCAGGGCGTCGGCTAGCTCCATGGTGTGGCCGGGCAGCTGGGAGTAGCGGATGCCGTTTTCGCCGATCTTGGCGAAGGCGGGCTGCAGCGCCGTCAGCAGCTCGGTTTTCAGCTGGCTGTCCAGCTTATCGCGGGTATAGGCTTCGGCCACGTTGCCGCACACGTTGGTGTAGAACAGGGCGGGATTGCAGATGTGATAGCTGTACTCGCCGAAGCAGCGGATGCCCACATCAATGTCGATACCGGCCCGCTGATCCACCACGCGGAAGGGCACGGGATTGGCAGTGCCATACTTGTTTCCGATCAATTCCTTGGTGTTGAAGTAATAGACACGCTGATCCTTGGGAGCCTCACCACCGAAGGTGAAGCGGGTGGTCATGCTGTCGATGACAGCACGGACGCTCTCCTTAAACTCACCGGTAAACAGAGAGGGTTCTGTGGACATATCGTAGGTAAACTCGCCGGGCACGGCGCAGACCTCCACGATGCGGCCCTGATCCACGATCATCATGCACTGGCCGTCGGCCACGGCGATGACGCTGCCGTTGGAGATGATATTGTCGCTGCCCTTGGTGTTGCTGCTGCGGCCGGAGGTGCGCTTCTGGCCCTTAACAGCCATGACGTTCTCAGGCAGTGCCTCGCAATAAAAGTATTCCTTCCACTGGTCGGCCATCACGCCGCCAACGCTGCCCAATGCTGCTTTAATCAGTCCCATAGTTATGTAATCTCCTTTTCTTTGTAATAATTTCTATCTATGAATGATTTGTTAATCCTTGTTCAACCACTGGCCGTTCCACCACAGGCCGTCCGACCGCTCGCAGTAGACGATCCACATCTGATGCGGGCCCTTTCCGAAGCGGCGCAGCTCCAGATAGTTGTCGTCGATCACGGTCACGTTGAACTCAACACCCTTCGGGCCGCCGCCCAGCGCTGCGAACCACTCCTGATTGCCGCAGTCGTGGTACATGGGGCCGCCGAGGAACTTCACATGCAGCTCGTTCAACGTTTCACGTTCGCCGTTGGAGTAGGTGGCGTCGTACTGGCATCCCATGCTCCATACGCCTTCGCCCATAAAGTCGGTCACGCCATCGGCGCTCATGAACGTCAGCGTCAAGGACTCGCCCGCCGTCTCCAGCGGTATCCTCCCGTCCGCCGTCTCGACCGAAGTTCCGACCCATGTCCCATCCAGATACTGCCGATTGCCCGCGTAAACAGCATCGGGATGGGAGTAGGAGAAGCTGCCGAAGCCGATGTCGCCCCAGTAATCATCGTCGTCATCGGGCTCCATATTCCCCACCGGGTCAACGCCGTCCACCGGATCTGCCACATCGTTGTTGTCGCCGGACAGGGGCGGTGTGTCTATCGTGGTGCCGCCGTTGTTCTCCGGCTGCCCGTGGGGGATAAACTCCACCTGACAGGCCGTCAGGCCCACCGCCAGCGCCAGAAGCAGCGCCAGCGTGATCCATCGCCGCTTCATGGCTTTAAGCCCAGGGATCCTGGGCGACCGGAATACGGATGCCGCTGAGAGGGCTGGAATACTCCCACAGGAACCATTCGCCGGTGGAGGGCTTTTGCCGCAGCTTGATAGGCCGGGGGGAGTCCGCGCCGGGCGTGGCGATAAATACCCGCAGATAGCCCGGTTCAATGTCCTGCGGACGGGGATCTGGAAGTACGTTCAGCACATAGGGCTGCGTGGGAACGTAGCTGTTCTGGGGGGTAGCCCCGGCGAAGTACGCCAGCGGCAGATACTCCTTGCCCCGCAGACGATCCCGCAGGAACTGGCTGTCATAGGGAGTCATGGGTCGGGGCCCTCGCAGGATGTTCATAGCCTCCACACCCTCGTTGGGATTTTTTACATATAGGTTCAATGCACACAGGAAGCCCGCCACCACCTCATCCGGGGTTTTCAGGGACAGGTTCCGGAATTCTGCCAGCGAAGCGGGCAGCGCGTTCAACGTTACTTGCATATCTCTGCCTTCCTTTCTCTGATTTCCGTACCGTTCGTCAGCTGTCGCCTCTCACGCTGCTGGAGAAGGTAGCGGCCGTGTAGTACTCGTTGCCGTCACGCACCACGAAGTACAGCACATAGTAGTCACCCTCCCCGTTGAACCAGCCGTAGGCGTGCTTTTCACTGTTCCAGCTCTTCTCATCCATGCCGGTATGGGGAATGCCATCCTCGCCGCCCAGCATGGCCTTGATGTCGTCATAGGTCAATTTCGAGGACTTGGAGGAGCCCATATCCCACAGCTCCTGCCGCACCTTCTGCATGGTGGGCAGATCCGCCCGGCCGGTGGCGTTGGGATTGGACTTGCCGTACTCGCCCTGTCCGTTGGTGGTGGTGCGCTCGTAGGGATAGTTCTCCGGCAGGCCGCCGTTGTCGCTGCCGCCGGCCGGGGGAACAGAGGCGGTATCGCCGCTGCCGTCATCGGGGATCAGACTGGTGTCGATCTGATAGGTATTGGCGATCTCCATAAAGGTCTTGCCACGATAGTACTCCACCGCGCTTTCGGGCATGGGAATGTAATCCTCGTCCGTCCAGTTCTCGTCGTCCAGATGGCGCAGGTTCGCCAGCAGGCTGATAGAACCGTCCACCAGGTCGGAATCCACCTCGCAGCTGACATACAGGGCGCCGGTCTCGTCCACGGACAGGATACCCTCCTGCATCTCGCCGCCCATGAACTCACCACGCAGATCCAGACCGGTATCGTCATCGGGCACCACGCGGACATAGGTGTTGGCGAAATTGAAGTCGTTCTCGCCCTCCAGATACATGGCCAGCCAGACCTGGCAGCCGCCGTTGCCGTCAAAGACCAGACGCGCCAGAATCTCGTGGGCGGTATCGTTCAGTTCCTCAAAGTCGCCGGTGGCGTCCGTAAGACCCGCCATGCCGTGCCAGTCACCGCCGTACACCTCGGCAAAGTCGTCAATGGTCAGTCCCGTGCTGTCGGTATTGCCGGCATTGGTGCCGCCGGTACCGCTGCCCTCGCTCTTACGGAACGTCAGCTTCAAGTCAAAGCCGAAGTAGTCATTCACCATGATCAGGCCGTCCTTCAGCGTACAGTTGCAGGTCTCTCCGTCTCTGTCCAGCGTCAGGGCGCCATCCTTACCCAACTTCCACTCGATCTCCGTCGGGTCGCCGTCCAGCATGAAGCAGCCCGTACCGTCCTCTCTCAGCTCAAGGTAGTTCTCGCCCAGATCGTAAACATCGTCCATGGGTATCCACTCGTCAAAGGACAAAACAGCCTCGCCCATGTACTTGCCCACAGCGGGGTTTGTCTTGCTGCCGCCCTTGCCGCCGCAGGCCGCCAGCGTCAGTGCCATCACCAACGCCAGAAGCAGCGCCGCAAGTTTTCTCGCTCTTTTCATCATTTTTCCTCCTGTTTTTCGGTATTTCTGTGTTATCTTTCTCTATATTGGCACGTCTCACTTGAGGCGATGACCGCATTCGGTGCAAAATTTCTCAGACTCTCCTGTCCGCAGGAGGGACAGTGCTACTTAGCGATATTCTGAGGGCTTTCCTCATACATGTTTTTCAGTGCCTGAAGGAGAGGATTTTCTGGGACTCCACGCCGGGCCTTGCCAGCATAAAGGTCTCTCCTTCGGTGGTGTACAGGCAAAAGGCGTCCAGCGAATGAAAGAATTCCAGAAGCTGAAAGGGCTCCGGCAGCAAGACGTCATTGTATCCCTCCGTCAGCTTTACATAACCGGTCTTGTACACCCACATATCAGACGTAAGCTTTACCACTCCATCGACCGTCAGATTCATGCGGGACGCTTCAAACTGCCCGATGCCCTCAATCTCCAGAACAATACTTTCGTCGGCGTTCTGCCATGTTCCCGCGAAGGGGGACTGATCCTCCAGTGTATATACCATATCGGGGCCGTCCACCATATGGTCGCCGCCCTGTTCCCGTGTTTCACCGCAGCCCATCGTTCCCCAAAGCACCGCCAACAGCAATACACCTCCTATCCAAAGCCGCCATTTCATAGGCATCACCCTCCAATCATCATTCCTGATCGTTTTTCATGGGTGCCTTCTCGCATATGGGTACGTCTCACTTGAGACGGCTGCCGCATTCCGGACAGTAAACAGGAATCTTCTCATTTGTCGGCTGCCAGCCGCAGCTTTTGCAGCAGAAGGGCTGCCGGATACCGCAGTTGGTACAGAATTTACCCTCGTTCCTTGTCTCACAGTTGGGGCAGCTCCACTCCTTAGATAGCGGCGTTTTCGACTCCGTGGAGAAGATCACGTCCTCCTCGCCGCACGCCGCGCCGTCCTTTGTCAGCCATCTATGGCCGCTGCCGTCGCTGTACCGGATGCGGAAGGCGTTTTCCGCATGGCTGAATGTCAGATTGTCGAAGGTGCCCGTCATGAGAATATCCTTATGCTCCTGCGTCAGCTTTACATTCCCAGTTTTGTACACCCATGCGTCAGATGCGAAGTCCGGTTCACCGTTCACAAACACCTGTATGCCGGACGCCTCAAACTGCCCCCGGCTCTCCACCTCCATGACGATGGTACCGTCCCGGCTCTGCCACGACCCCGCAAAGGGGCTCTGATCCTCCAGCGTATACATCATACCGGGGCCGTCCACCATCTGGCCGGCCGGCGGAGCCTCCGCCCTGCCGCAGCCCATCATTCCCCACAGCATCATGACCAGCAGTACACCTCCTATCCAGTATCTCCGCTTCATCTGTGCCGCCTCCCTTTATCATCTGTTTTCCGCGGACAGACCTTCCACCGGTTCGCCGTGCTCTTGCAAAAACGCCGCACAGTCGGTACACAGGTCGATATCCTCCCCCAAAAGGAAGCAGCGGTCACAAACCAGCCGCTTGCAGATCGGGCACAGGCTGAAATACTCCATTGCCTCCGTTGCGGCCCGCTCAAAGGCATCCTCCCGTTCACGCTGGTACAGCGCCTGGAAAATCACGCGCTTTCCTTCGCTCTCCGGCTGCATCCCCGCCTTGGAGAAGCGCACCGGCTGACTTTCCCAAAGGAAGCCGCATACCGCACAGCGCAATGAAAACTGAAACCTTTCCATAGAGGATCTGTCCTCCATGGACGCTTTAATGATGCGGCGCATTCCGGTCCCTCCTTGCTTACGTCGCAGTTCTCTCTTCTCCTTACTCAAGCTCAGCTGTATACACACTTATATATGGTTTTACGCAAAATTCCTATTACCCCAAGGGTGAATTTTGCCGGTAAACGTGAAAATCGCCCTTAGGCGTAGACAGAGTGCACAATCCAATGTGACTTGGATTGTGCACTCTGCTATCGTCTTTCTTATCTTTTCAGCAGCTCACCACTGCGGCCGCAGCTGGCAAACAGCTCAATATATACCTTCAGCTCATCGAACGAATCTACCCCCATCTTTCGGTACAGATTGCGGTTATGAGTCTTTACCGTGCTGGCGCTGATATGTGCCAGCTCAGGAATATCCTTGACGGTATAGCCGTCCATATAGTATTGCAGGATGGTGCGTTCCATGCCGGTCAGCGTACCCGCCCTCTCCGCAAAGCCGCACAGCCGCGCCTCCACATCGGGCGGCAGCGCGCCCGCCGGCCGCTCCCGGATCATGGTCAGCAGCTCGTCAATTTCCGAAATACCGGATGTCACCACCTCCGTTGTATCGCCCCTGACCGCCGCAAGACTCTCATTGATCGGTTTGACAAAGCGGCGGGACAGCACGGTTGCCGCAACCAGCATCGCCAGCAAAAAGAGCACCGAACCCAAAAACCACGCGAACTGTGACCCGCGCTCATAGCTGCGGAAGGTGTTGGCCGTTACAAGCGTCACCGCGGCAAGGGGAATGCCGTCCGAGGTAACGGCATCCAACAGCCGGTGCCGCCCCAGATAGGACTCCTTGCCATCGGTATAGATGGTATAGTATTTCCCCGGCTTGATGTGCAGCGTACCCTCGGCCGTCAGGCGCGAGCCGTTGGTAGCGCCCAGCATAGTCCCCGACAGATTGAGCTTGTCGCCGTCAATCGGCGCCAGCAATGTCAGCATATTGCCATAGCTGCTGGACACAGTGTCGTGGGAAAGGCTGAAATAGAGGTCGCTGATCTCCATGCCGCAAAACCCCCGCACAGTGCCGCTGCCGTCCAGAATCGGTACGCACAGCAGCATCACATGCTCCCATGTATCCAGCAGCTCTGTGCGGTTTGTCCACAGGCTGCCCTCTGCCAGACGCTCAATCTGACTGGTGGCAACCTTATTGCTGCCGGGAATCAGCGCGGTATTCAGTTCCGGATTCCAGCGGTTATGCATCTGAAGCTGCAATCCCCGCGCCGCCTCCGCCGCGCCGCGGAAGCAGATCACATCCTGCTCCGACGCCACCGTGGGCTGAAGCCCGGAATAGCGCAGATACAGTCCCGCCCTGAGCGCGTCCGCGTTGGGCAGCGCCGTGTTGGCGGTCACGTTCAGGCAGAAGAAGATTCCGCTGCACGAGGCGGCGCTCAGCGTGCTGCTCAGCGGCGCGTACAGTCTCTTTTCCAATTCCGCGATGGTTTTCGGATCGTCGTTGAGCGCGTCAAAAGGAATGCCCTTGGCTGCGAGAAAAGCATCCAGCTCCCGGCCCAGCTTTTCCGACATGGCCACGCCATGCGCCGTCAGCTCATCCATCTGTGCATTCAGTGCCGCATATGTATTTCTCTGCTGGATGTCCAGGGCGCTGGCCAGCTGCCGCGCAGGGTGGGACAGCACACCCATAGCCATCAGGATCGACAGGATGGCCGCCACCAGCAGCAGCGCCATTGTGAACCAATACAGCAGCAGCCGCACACCCATACTGTGGCTGGCTGTATATGGATTGTGAATCGCATTCCGAATTGATCGCATGTGCTTTCCTCTTTCATATGCCGTAATCCAGCTTGAAACTGTCCAAAGTCTCCCAGATCAGGGCGTCCGGCGTGTTGCCGCCCTCCAGATACTGTGTCCGGCCCGCCGTCAGCTTCAGCCGCGCCAGCTTTTCAAACCGCGTCTCCAGATCCAGATAATTCTCCATCTGGGGCGGATAGTAGAAGGTATATG
The DNA here is from genome assembly GCA_900552725.1 of uncultured Eubacteriales bacterium. Taxonomy (GTDB): domain Bacteria; phylum Bacillota; class Clostridia; order Oscillospirales; family Oscillospiraceae; genus Vescimonas. The sequence continues at coordinate 10,952 of USAT01000013.1, read as the reverse complement.
CCTCCTGCGTTTGCAGATATGTCTCGTACAGCGACACATACATCGGGTCGCTCAGTTTTTCCACGGCGTCGGGCAGATAGTTCTCAAATGCCTCCTGCGTCACCGGCATATAGCCCAGGCTGGTCACGAATTCCACGTTGCATGTCGGCTCGGTCAGCCATTTCAGGAATGTGATGCACGCCTGCTCCCGTTCCGGGGTGGACTTCACGGTGCACATTCCCACACCACGCTGCATCACCAGCTTGTCGCCCCCTTCAAATACCGGGCACGGCATGGAGGTGATCGTCACCTTTTCCGAGGTGTTGTCGGGATACGTCACCGTGTCGGAATAGTAGAGCACGCTGGCCGAGGATGCCACAGATACCACCACATCTCCGGTGCGAAGCGGCTCCGTGGCGTACCCGTCGTGCAGCCACAGGCCGCCCGTCAGCCCCGCCCGGGCATACGGCTCCCAGGCCCGCTCGAACCCGGGGCCGAACCTGACGCCGTCATCCTGGAAAAAGTCCTCGCCCAGCGATTCCACGCCCACCTGAAAGTAGTTGAAGTGGTAATCGTGGACAAAGAAGCATTTGCCGGTATCTGCGGCGTACTGCTCTGCCAGCGCGTAAACGCCCTCCCATGTTGCAAGATCGTCATAGCTGGCGCCGGACTGGGCTGCCCACCGGTCGAATAGCGTCCGGTTGACAAACAGCACCTCCGTGGATTTGGCAAGGGGCAGGATTGCCTGCCGCTCGCCGATCATTCCCTCCTCCAGAAAGGCGGGGATAAACGCCGCCAGCTCCTCCTCACTGAAATAGTCCCGGTAGTCCACCAGAATGTCCTGATCCGGCAGCGCCAGCACCGTCTTGGGGTAGGATACGAACATATCCGGCAGCGACGGCGCGCCCGGGTCGCTGTTGGCGGCGGCCAGCACGCTTTTGTGGATGCTGCCGCTGTTGCTGACCAGCTCCACCTTCACACGGATGTTCTGCTTCGCGCCCACCGTGCTGTTAAACCGCTTGATCAGGTCGTTCAGCGGAGAATCCACCTCGCCGCCATAGACGTGCCACAGCGTTACGGTCAGCGGTTCCGCGTCCTTTTTCTGCGTGCATCCTGTCACCGACAACAGCGCCAGCACCAACAGGCACAAAACGATTCTTTTTTTCATGTTAGCGTCTCACCCTTTCGCGGGGGCGGGAAAAGCCCATTTTCCTGTCCTCGCCCTTCACATATTTCCTGCGTCCGGGGACTGCGGAGGCGGCGGCTGCCGCGTCATCCTGCAAAAGTCTTGCGGCGGGCGTATGGAAAGCACCCCGGCACTGACAAAGCAGCTTACTGGAGCGTATGGAAAGCACCCTCCGCTGCCTGTAACCGCGGGTCACACGCCGCAAGGCTCTTTGCCCGTTACAGGGTAGGCGGCGTGGCGAGGCCGGTCGCCACCTCGTACAGAAACTGCAGATCATACACGTCCACGCTGCCATCATCGTTCAGGTCACAGGCGTTTGCACCCGCCGTGGGAGACTGGCTGGGATCTGTCAGATATGCATACAGCGCCTGAACATCCATGATATTACGCTTGCTGTCACCGTTTAGGTCACCCCAGACACCACCCTGCGTCGTAAATTCGACCTTGATGACCCTAGCCCCAGAAATAACTGCCTCTTTGCCGTTGACAGAGACTTTGGCATTTTCGCTGATCTCATATCCAAGGTCAACCTCGAGGCGGAGCCTGCAGTAATAGGTCTCTCCCAGCTGGAATTTATCTACTCCCCGTTTCAGCTGCAGACTGGCGCTGCCGTCTGCATTCTTTTTATACCATTCAAAGCCGCCCTTCTTCAGGTGAACACCGTCCGGCAGTCCCATAAGTCGCTCCGGTGCGTAGGGGACTCGTGCGTTTGCCCAAGGAACCGGTTGGACGTTGATCAGCAGGGAGTTATACACGGTCGTACTCGGCTCCGGGGTGAGCGGATGTGATGTAAAGTAGTACTTGTTGTTATACTTTATACAAGGCTCAGTGTGGCCAGACGGGCTGCTGGGGTCGTCGTTGTTCATCCGCGTCGTGTAGAAATTACGGCCGCCCTGTGAGTGAAGGATATTCGCCGGGAGGTTCACGAAGGTCTTATCGTCCTTTCCCCGGCCAAGCAGCTTGACCTTATAGGTAAACCCGTCTTCAATGATGTCGCTTGACATAAGGGTCTTCACGAAGGTCGTACCATCGCTTTTATATTGCCTAACCTCCACATCGGTGAACTCATATTTTCCGTAGATGGTGGCGTTGATGGTATCGTCCTGCTTGACCTTCACTTGGCTGGCCCTATTTCCCACCTTCAGTCCGGAGACGGTGCCGTAGGCGTATTGAATCACCTCGGAGGGATAGGCGTCGAGATATACCTGAATCGTTGTCTCATCCACATATCTGACAGTTATGCTATCACAGGGCCTGTTAAGACCTGTTACCGTGACACGCGGCAGCTCCTCCTTATCGAAGCGATAGCCCGTCTTAGCGGTCAGGATCAGCACCCGATGGTACATACCATTCAGTTTGGCTCTTTCCCAGGAGGATAACGGATCATCACCCCAATCATGCCAGTCGCCATTATAGTTGTCCACCATGGTATACCCGGCGTTGCTGTCAGAAACGGTAAAGGCCCCGCTGCTTGTGTCGCCCTCCACCAGCGGCTTGTCGATGCTCAGCCCTACATCGAGGATGGCGGTCTTATACTTTCTTATTTGCCGAAACTGCATACAGGCCTCGATCTTATCGACAACCTCAAATTCAGTCTTTTCACTGGTATTCTCGCTATACCACAGATGGCTGGTGTAGGAACCCTCGGTAACGGTATAAGTATGCTTTGTCCTTCCCGGCCAGTGAAGCAGCCAGACGGTGCTTTCGATCCGGTTCTGAATATCCTGATCGGTCGTATTTCGCACTAGCCGGATTTCCTTCTCCAGTTGGCTCCAATTCGTAAACTCAAGGCCATTTTTGTCGAAGCGTTCATCGTCGTTCTCAAAAGTAAGATCAATACCGTAGGTTTTGGTTGTCTTGCCATTTCTGTCCTTCTCGCGGAAGCAGCCGTTGGCGATAACATAATCGTCATTCTGCAGTCTCTCGTCCAAATACCAGTACAGGTTCAGCAGGGAGTCTCTGTCGCCGCTGTAGTCGATTCGGGTCGGAGAAAGCGTATTGCTGTTGGCAAACGGCACATTCTGCTCAGTCCCACTCGAACGCAGCTTCGCCTCCTTGAAGTAATAGGCGTCAGAAATCACAAGGATAAGATTTCCCTGAAGACCCCGCTGATAGGGGTAATCAGAATAATAATTTCCCATATTGCCCCGGGCGGGGCCATTCTCAGAGGCCGTCTTATTCATGTTACCCCGCACATACCAGTGTTGAGTGCCTGTCACATCGCAGGAGACCGCGCCGTTGGGGGTGATGAGGTACTGCACCAGACTGTTCAGCTTTTTGATGATCTCATCCTGGGTGGTGCCGGAGGGCACATCCGTCAGACGGAAGTTTTCATATCTGTGGTAGCCGTCCTGCTTGGGAGCGCCGGCCACGACAAGGCGGTTCTGACGTGACGTACTGGTGTTATACAGGAAGTTGGCCGACCTTACCTCAAGAGGCAGGTGATCCAGATCAGACCAGGCTATATTTCCTGTAAGCGCCATCACGACGGACTTTTTGAAGCTACCGGAGCGGATGAGCAGCTCAGGGGTGTAGTTGTCCTCGGTGGGGCAGCTATCCAGCCGCACCAGATCAAATGTACCGCCGTTGATGGTGACGCGGGCTTTCGCCTGCACCTCGACGGCAGTGGCCATGTACCGGTAGTTCGTGGTGCTTTCATATGTGCTGGTATTTGCCAGCACCGTGCCGTCCGTAAACACAGCGGTTGCGCCCTCGCAGACACGGATGGCGGACCGCCGCAGGTTGCTGTCCGTCGGCGGAACCGTTATCTCCACCGTGCCGCCCTCCAGCATAAAGGAGCCACCGGATTCCACCTTGATAAGAACGTATTCCTGCAGGGACGACGTACCTTTCAGTTTTCCTGACGATCCGCTGTCGCAAACAGTCAGCGAGCCACCGCTTCCAATGGTGATAATGAACGAGTTTAACGAGTCTATTGTGTTGACATCCACGGTGTGGCCGTTCAGATCCAGCCGCTTATTGCCGGTGACTATGATACGATCATTCGTTAGTGAGGGAGAGTACGTAATATCTTTTGTGAGCCTCACGGTATTAACGCCGGCGCCCTGCAAGGCATCCCGTAGCAAACTCCAGCTACTTACCTCGGCGACGCCGCCCGTCATCGCCAGCATCATCTGCTCCTCTGCCGCTTCTCCCTCCAACGCATCCTCCGGATGCTCCGTGTTCTCTGTGTTCTCCGTATTCTCCGGGTTCTCCGGTTTTTCCGTATTCTCCGGGTTCTCCGGTTTTTCCGGGTTTTCCGGATTCTCCGGATTCTCCGGGTTTTCCGGATCTTCCGTCTCCCCGCCGGGGGCTTCCTCTGCCGCGGGTAAGGCGGTGCCCTCACCATCCGCCACCGAGGCCATGGCCACGGTGGGCAGCAGGCTCACTGCCAGTACCAGCACCAGCAGCAGACTGATGATTCGTTTATACATTAGGTCGCGCCTCCTCTCTCAAAGGTCTTATCCATTAAACGCGGCAAGAGCCGCGTCCGCCTGCCGTCCGCCGATCATCCCCTCCTCACGAAAGGCGGGGATAAACGCCGCCAGTTCTTCCTCACTGAAATAGTCCCGGTAGTCCACCAGAATCTCCTGATCCGGCAGCGCCAGCACCAACAGGCACAAAACGATACTTTTTTTCATGCTCGAGCCTCACCTTTTCGTGAAAAATACCGTGGAATACGGCATTCCGGCTGCTTGCGCCGTCAAAGTGCAAACGCCGTCTCTGCAGGCGGCAGGGCGAAACGATCCCTGCCGCCCACAGAACGTAAAATTTACTTCTCTCCTCTGCGCTTTTTGCCAACGGCCCAGCCGCTGCCGCTCAGCGCCAGCAGGGACAGCCCTGCATACAGCGCGATACCCGCATCACCGGTCTTGGCGGATGCAACGGTGTTCTCCGCGCCGCTGTCCGGCTTGGTGGCCGGTCTGTGGCCGGACAGCACGGGGATCACCGTATCCTTATTGCGCTTAAAGCCGCAGACGGTGCACTCCTCGTGCTTCAATCCGGTCTGGGTTCTGGTGGCCGCCTTGTCTACCTTCCACACGAAGGTGTGGCGCGCCAGATCCTTCGTGCTGCCGTTCTGATCCGGGCAGTCCTTGTCGGTGCACCAATGCCAGTGGTTCTCCGCATCCTGATACCACGTGCTGCCGTCGTAGGTATGCTGATGGTCTCCCACATACGGCCCCACGGTGATCTTCTGGTAGGTCTTGATATTGCTGCTGCCGCTGCCATCGTTATACTGGATCGTCACATCCGTCTGTCCCTGTGTAAGCTTGTCACCATAGAAGATCGTATAGCCGGTTACAGGGAGGACAGCCTCGCTGTTGTCGTCGTAAACCGCCGTGACCACCATGCCCTTCGGGTCGAACTTGTCGCCGGCCATGTACTCGGTCTTATCCGGCTTCTTGGTGATTTTGATGCTCTTCACCGTCTTGACGACCTCCGGTTGGCCAAGGCCGTGGACCACCCGCATATCCGCAGCTGGCGTACCGCTCCACGGCGAGTCAAAGTCATCCGCTCCCACTCCGTTTACGGTCACCTTATTCTTTGTAAGCTCGTCGTAGTTGCAGCCTGTAACTTTGTTAAAATAGACCTCTATCCGATATTCTGTATCCGCCTGGAAGGTTGCACTGGATGTGGGCACCCAGTTACCCTCCGAGTCTTTTTCCATAAACCGGGAGGAGCTAAGAGTAATAGGAGTCTCTATCGGCGTCGTAACCTTGGCATCTGCTACATTTGCGCCCGCCCTATACCCGGTCACCGTGATCGGCAGTGTGGTCACATTTGTCTCGCTCGCCGGTTTATAGGTGTTGCGTGCCGTGAATGTGATGCTCTTATTGTCGTGGGTCATTTCCTTTTCGCCACTTTCGTAGTTGGTGTTACTGGACGGTGTGAAAGTGACCTTATGCCATATATGCTCCCCGATCTGCTGACTCCATCCGGTCTGCTTCACGATATATTTGCCGGGTTCGACCGATACGGTGCTTGTTCCTTTTCCGGCTGCTCCGACGTTGACAGTCGTCGTATCACCATAGGGATAGTATCGTGGAGGCTTTCCACTTGTGGCTTTCATGATTTGGAATGTAAAGGTCGCGCCTTCCGCACTGACGCCCTTAGGCAGTCCCTCCACCTCCACGTTGATTGTCAACGTACACGTTTTTTCACCCTCTTCTGCATGCGCCGTTGTGGGCGTCAGACACAGCACCATACAAAGAGCCAGTATCATGCTGAGCCACTGCTTTTTCATGGTTCCTTCCTCCTAACTAATATTTATCCGTTAAACGCGGCAAGGGCCGCGTCCGCCCGGCGGATCCATTCGGTGCGGTCGCCGTAAACCGCCGCGTCCAGCGAATTGATGGCGGCGGCCGCCTTCTCCCCGGCGTCCTCCTCGCCCCGCATGGCGGCGCTGAGACCCGAGGCCACGTCCTTGATGGCGGTCATCTGCTGCTTCCACGTGTTGGCGGCGTTGCCCAGCGTTTTCTGCACGCCGAACAGCGTATCGAAATACTTGCTGAGCTTCTCGTACTCCTTGAAGTTGTTCACCTCAAGGTTAAAGGCGTTCATGCCGGCGGTGTTGATGAACACCATCCGCACCGTGGACTTTTTCTCCGTCTTGTCGCCGTTTCTCACCATCTGCTCCTCATACTTATAGTTCCGCAGATCGGCGATGCGGTACACGCAGGCCCGCGTGGTCTTGCCGAAGATCAGGATCTTATAGTCCACCTGCGTAAAGGCCACCAGTCCGATGTCCTCCGCCACATACAGGTGCGCGCCGAAGCGCGTCAGCTTCTGGTTCTTATCCTTCGTCTTCAGACGGGGCACAAAGTAGTGATCCCACAGCTTCGTTCCCCGCTCCACCTGATCCAGATGCGCCTTCACGCCGGACAGGTTGCCATGCACATAGTCGTACACCTTGAAGCCCCTGCTTCTACAATTCTTTCGGCAGATGCAATTGCCGTCCGCCAGCTTCTGGGTCTGCATCAGGTTGATGTCCGCTCCGCAAATTCCGCATTTGTTCGCCATAACATTTTCTCCTTTCCGTCGTTGCCCGATTCGGCAGGTTCCTGTAGCTACTTATGAAATCATCCCATTGTGGGCGTTTTCCCTCACATGGCGTAGATCTGATCCATCAGATACTCGGCCGACATGGAGCCGTAGAAAAACTGATCGATCAGCCCGTCCTTCTTGGCGTCCCGGATGTCCTTTGCCGTCTGCCTTTCGGTGTTGGAGTCCACCATCAGCGCGATCTTGCAGTCGGGGCACAGCTCCCGCACCCGGTCGCGCAGCTTCAGCCTTTCACTGAGCTTCCACGGCGTATACCCCGTCACCTCCATTACGAGGGCGAACGGCTCGTACACCTGGCACAGCTCCACAGTATCCCTTGGGGACTCGGCGCGGATCACCTCGATATCGTAGTCGGAGTTTTTGAAAGCGGTCGCCACTGCGTCCGCAAACAGATAATTCTGCATATCGATCACAATTTTTCGCATTGAGCCATCCCTCTTCCTTTCCCAGTATATCTGATGAGCTTACCGCATCCCATTGTATGTTGCTATTGTAGCACGGAAAAGCGGCTCTGTCTGTCCACAAAAGTGAGGACAGACAGAGCCGCTGATTGCGGATAATTTTTTGAATAGACGTATTCCCGTTCAGTTTTCTTCTGCCGTGCCAAACAGGCTTCCCGGCACCACCAGCCGCTTGCTGACCGCGGCGACCATCAGCCGGTTGCGGTTGGGGTAGCCGGTTTTTTCCAGCATCCGGTTGATATAGGTGCGTACTGTGGATTCCGCCACGCTCATCCCCGCGGCGATCTCCGCGTAGGTCTGTCCCTCGCAGAGCAGGCGCAGCGTCTCCAGTTCCTGGTCGGATAAGTCGCAGGACATGACATTCCCAAGCCGCACCGACGGCGCGTCGTCCGGCCAGAAGCACTTGCCGGACAAGGTGCCCTCGATAACGCCCACAAGATCGCCGGAGGGGGAGTCCTTGTACCAGAAGCTGTCGGCCCCGATCCGTCTTGCCCGTTCCAGAAAGCGCCCCTCCAGCATGGAGGTCACCATCACGATCTTGATATGGGGATAGATCTTCTTGATCACCTCGGCGGCGGTCAAGCCGTCCGAGTCGTTTTCGGTGCAGATGTCCATCAGGATCAGGTCAATATGCCCGTCGCCACACCGGTGAAGCGCCGCGTCGGCACGAGTCAGCGTGCCCGCCACCCGGCAATCCGCGCATTTTTCCACGCAGGCGCACAGATACATTCTGGCAAGGGCCTGATCCTCAACGATCAATATGTCTCTGACAGCCATTCGTTCCCCTCCTCCAAATTCCCACGATTTGGTATTCCTATCACCAGCGCGAACTCCGGCAGACTCTGCACCGTCATGGTTCCGCCGATCCTTTCGATCCTGCGGCGCAGATTGGACAGCCCGCCGCCCTCTGTGATGGTCTTTTCCGGCGGCCTTCCGTTATTGCGGATCAGAACGGTATATCTGTCGCCGTCCTCCCAGATGTTGGCCATCAGTTCGGTTGCCTGCGCGTACTGTATGGCGTTGTTCAGGCAGACCTGCATGGCGGCATACATCAGATCCGCCGCGCCGTTGGCCGGCTCTGCGCCTCTTATTCTGACGGTCACGCCGCTGCTGTCCGCGCTTTCATACAGCTTTTCCCTTGCCGCCAAAAGATCCGCCTCCTGAAAGACGATGCTTTTTTTCCACTCCCGCAGCACAATGTCTGCGTCGATGCCGCCAAGGTCTCCGGCCAGATACTGCTTCGTGACGGTGATACAGGCGGCAAGACTGTCGTGCATGGCGGATTTGGCGGCAAGCTGCTCCCGCTCCCGGGCCACCGCCGCAACGTTTTCCGAGAGACGACGTAGTTTTTCCGCGTCCTGTTCTAGCCTTCGGTTATCCTCGGCCAGCTGCTCCAGTGCCCGGTGCAGTGCCGTAACATCTGCGGCGGTCAGCTGCATGTACGTTTCCCCATATCGGTCGGTCACAGCTGCCCTCTCAAATTTCCATACCAGCCCGTCCGGAAAGCGGTAGGTATCCTCCGGGCTGGCAAGGTGCATTATGCCCTTTGGCGGAGAGGCCAGTGCCTTTTGAAGCTCCTCCAGATACTGCAGATCGCTGTTCAGCAGATACTGGCTCAGCCGATACATCTGCCGGTTGCACAGCACGATGCCGCCCGACCGGTCAAAAAAGCATACGGCGGTGGGCAGCCGGTCAAAGCTCTCCTTAATGGCGTTAAACCCGAAGCGTCTCAGCTTATGCATCCTCACGCCCCCTTATTCCTGTGCGGATCAGCCACAAGCCGTCCTCCCGCCGCACCGTCACCTCCGGTGAGGCGACCACCGACAAATCGGCGGCGCACTCCACCGACAGATCCATCGCGCTGTCGGAAACGGAGATAAACAGTGAGCGCAGATTGTCTACCGTGGTCTCCGCGACGATTTTCAGCAGATCAAACAGACGCACGACCTCAGAGGTGCGCATCGGTCCTGTTGTGCGATAGATCACGCCGCACTCCGTGCCGCAGGCGGTCAAGGTTCGCACGGCTTCGTCAACTGTCAGCCGCAGCTCCTGCTGCGGCAGCCACTGGTACTCACTGCTGAGAAAGTACAGATTGGCGCTGCGCTTGATGTAGGTGCCCAGCAGCAGCACCTTCTTCAGCAGGCTTCGCCTCTCGGCGGGTCCGGATCTCTCACATCGGGCAAGCATCTGCCGCATCTGGGCTGTCTGCCTGCTGTGCTTTGCCTCCAGTTCGTTGTATATGCGGTTCTTTTCGGTCAGCTCATGCAGACTTTTCTGCACAAGATAGGCGTCCTTCAGCTTCTTCTTGTTGCGCTCCATTTCCTCCTTGTTCACATTCAGCCGGGTGCGCAGCTCCGCCAGTTGGCGTACATTGTCCTGCCAAACGGCGTAGCCGCCGCTGATGGGCGCCGAGGAAATGCGCATGCCATCGGGCCGAACGATCCGCTGCCCCTCCTGCGGGCAGGTCATGTTCTCATCTGCGGCACGGGAGCGCAGGACGATCCGTCCGCTGCGATCCGCAATACAAGCCGCCAGCGTTGTGGCTTCAAACAGTTCCACATATCCCGTGTTGGACGGTATCATACGGCAGCGGATGCAGCTTTCATAGATGGCGGCATACAGCAGGCAGAACATCACGTTCATATCGCCGAACCACCACCGAACAGCCGGGATACCCGACAGATAGAGAATACCGTACAGGAGCATCGCACAGCCCAGCACAAACGGCATTATCCGCTTTCCTTCACCGCTTGGGATACGGCTCTTTCGGAACAGGCAGACAAGGGAAAAAGCCATACAGACCACCATCCAGCCAAGACAGATAAAATACAGCGGGCGGTAGGAATATGTGCCGGAAACCGGCAATCCGGGGACGCCGCTTTTGAAGGCGAATACCTGCTGATGCAGGTCGTTGGTGATCACCAGCAGAAACAGTGCCGCAGGGATGATCGACAGCATACCGATTCCACGGCTCAGGCGGTAATCCTCTGACTTTCCCATGGACAGGGCGATATACACCCACAGCAGCGGGAGGAACAGCATCGGCAGATAGTAGAGATACCATATGTACCGCCCCGCCGTCAAATCGGTGACAACGCTGTATTTCAGCGTCCGCAGTATGAGCCACAGCAGCATCAGCGCCGCCGTCAGATGCAGGCAGTGCAGCGTCTGCCGCTGGATAATGCGCCGATCGAGTGAAAAGCCCCACAGGGCGAAAAGCAGCAGATAGAGCGCCGTACGGATATGGTTTACGGCGGGGCCGC
>USAT01000012.1 GCA_900552725.1 uncultured Eubacteriales bacterium | reverse complement strand
CGCGCTTTTGTCATTCGCCGATCCGATTCAGGATCAGCTGGCTCAGCGATGCGGCCAGTGCCCGGTCGTACCGCCGCGTTTCCACGGTGCCGTCCATCTGTCCGTCCTCATCCGCCCGGCCGCTTTCGTTGTGGCCGCCGTTCAGGTCATCTTTGGCGCTGCCGGTGTCCGTGCCGTTGGTGTCCGGCTGTGTGGTGATGCTGCCGTTGGGTGTGGTGTCCGGCGCGTTGCCGTTTGTCTTGTCGTCTGCCGCGCCGCAGGCCGCCAGCGTCACCGCCAGCATCACTGCCGCCGCCAGTGCAGCGAGTCGATCTGTCATATCTTTTTTCCTCCTTTTCCCATGTGCGTCGGCCGATCCGCGCAAAAACACGCGCACGTGCGCGGAGAACAGCCGCCGCCAAACGTAGGTTTTGCCGCGGGCGGTTTTATAGCCCCGACACTTTTTGCCTTTTGCATCATTTGTACAGGAGAAGCCGTATCTTTTGTGGCGGAAGTATTGCATTTTCCGAAAAACCATGATATGATTTCTTCTACCTCAGAGATGGGTAAATGTTTGATTACGAACCGTGTTATTTGCTTAGGACATAACGACTTGAACATAGATGGAGGACGATATATCATGCAGAAGCTGGAAAAGCAGTATCATATCCACTGCGCCGAAGGCGACGTGGGCCGCTATGTTATTCTTCCCGGCGACCCCGGCCGCTGTGAAAAGATTGCGGAGCTGTTCGACGACGCGCATTTTGTTTCTCAGAACCGCGAGTACACCATCTATACCGGTACGCTGCTGGGGGAGAAGGTCTCTGTCTGCTCCACCGGTATCGGCGGGCCCTCCGCCTCCATCGCCATGGAGGAGCTGCACAACATCGGCGCTGACACATTTATCCGCGTAGGGACCTGCGGCGGAATCGAGCTGGATGTCCGCAGCGGCGACGTGGTGGTCGCCACCGGCGCGATCCGCTTTGAGCATACCAGCCGGGAATATGCCCCCATCGAGTACCCCGCGGTGGCGAACTTCGAGGTCACTACCGCGCTGGTCCAGGCGGCCAGGGCGCTGGGCAAGCGCACCCAGGTAGGCGTCGTCCAGTGCAAGGACGCGTTCTACGGCCAGCACAGCCCCGAGCGTATGCCGGTATCCTATGAGCTGCTCAACAAATGGGAGGCCTGGAAGCGCCTGCACGTCAAGGCCAGCGAGATGGAGTCCGCCGCGCTGTTTGTCGTGGCCGACGCGCTTGGCTGCCGCTGCGGCAGCTGCTTCCATGTGGTCTGGAACCAGGAGCGTGAAAAGGCCGGCTTGGACCAGGATATGAGCGAGGACACCACCTCCGCCGTTCAGGTGGGAGTGGAGGCCCTGAAGCGGCTCATTCAGGCCGATCGCGCGGCCCAATAAGCTTCTCTGAAAAAGCGCCCCTGCCATGCGCCCCCGGATGCGGACGGAAAGCTGACCTGTCCCGGTCGGCACCCCATGCTGCTATCTCATCAGCATCGTGTCAGTTATACCCCGGCTGACACAGTCCCCTGAGAACAGAAGGAGACACCCCCACCTCCTTGCCCTCGGCCACGCCGGGGGCGCTTTTTTGACTGGCGTCTGAAAAAATTTCAGAAGACCTGACAAAAAGTCTTGTTTTTCCCGTTAAAAAGCGTTAAGATGATGCTTGCGCCGGAGGGCGCGCAGCATTTTACAAAGGAGAAAATCACATGGAGCGTATCTTTCATCTGAAAGAGAACGGCACCTCCGTCAAAACGGAGATCCTGGCCGGTCTCACCACATTCATGACGATGGCCTACATCATCGCCCTGAACCCCAACCTGCTGACCAACTTTGCCGTGGGCACTCCGCTGTGGAATGGTGTGTTCCTGGCCACCTGCATCGCCAGCGCCATCGGCACCGTGGTCATGGCCTTCCTCGCCAACAAGCCCTTTGTCATGGCGCCCGGTATGGGACTTAACAGCTTCTTCGCCGTCATCGCCGGCAATGTGGCCGCCATGCTGAACACCGACTACACCAGCGCCTTCCAGGCGGTGCTGTGCATCATTCTGGTGGAGGGCATCGTTTTCCTTCTGCTGAGCATTTTTAACATTCGTGATAAGATCGTCACCGCTATCCCTCTGGGTGTCCGTCTGGGTATCGGTCCCGCCATCGGCCTTATGCTGATGAACATCGGCCTGGGCTCCAACGTGGGAATCTACGCCGAGGGCAATGGCTATACCTCCCCCTTCTATGTCATGCGTGACTTCTTCGGCGCCATGACCCCCAGCGTGATCAAGGACCACATGGGTGCCGAGTACAGCCAGATGGTCCTGACTGTTATCACCATGTTCATCGGCCTGTTTGTCATCATCCTGCTGGCCAAGAAGGGCGTCAAGGCCGCCGTGCTGGTGGGTATGCTGGTAGCTTCCGTGATCTACTGGGCCGGCTGCTTCATCTTCCTGGGTACCAATCCCTTTGCCTCGCTGGAGGGTGCGTCCTTCCTGCCGCCTTTCCATGATATGGTGGAGACCACGCTGTTCAAATTTGACTTCACCGACTTCTTTAATATCGGCTGGTTCACGGCGATCAGCCTGATCATCACCTTCTGCATGATCGATATGTTCGACACCATCGGTACATTGGTGGGAACGGCCTCCCGCGCCGGCATGACCGACAAGGACGGCAATATGCCCAACATGAAGGAGGCCCTGCTGTCCGATGCCGTGGGCACCGTGGCCGGCGCCTGCTGCGGCACCTCCACCGTTACCACCTTCGTGGAGTCCGCCTCCGGCGTGGAGGCCGGCGGCCGCACCGGCCTGACCTCCCTGACCTCCGCATTCATGTTCCTGGCCTGCATGTTCATCGCCCCCGTGGCCGCCATCATCCCCGCCGCCGCCACCTCCTCCGCCCTGATCTATGTGGGTATCCTGATGCTGCAGGGTCTGAAGAACGTGGACTTCGACGACCTGGATCAGGTGGTGCCCGTGTTCATCATGCTGCTGGCCATGCCCATCTCCGGCTCCATCGGCCACGGCATCGGTCTGGCCATGATCTCCTACACCGTCATCAAGGTGTTCTCCGGCAAGGCCAAGGACGTGTCCGCCCTGACCTATGTGATCACGCTGCTGTTCCTGGTGAAGTTCTTCGCCGTGGTGTAAGCGCGCCGATAACCGCATAAAACGCCCCCGCCTGATAGCAGGCGGGGGCGTTTTCATATGGCGGGAAAGGGGATCACAGCTTCATGGCCGCGGCGGATTCCTCCAGCTTGGCGATGAGGGAGCGGGCCTTTTCGGCCTTTTCCCGCTCGGCGTTCACCACGTTCTCCGGGGCGCGGGAGGTGAAGGACTCGTTGGCCAGCTTGGCCTCGATGCGCTTCAGGTTCTCCTCGGCCTTGGCCTTCTCCTTGGCGATGCGCTCCAGCTCGGCGGCGATGTCCACCAGCTCGGCCAGGGGCAGATAGATGTTGGCGTCGTGGGTCACCACGGTGACCATGCCCTTCAGGTCGGCGGGCGCCTGATCGGTGACGGTGACCTCACTGGCGTAGGCCATGCGGGTGATGAAGTGCTTGCCCACGGTATAGGTCTCGGGCCGCTTGGTCACCAGGATCATCTGGGCCTTCTTGGAGGGCGGCACGTTCATCTCGCTGCGGCGGGCGCGGACAGCGGTGATGGCGTCCTTGACGCACTCCATGTCGGACTCCGCCTGGGGGAAGTGGAGGCTCTCCTGATAGGTGGGCCACGCCGCGCGGATCAGGAAGTCGCCCTCGTGGGGCAGGGCCTGCCAGATCTCCTCCGTCAGGAAGGGCATGAAGGGGTGCAGCAGCTCCAGGATACGCAGCAGCACATAGCACAGCACGTTCTCGGCGGCCAGCTTGGCACTCTCGTCCTCGCCGTTCAGGCGGGTCTTGGTCAGCTCGATATACCAGTCGCAATAGGTGTCCCAGATGAAGTCATAGATCTTGGCGGAGGCCACGCCCAGCTCATAGGCGTCCATATTCTCGGTGACCTCGCGGATCAGGGTGTTCAGCTTGCTGAGGATCCACTTGTCCTCCAGCTCCAGCTTCTCGGGAAGCTGCACCTTGTCGATGGTGAGGTTCATCATAACGAAGCGGCTGGCGTTCCAGATCTTGTTGGCAAAGTTGCGCATGGCCTCGCACTTTTCCACGAAGAAGCGGGTGTCGTTGCCGGGGCTGTTACCGGTGATCAGGTTGAAGCGCAAGGCGTCGGCACCGTACTTCTCGGCCATCTCCAGGGGGTCGATGCCGTTGCCCAGGGACTTGGACATCTTGCGGCCCTTGTCATCACGCACCAGGCCGTGGATGAACACGGTCTTGAAGGGCTCCTTCTTCATCTGCTCCATGCCGGAGAAGATCATGCGGGCCACCCAGAAGAAGATGATGTCATAGCCGGTGACCAGCACGGAGGTGGGATACCAGTAGTTCAGGTCGGGGGCGTTCAGGTCGGGCCAGCCCAGGGTGGAGAAGGGCCACAGGGCGGAGCTGAACCAGGTGTCCAGCACGTCCTCCTCCCGGGTCAGATGGGTGCAGCCGCACTTCTCGCACTTGGTGGGATCCTGACGGCTGACGTTGATGTGGCCGCAGTCGTCGCAGTACCAGGCGGGGATCTGATGGCCCCACCAGAGCTGGCGGGAGATGCACCAGTCGTGGACGTTCTCCATCCAGTTGATATAGGTCTTGGTGAAGCGATCGGGCACGAACTTGACGGTGCCGTCCTCCACCACGCGGATGGCTTCCTTGGCCAGGGGCGCCATCTTCACGAACCACTGGGCGCTGATCAGGGGCTCCACGTCGTTGTGGCAGCGGTAGCAGGTGCCTACGTTGTGGCTGTAAGGCTCGGTCTTGACCAGATAGCCCTCGGCCTCCAGGTCGGCCACGATGGCCTTGCGGCACTCGTAGCGATCCATGCCCTGATAGCGGCCGCCGTTCTCATTGATGGTGCCGTCGTCGGCGATGCAGCGGATGACCTCCAGGTTGTGGCGCAGGCCCACCTCGAAGTCGTTGGGGTCGTGGGCGGGGGTCATCTTTACCGCGCCGGTGCCGAAGCCGATCTCGCAGTATTCGTCGCCCACGATGGGGATCTCGCGGTTCATGATGGGCAGGATGCACTTCTTGCCGATCAGGTGCTTGAACTTCTCGTCCTCCGGGTTCACGGCCACACCGGTATCGCCCATCATGGTCTCGGGACGGGTGGTGGCGATGATGATATCGCCGCTGCCGTCGGCCAGGGGATAGCGGACGTACCACAGATGGCCGGGCTTCTCGGTGTATTCCACCTCGGCGTCGGACAGGGCGGTCAGGCAGTGGGGGCACCAGTTGATGATGCGGCTGCCCTTGTAGATCAGGCCCTTTTCATACAGCTCGCAGAAGGTCTCGCGGACGGCGCGGGAGCAGCCCTCGTCCATGGTGAAGCGGTCGCGGCTCCAGTCGCAGGAGGCGCCCATCTTCTTCTGCTGCTCCACGATGCGGCTGCCGTACTTCTCTTTCCAGTCCCAGACGCGCTCCAGGAACTTCTCGCGGCCCAGGTCGTGGCGGGTCAGGCCCTCGTTCTTCCGCAGATCCTCCTCCACCTTGATCTGGGTGGCAATGCCGGCGTGGTCGCTGCCGGGCAGCCACAGGGCTTCGTAGCCCTGCATGCGCTTGTAGCGGATCAGAATGTCCTGCAGCGTGCAGTCCATGGCGTGGCCCATGTGGAGCTGGCCGGTGACGTTGGGGGGCGGCATAACGATGGAGAAGGGCTTTTTGTCGGGGTTAGGATCGGCGTGGAAGCAGTCGTTGTCCATCCACATCTTATAGATGCTGGATTCCACCTCGCGGGGATCGTACACTTTCGGTAATTCCTTATGCATAGGGGGTTCTCCTTTCCGGTATTTCGGCAAAAGGGGCAATAAAAAAATCGCTCCGTTTTGCCATAGCAAAACAGGGCGAACGAATTGTCCGTGGTACCACCTGTATTCGGGATATTTCCCGCACTCATGCGGTGCAGTCACACCGCGCCCCGCTAACGGAGGGCAGCCGTTGCGGCCTACTTCGCGTTCAGCCGAAAGCTCAGGGACGACTTGGGCGGGGCTTCACGGGCGCTTACACCGACCGCGCTCTCTCTTTGCCTCTGCTGACCGCCTACTGCTTCCCATCATCGCTGTTCAATATTGCAGACAGTATACTATATCCCGCGCCGGATGTCAACTGTATTTTCGCCGGCATGCCGGACGCTGCTTCGCAGTCAGAAAATGCCGTGGTTATATTTGATCTGGCCATACAGAATGAACGCCAGGCCAACGACCAGCGCCGGAAGAACGATGAGCTCGACCATTTCCTCGTTCCAGAGTGTGACAAAATACGCCAAAGCAAGGGCCGCGCCGATGATCAGTGTCCCCGTACCGACAGCCCTTCCGTATTTGGGAACATCCTCCTCTTTCACCTTCCTGCGGTTGTAGGAATGGATGGTGCTGATATTCCCCTTCATGTTTACGATGCCAAGAACCGACAAAAAGATTCCCAAAACCAGCAGCAGTAAGTGCTCCATAATGGCCTCCTAAAAAAAGAACAATTCTTCAAACTTCTTATCCAGCGCGATGCAGAGGATCAGCGCCAGCTTCGCGGTTGGATTAAACTGCCCCGTTTCAATGGAGCTGATGGTATTCCGCGATACGCCCACCATCTCCGCCAGCTGCGCCTGCGAGAGATTGGCTTCAATACGCGCCTCTTTCAAGTGGTTTTTTAGCTTTAGCTGTTCATTCATGCTCTCACCTCTAAAAGGCGATAAACAAATCCGACAAACGACAGAACACCGAGACTTAAAAACAGTACCGCTAATACCAAATCGCTTTTATGTCTTAGCTTAATGAAGCGAACCGACCATTGCGTCGTAATAATGCTGAAATATATGATCCACGGACTGTAAGGTAAAGTATGCATAAGCACAGAATACAGCACAGAAATGATGCAGCACACGAACGCACCGACTCTTGAGGCGTAAATGCCAGCTTGATATATGACTTCCAGTTCGACGAGATCTCTATTCTTGTTTTCATTTCTGCTGGCGTTCAGGATTTCTTCCTTCTTCATAAAACACCCCTCGCCAAGTTTTCTTGTCATTATTGTAGCATTGCCAAGTTTACTTGTCAAGCATGATATCAAATTTTTCAGCAGAACCACAGATGCTCTCACTCTTGACAATGTGTCTGGTTTCTGCTATGAATGAAGGCATCGCAGAAAGAAGGTATTTTCATATGACGATCTTATTTACGATCCTTGTGACCTTTTTTGCCGGGATGGGCGCGGGGCTGGGCACCGGCTTTGCCGGGATGAGCGCCGCCGCCGTCATCAGCCCCATGCTGATCACGTTTCTGGACATGGATCCCTATATGGCGGTGGGCATCGCCCTGTCCTCCGACGTGCTGGCCAGCGCCGTCTCCGCCTATACCTACGGCAAAAACAAGAATCTGGACGTGCGCAACGGCCTGATCATGATGGCCAGCGTGCTGGCCTTTACGGTGGTGGGCAGCTATATCGCCAGTCTGGTGCCCTCCGCCACCATGGGCGGCTTCTCCGTGTTCATGACGTTCCTGCTGGGCATCAAGTTCATCCTGCGGCCTGTAATGACCACCAAGGAGACCATGATGGCGGTGTCCGCCAGAAAGCGGGCCATCCAGTCGGTGGTGTGCGGCATGGTCATCGGCTTCATCTGCGGCTTTGTGGGCGCGGGCGGCGGCATGATGATGCTGCTGATCCTGACCAGCGTGCTGGGCTACGAGCTGAAGACCGCCGTGGGCACCAGCGTGTTCATCATGACCTTCACGGCGCTGACCGGCGCCATCTCCCACTTTGCCATCGGCGGCGCGCCGGACTGGACGGTGTTCTGGCTATGCGTGGTGTTCACGCTGGTGTGGGCCCGGATCGCCGCGGTGTTCGCCAACAAGGCCACGCCAAAGACGCTGAACCGGGCCACCGGCGTGGTGCTGGTGGTGCTGGGCGCGGTGGTGATGCTGTTCAAGCTGCTGACCTGAGGAAAGCAATGCTGTGACGCCTCCTGTGATTTCTTTACTTCCCTTTTGCGCATAACTATGGTACAATCGGGGGAGAGAAAAATCACGGGAGGCGTGCATTATGGATATTTTTGATATTCTCGGACCGGTGATGGTCGGCCCCTCCAGCTCCCACACCGCGGGCGCGGCCCGTATCGGCAGCATGGCCCGGACGCTGCTGGGCAGTAAGCCCACCAAGGCGGCCATCCACCTGTACGGCTCTTTTGCCGACACGGGACTGGGCCACGGCACCGACCGGGCGCTGGTGGCGGGACTGCTGGGCATGAAGCCGGACGACCTCCGCATCCCCTCCGCCTTCGAGGAGGCGAAAAAGGCGGGCCTGGACTTCACCATCGACACCGTCGATTTGCGGGACGCACATCCCAACACGGCGGTCATCGAGGCCTGGGGCGAGGGCGGCAAGCATCTGGAGATGCAGGCCAGCAGCCTGGGCGGCGGCCGCATCATGGTGGATAAGCTGGACGGCATCAAGGTCAGCTTCACCGGCGAGTACAACACGCTGGTGATCCGCAACCTGGACTACTATTCCTCCGAGGCGGCGGTGACCACCATTCTCAGTCAGTTCCGCATCAACATCGCCAACATGAGCATGTGGCGGCACAAACGGGGCGGCGAGTCCCTGATGATCATCGAGATCGACCAGCACATCAAGCCGGAGCAGGTGAATTTCATCGGCCAGCTTCCGGGCGTGCTGTCCATTATCTACTACGACAGGGAGGAGGATGACGATGTCTCTGGATTCGATGAAGGAAATCTTTGACCTGATGGCCGAGAAGGGAAAGCCCTTCTGGGAGGTCGTACTGGAGGACGATATGGAGACCCGGCAGGTGACCCGCAACCAGTCTATGGCCAAAATGCTGACCACATGGCAGGCCATGGTGGACGCGGCGGACAGCTACACGGGGCAGAAGCGCTCCGTCAGCGGCCTGGTGGGCGGCGACGGCATGAAGATGCGGCAGTACTGCATCCGGGGCGATGCCATGTCCGGCGGCTACGTCAGCGAGGTCATCACCGAGGCGCTGAGCATGGCGGAATCCAACGCCTGCATGCGGCGCATCGTGGCGGCGCCCACCGCGGGCGCCTGCGGCGTGCTTCCGGCGGTGCTGCTGCCCCTGTGCAAGTATGAGGAGCTGAGCCAGCACCAGATTTTGGAGGCGCTGTATGTGGCCAGCGGCATCGGCGCGGTGATCGCCTACCGGGCCTGCATCGCCGGTGCTTCCGGCGGCTGTCAGGCGGAGATCGGCACCGCCTCCGCCATGGCGGCGGGCGCTCTGGTGGCCCTGCGGGGCGGCACCGGCGCGCAGATCGGCCACGCGGTGGCCATGGCGCTGAAAAATCTGCTGGGTCTGGTGTGCGACCCTGTGGCGGGTCTGGTGGAGATCCCCTGCGTCAAGCGCAACGTCATCGGTGCGGTGAACGCCGTCAGCGTGGCGGACATGGCGCTGGCCGGTGTGGAGAGCCGCATCCCCGTGGACGAGGTCATCGACGCCATGGGTGAGGTGGGCCGCCGCATGCCGGTGGAGTTCCGTGAGACGGCGCTGGGCGGTCTGGCCGCCACACCCACGGGCCGGGCTGTAAAAAAGCGGATGCACAAGCCCCAATAATTCGCGCAGCACCTTATTTCATCTCAAGGAGTTTCCCTGTTCATGAAGAAATCAAAATGGAAGGGCTATGCGCCGGTACTGGCCATGGCCTCGCTGGCCGTCGTGCTGGGCGTGCTGACCCTGTGCGGCGTGATCGACCTGGGCACGCTGCCGCAGTTGGTGGCGGACAAACCGGCGCTGGCCGTACTGGTGGCGCTGGGGCTTTATGCATTGAAGGGCATCTCCGTGGCGGTGGTGTACCATGTGCTGGTGGTGTCGGTGGCGCTGGTGTTTCCCCTGCCCGCGGCGCTGGTCATCAATGCGGTGGGACTGGTCATCAGCCTGACGGCCTCCTATCTGGTGGGCCGTCACACAGACCCCTCCGACCTGAACGGTCTGCTGGACCGCCATCCCCGGATCAAGCGGTTTGTTGATCCGTCGCAGGAGATGGGCTTTGCCGCCTGCTTCGTTATCCACTCGCTGGGCCTCAGCATGGAGGTGCTGGGCGTGCTGTTCGGCATGCTGCGCACTGGATACGGGACGTATCTGGTCAGCTCGTGGCTGGCCATCTATCCGGGTACGGTGTGCTTTACCATTCTGGGCAGCCGGCTGGACTTCCACTCCCCTGTTTTCTGGGCCTTTCTGGCGGTAAATGTGGTGATGCTGGGCTACGCCCTGCTGTACTGTAAGCGACAGATGGCCGCTTCCCGGCCTGATACAGGCTCCGCACCCGACGACGAAACGTAACAAGGAGGTTCAACATGTTACTGCTTCATTCTATCCGCGCCCTGTTCTCCTTCTGGGAGTTCGGCATGACACTTATGATCCCCGCCGCGCTGGTGATGGCATTTGCGCTGCAGGCGGTGATTTTCCGGAGCCAAAAGCGCCCGTGGGTGCCCATCGCCGTGGTGGGCGGCGTGCTGGTGCTATGCGAGCTTCTGGCGGACATCGCCATCATCGCCTTGGAGCGCAGCGCTCTGGGCGTCGCCTTCTTTGGCATGGCGGTGGAGATGGTTCTGCTGGCGGTCATTCTGGGTCTCGGCGCGGGACTGCTGGTGGGTCTCCTGATGAAGAAAAAGGCCGCGTAACGGAATAAAACCGTTTTTTTGATCATGCCGCCTGCGGCGGCATACCACAGCTTTTCACTCTTATCTTTTCTCTTTTCACTGCATAAAAAATCTCCGGTCGAAAGACCGGAGATTTTTTGTGCGGTTTCGTGAGCGGGACGGTGGGGGAGGTGCCGTATCATAGGATCAGCAGCAGTCCGATGGCGATCAGCAGCTCCTCATCGGCCTTCTGCCGGAACAGGAAGAACAGCAGGAACAACAGCAGCAGGTCGCCGGTGTCCAGATCATCCAGGTGCAGCGCGTCCAGTATCCCCTTGCCGAAGGCGATCTCCGGCGGACGCTTGGGCGGGGGAGGCGGTGCGCCGGAGGGCGGTTTGGGCGGCTGCTGGGGCCTCGGCGGAGGCGGGGGACTCTGTCCGGAGGGCCTGCGGGGCGGAGGCGGCAGCGGGCCGTCGTCCATGGAGGCGCGCACATACTGCCCTTGCTCCTGGCGGCCATAGCGGTCATACAATGTCAAGCCCTCCCTCCGTCAAAAAGCGTTTGCCGATGCAGATCAGATGCGCCAGCTTCGCCGCCCGTTCCACCTTGGGCTGCTTCTCCTCCTTCAGAAAGGGCCGCAGGGCGTAGAGAAGCTGTGTGGTCTGGCTGTTGGACTGCCGCAGATCCTGCAGAAGCGGCAGGAATCTGGCCAGCAGCATGGGATCGAAGCCGCCGCCGTCCGCGGTCGGCGGAGGGCCGTTTGGCGGTGGGGGAGGCGGCGGAGGCGCGGCCTGTGCCGCTCCGCCAGAGAGCTGCTGGGCCATCTGGATGATGCGCTGCATGGCCGCCGGGTCGTTGAGCATCGCGTTGAGCTTGCTGTCCATATCCTCCATACCGCCGCCTCCTTTCCGCTGTGGTTTCGCTTACGGCTGCTGTAATTGCCGGCTCAGCCGCTGTAAGAGGGCACGGCCCTCGCCGCTGGACAGCACGGTTTTCAGCAGCGACGCCATCTCCGCGGCGCTGCCGCCCTCGCCCTGCTCCATGGCCCGCTGCAGCTGTGTGCCGTTCTGCTGCTGCATCAGGGCCATCAGCGCCTGACCGTCCGGGGATTGGGCCAGCCGCTCCACCGTGCCCGGGTCGGTATGCAGCTGCGCCGCCACCTGATTCAAGTCCATGATCCCACCTCCATACCGCAGTATATGTAAGGAAGAAACGAAAAGTGCCAGTCCTATGGGACTGGCACTTGATGCTTTTAATCCTCCAATTTTTCGCCGCAATGGTGGCAGTACTTTTGTATCTGGCGGCCCAGGAACTTCCCGCAGTGGGGGCAGCGGTCAAAAATCAGCTCGAAAATCAGCCAGACAAAGGGGGAGACCACGGCGATCCAGCCGAAGAGCATTTGGCCGGTCATACGCAGCAGTATCAGGGAGAGGACGATGACGCCTACGATCATATAGGTCGCCAGTTCCGCAAGTTTCCGGTTCGATCTCATAGGGCGGCCTCCTTTCCGTAGTCGCACAGCTCCCGCAGCGGGCAATCCCCGCATTGGGGAGCGCGGGCCATGCACAGCGCCCGGCCGTGCAGCACCATCCGGTGGCAGAAATCGTTGGATTCCTCCGGCGGGATGACCTTCCGCAGCTGCTGCTCCACCTTCAGGGGATCCTTGCTGCCGTCGGTGATGCCCAGCCGTCCGGTGATGCGGATGCAGTGGGTGTCGCAGACGTAGCCCTCCTTGCCGTATACGTCGCCCAGAATGAGATTGGCGGTCTTGCGTCCCACGCCGGGCAGGCGGAGGAGGTCGTCCATGTTGTCCGGTACCCTGCCGCCGAAATCACGGAGCAGCATCTGGGCGCTGCCCACGATGTCCTTGGCCTTGGCACGCCAAAAGCCGCAGGAGCGGACGTATTCGCCAACTTCCTCCGGCGTGGCTGCCGCGAAAGCCTCCAGCGTGGGGAAGCGTTCAAACAGCGCCGGGGTCACCAGATTCACCCGCGCGTCGGTACACTGGGCCGCCAGACGGACGGAGAACAGCAGCTCATAGTCCTTCTGATAGTCCAGGGAGCAGATGGCATCCGGGTACAGCTTTTTCAGCGCCTCGATGATGGCGCTGATCTGCGCCTGTGTTTTCATGGGCCTCACCTCGGCTCTATTGTATCAGACCTTGCGCAAAAAAGCAAATGGTGGTATAATACAGCAGTATCATTTTTGGGAGGTGAGCGCATGCGGCCATTGGCAGACGAAATACGGCCTCAGACACTGGACGAGGTGGCAGGGCAGAAGCACCTGCTGGGCGAAGGCGCGCTGCTGCGCCGCCTGATCGAAAACGGGGCCGAGGCAAATCTGATCTTCTACGGACCCTCCGGCACGGGAAAGACCACCATCGCCAACATCATCGCCAAGCGAACCCAGAAGGCACTGTACCATCTCAACGCCACCACCGCCGGCCTGTCGGATATCAAGGCCATCATCGCCGACGTGGATACCATGATGGCCCCCAATGGCATTTTGCTGTATCTGGATGAGATCCAGTACTTCAACAAGAAGCAGCAGCAGAGCCTGCTGGAGTTCCTGGAGAACGGCAAGATCACCATGATCGCCAGCACCACCGAGAACCCCTATTTCTACATCTATAACGCCCTGCTGTCCCGCAGCACGGTGTTTGAGTTCAAGCCCCTGACGGCGGAGGAGACCCGTCCCGCCGTGGAGCGCGCCCTGCGTATCGAGCAGAAGCGCAGCGACCTGCCCTTCCAATGGGAGGACACTGTTCCTAGCACGGTGGCCGCCGCCTGCGGCGGCGACGTCCGCAAGGCGGTGACGGCGGTGGAGCTGCTGTACCAGTCCGCCAGACCCAGGAACGGCGTGCTTTATGTGACAAGTGAGGACGCCTTACAGTTGGCCCAGCGCAGTGCCATGCGGTATGACCGGGACGGCGACGAGCACTATGACCTGCTGTCGGCGCTGCAAAAGTCCATCCGGGGCTCCGACCCGGACGCGGCGGTGTATTATCTGGGCAGGCTGCTGGTGGCGGGCGACCTGCTGTCCCCCTGCCGCCGCCTGCTGGTCATCGCCAGCGAGGATATCGGCCTTGCCTACCCCCAGGCCATCGCCATCACGAAGGCCTGCGTGGACGCGGCAGTGCAGCTGGGCCTTCCGGAGGCGCGGCTTCCCCTGGCCGAGGCGGCCATCCTGCTGGCCACGGCGCCCAAGTCCAACGCCAGCCACAACGCCATCGTCGCCGCCATGGAGGACATCCAGCGCGGCGCCATGGGCAGCATCCCCCGGCATTTGCAGAACGTTCACGCTGACAGCGCCGGACAGGAGCGGGAGCAGGGGTATCTCTATCCCCATGTGTTCCCCCACCACTATGTGAAGCAGCGGTATCTGCCGGAGGAGCTGGGGGAGAAGCACTACTACGAATACGGCGACAACAAGACCGAACAGGCCGCCAAGCGGTATTGGGACGAAATCAAGAAAGGATGAGCCATGGATCTGCAACTGCATGACATTCTGGAATTGAAGAAGGATCACCCCTGCGGCAGCCGCCGCTGGGAGGTGCTGCGGGTGGGCATGGACATCAAGCTGAAATGCCTGGGCTGCGGCCACGAGGTGATGCAGCCCCGCCGCAAGGTGGAGAAAATGATCCGAAGAGTTGTACCGAAGGAGGAAGCATAAATGCGTAAGAAAACGATGCAGATCATCGTGGGCGTCATCGCCTGTCTGATGGCGGTGCTGATGCTGGCGGGATTGGTTGTCCCCTATCTGGGACTGTGAGGTGCGGGGATGAAGCACTGTATTCTGGCAAAATGGGCCGGTAATGTCACCGATAAAGCCGCTTTATTGCCCCAAATAAGGGCGTTAATGTACCCGGCAAGCACCATTCCCGGCGTCCGCGGCGTGGAGGTGTACCCCTGCTGCGTCGACCGGGCCAACCGGTACGATCTGATGATCGTGCTGGATATGGACAAGGACGCCCTGCCCAACTGGGACGCGTCCGACATCCATCACCGGTGGAAGGACGAGTACGGCGGCCTGCTGGAGAAGAAGGCCATTTTCGATTACGAATAAGGATATGTGATGCCCTGCGGGAGAAATCCCGCAGGGCTCTTTTTTGTGACAGGATTCCCGGCCGGGCCGTCCTATAATAGACGGCGAGGTGATGACCGTGACGGTGGTGTATCTTGACCGGGTGCTGGCGCTGAATCTGGCGGTGGACTATCTGCTGCTGATGACCACCGCCACCCTGGCGGGCACGCCATTGCGGCGGCTGCGGTTCGGTATCTGCGCCGCCTGCGGCGCGGTGTACGCGGCGGCGGTATTCCTGCTGCCGGTGCTGACCCATCCCCTGTGCCGGGTGGGCGCGGGCACGGTCATGGCGCTGCTGGCCTTCCGAAGAGAGGTGCGGCCCTGGCGGCTGACGGCGCTGTTCTGGCTGCTGTCCGGCGGCCTGGCGGGGCTTCTGCTGGCGCTGGGACTGCTGGTGGGTTCACCCTATGGTGTGGCGCAGCGGGTCTATCACGCCGATATCAGTTGGCTGGTGCTGCTGGGCAGCGCCGTGGGATTCTATGGCCTGCTGCATCTGGTGTTCCGCCAGACGGCGCGGCATGAAAGGGGAGAATTGATGGAGATCGAAGTGGTGGTAGGCGGCCGCCGGTGCCGCCTGCGGGCGCTGCGGGACAACGGCAACACGCTGCGGGATCCGGTGCGGGGCCAGCCGGTGCTGGTGGCGGAAGCGGCGGCGCTGCGTACCCTGTGGCCCGGCGAGGCGGCGGACATTCTGACAGGCCGCGGTGCGCCGGAGGAGAAGATGGCCCGGCTCTATCGCGCGGGAGTGGCGGTGCCCTTTGTGCTGCTGCCCTTCCGGGCGGTGGGAACGGAGGGCGGACTGCTGCTGGCCTGCCGCAGCGACTACATCCGCATCGGGCGGCGGACGGTGATGCACGCCCTGGTGGCGCTGACCGACACCCAGGTAGGGGCGGGCGGCTATCAGGCCCTCTGGGGCGGACAGGAAAGGAGAGGACGACATGACGCTGTGGCGGCGGCTTGTACAATGGATCCAACGGCTGGTCAGGCCGGATAGCGTTTACTACATAGGCGGCAGCGATACCCTGCCGCCGCCCCTCTCCCGTGAGGAAGAGGCGGAGATACTGGCCCGCCTGCCGGAGGAAGCTGCCCGGCAGACGCTGATCGAGCGGAACCTGCGGCTGGTGGTGTACATCGCCAAGCGGTTCGACAACACCGGCATCAATATCGAGGACCTGATCTCCATCGGCACCATCGGGCTCATCAAGGCGGTGAACACCTTCCGGACGGATAAGAACATCAAGCTGGCGACATATGCCTCCCGGTGCATTGAAAATGAGATCCTGATGTACCTGCGGAAGAACAGCAACACCCGCACGGAGGTCAGCTTTGACGAGCCGCTGAACACCGATTGGGACGGGAAGGAGCTGCTGCTCAGCGACGTGATGGGCACGGAGGAGGACGTGGTGATGCAGCCGCTGGAGGCGGACGTGGATCGCCAGTTGCTGCACAGCGCCGTGGCGAAGCTGTCGCCCCGTGAGCAGGACATCATCTCTCTGCGGTTCGGACTGGGCGGCCGGAAGGAGCTGACCCAGAAGGAGGTGGCCGACCGGCTGGGCATCTCCCAATCCTACATCTCCCGGCTGGAAAAGCGGATCATCCTGCGGCTGCGGCGTGAGATCGTGAAAATGGCATAAAAAATGCCCGCAAGGCACTGCCTTGCGGGCATTTTATGAAGTTTTACTGCAAAAACAGGCTGGCGGGGCGGTTGATGACCATCATATTGTAGTAGCGCAGCAGGTGATAGTCGTCCTTGTCCAGCTTGATGCTGCTGAGCAGACGCTCACTCTCCTCCAGCGGCTCGTTGGAGATCAGGGTCTTCAGGGCGATGGGGGCAAAGAATGGGGTGCTGCCGATGCCGGACAGCAGGCCGATGGCGGGGGTGCGGTTCTGCATGGGGTTGAGCATGCAGATATACATCTTCTCCGCCTCGTTGATCTGGTTGTTCAGCACCATGTGGGTGATGGTGTCATAGGACTTCATTTCGCCGGTGAACAGATGCTGGCAGCGGTCGGGATCGTCGAAGGATGCCACGCCCAAATACAGCGTTACCTCCACGGAGGCGCCGTTGGGCGCGGGGGAGAACCGCAGCAGGGAGCGCACCATCTGGCGGATGCGGCCGTCGTAGTAATACATGTAGGCCAGCGACTGGTTGAAGTAGGCGTTCTTATGCAGCGCCGGCTCATTGCGGAAGGTGGGAGGCTGATAGTCCACGAAATACTTCAGGTCGATGTCCAGCGCCTGGGAGATCTCGTACAGCGTCTCAATGTCGATGGTGATGGCGCCGTTTTCGTACTTGGACAACGTGGCTTTGCTCTTGTTGATCATGGCAGAAAACTGCTCTATGGTATAGCCGCGGCTCTTGCGGTATTTCTTAATGCGGTGTCCGACAAAATTGGAGAATGAACCCATCATCGACAACCTCCTTTCAATGGCGTCTCTATCATACCAAACATTCCACCATTCGTCAATAAAAAGTTTCTAAATATGAAACTGAATTTTCATTCTTTTTCTGTTTAGTAAACGAAAGAGAAAAGGTGATAGAATCTGCCAGGGGAAAAAGACGGAAAAAGCGTCCGGCGCTGACAGCAGCGCCGGACGCGATCATCAATATTCCTGATGGGGGAGGGGTATGTAATGCCGCTTACTTGCAGGCGTCCATACCGGCCTGCAGGGCCTTCTTGTTGCCCTCCAGGAAACGGGCCTTCTTCTCACCCAGTTCGATGCGGATGGCTTCCATCATGCTGTCGAGGGAGGTGACATTAGCCTTGGCCATGACGGCGCCCAGAATCGCCACGTTGGCGCCCTTGGGGTTGCCGACCTGCTCAGCAATGCCGTTAGCGTCGCAGTACACGACGGTAATGTCATCACGAACGGCCTTGCGGTCGATGATGCTGGAGTTGATGACCAGCACACCGCCGGGCTTGACGTGCTCTTCAAACTTATCCAGAGAAGGACGGTTCATGGCGACGATGACGTCAGCCTTGTCCACCAGAGGAGAAGCAACGGGCTCATCGGAAACGATGACGGAGCAGTTGGCCGTGCCGCCGCGCATCTCGGGGCCGTAAGAAGGCAGCCAGGAGACGTGCTTGCCGTCCAGCATGCAGGACATAGCCATGAACTTACCGATCAGGAGCATGCCCTGACCGCCGAAACCGGCAAAAATGAAAGTTTTTTCCATGTTATTCGGCCCCCTTGTCTTTGTAAACGCCCAGAGGATAGTAAGGGATCATGTTCTCTTCCAGCCACTTCATAGCCTCGACAGGAGACATACCCCAGTTGGTGGGGCAGGTGGACAGAACTTCGACCATGCAGAAGCCCTTGCCTTCCATCTGATACTTGAAGGCCTTCTTGATGGCCTTCTTCGCCTTGACGATATTGGCGGTGGTATCAACGGCCACGCGCTCAATATAGTAAGAGCTGGGAACAGCGGACAGCATCTCGCTCATCTTGATGGGCAGACCGCTCCACTCCTCGCTGCGGCCAGCGGGGCAGGTGGTGGCCTTCTGGCCGATCAGGGTGGTGGGAGCCATCTGGCCGCCGGTCATACCATAGATGGCATTGTTGACGAAGATGGTGCAGATCTTCTCGCCGCGGTGGGCAGCGTGAACGATCTCAGCGGTACCGATGGAGGCCAGGTCGCCGTCGCCCTGATAGGTGAAGACCAGACGATCCTTGGCGGAACGCTTGATACCGGTAGCGACAGCGGGAGCGCGGCCATGGGCAGCCTCGTACATATCGCAGTTAAAATAATCGTAGGCAAACACAGAGCAGCCAACGGGAGCCACGCCGACGACCTTGCCGTCCAGGTTCAGCTCATCGCTCAGTTCGTCGATGACCTCGGCCACCAGACGGTGGATGATACCGTGGTTGCAGCCGGGGCAGTAATGGAACTGCTTGTCGGTCAGATACTTGGTCTTTTCAAACAGAACAGCCATCTTATTTACCCTCCTTCATGCTGAGAATCTTGGTGACGATCTCGGCGGTGGTGGGCATCTGGCTGCCGCAGTGACCGAAGAAATCGACTTCCTTGGTGCCGTTGATGGCCAGCTTGACATCCTCCAGCATCTGGCCTTCGTTCAGCTCAACGTCCAGGACAGCCTTGACGGAGGGCTGATCGACGACCTTGCGGACGGCGTCATAGGGGAAGGGCCACACGGTGATGGGGCGCAGCAGACCGACGTTGATGCCCTGGGCCTTCAGCTCGGTGATGGCGCTCTTGGCGATACGGGCCACGGTGCCGAACGCGGTGATGATGTAATCGGCGTTCTCGCAGTTGAACTCTTCCCACTGCTGCTCGTTTTCAACGACTTCCTTATACATGGCCTGCAGCTCGTCGTTGTGGACGGCCAGGCTCTCGGTGTCGATGTAGATGGAGTTGATGATACCGCGCTTTGCGGGATCGTCGCCGGGCTTCCAGCCGGTGCAGGCCCAAGGCTTCTTCTCGGGATCCACCTTGTAGTCCACCATCTCGGGCAGCTCCACGGGCTCCATCATCTGGGCGATGATGCCGTCCGCCAGGAACAGCACAGGGATACGATACTTCTCGGCCTTGTCATAGGCGATCATCATCAGATCGATGGCCTCCTGCACGGAAGCGGGAGCGAAGGTCAGCAGGTGATAGTCACCGTTGCCGCCGCCCTTGACGCCCTGGAAATAGTCGCCCTGGGAAGCCTGGATGTTGCCCAGACCGGGGCCGCCGCGCATCACGTTGATGATGACAGCGGGGACCATGGCGCCTGCGCAGTAGGAAATACCTTCCTGCTTCAGGGAGACGCCGGGGCTGGAAGAAGAAGTGATGACACGGGCGCCGGTACCGGCAGCGCCGTACACCATGTTGATGGCCGCCACCTCGGACTCGGCCTGCAGGAAGCAGCCGTCGACCTCGGGCATACGGGCGGACATGTATTCAGGGATCTCCGTTTGCGGAGTGATGGGGTAACCGAAGAAATAACGGGCGCCGGCGCGAATAGCGGCCTCCGCGATAGCTTCGCTACCCTTCATAAGAGTCAAAGCCATGTTTTTTCCTCCTTAGTCTTTTTCGATACGGATTACCACATCGGGACAGGTGCGAGCGCAGGAAGTGCAGCCCACGCATGCTTCCATGTTGGTGACCTCCGCAGGGTGATAGCCCTTCGCGTTGATCTTCGTCTTGGACAGTTCAATGATACCCTTGGGACAGGCTCTGACGCACAGACCGCAGCCCTTGCAAAGGCTCTCATTGATGGTTACTTTAACCACATTTGACACCTCTTTTCTCTTAATTCGCTGAATTCTCTACCATATCTCTATCCCTTTTGGGGGGATATACAGGGGATCAATACATTTCCTTTCTGGGATCGGTGGTGTTCAGACCGTACTCGATGTAGGAATCCCAGTCGCGGTGCATGTACACGTCGATGGCGATGGGACGGCCCACATACTTGGGGTCTGGATTCCTGGCCAGGAAGGCGTCCAGAAATTCTTTCTTTCCGGTGGTATAGGCTACAGGTATGCCGGAGGCGTCCGAGACCTGCCGCAGCAGCTCGTAGCCGTCCCACAGCTCCTCCGCCGTGGTCATGGTGGCAAGATTCGTATTGTTGATCATGCCGGTGATCTGCAGCCGGGAATGGGCCTGCATGCCCTCCTGCAGACGATGGATCTTATCCAGTGTGCTGGCCAGGGGGCGGCGGATGTTCACGACATTCAGAACCTCCAGCGAACCCTCGGGCAGATCCACGAAGTCCTGGTGATAGCGGCCCAGCGCCGTGGCGCCCACGTCGTCGCCGCCCACGTCAAAAATGACGCTGTCCCAATCCAGGACAAAGGCAGACTGCACCTCGGCGGGCAGGGAGAGCGTTTCGATACCGGAGCAGGCAAAGTTGGGAGAGACGAGACGGATCTCCTTCTGCTCTACCATTTTACCACGCTCTGTCAAGCGGAAATAGGTGTTCACCATATCCAGGTCGATCAGCTCTGTGCGTTCGCCTCTGGCGGCGGCCTGCATGGCGAAATTCAGCGCCAGTTCACTTTTGCCGCTGCCATAGTTGCCGATGAGTACTTTGACATTCTTCATCCGCCGTGTTCTCCTTTACGATCAGGTATGCTGTGCCGCGGGCCGACGGGCCCGGGGCATTGGTTAGGAATTACAGTATCCCCTCCCCGGGGGAGGGGATACTGTAATATGTAGGCTTTGAATTACTTCAGGTTCTCCTTGATGGTCTGGCACAGAGCGGTGATACCCTGAACGATCTTCTCCTCGGGCATGCAGGAGTAGTTCAGACGCAGGGTGTTCTCGTGACCGCCGTTGGGGAAGAAGGAACCGCCGGGAACGAAGGCGACCTTCTTCTTCAGGCACTTCATCTGCAGCTCCTTGGCGTCCATGTAGTCAGGCAGAACGACCCAGGCGAACAAACCGCCGTCGGGACGGGTGAAGGTGCAGGGAGCGGGCAGCTCCTTGGCCAGGGTGTCCAGCATCACGGCGCGGCGCTTCTTATAGCACTCGCGGATGGTGTTGACGTGAGCGTCCAGATCGAACATGTCGATCCACTTGGAGGTCTCCATCTGGCCGATGGTGGAAGCCTGCAGAGAGGCGGCCTGCTCCATGAAGTTGTACTTGGCCAGGATGGCATCCTCGGCGCAGACCCAGCCCAGACGGTAGCCGGGAGCCAGGATCTTGGAGAAGGTGCCCAGATAGACCACCAGGCCCTTGGTGTCCAGGCTCTTCAGAGCGGGCATGTACTCGCCCTCGAAGCGCAGCTCACCGTAGGGGTTATCCTCGATGACGGGGATCTCGTAACGGTTGATGATCTCCATGAACTTATGACGGCGATCCAGATCCCAGGTACGGCCGGTGGGGTTCTGGAAATCGGGGATGACGTAGATCATCTTGACGCGCTCGGTGGTGGCCAGGATCTTCTCCAGCTCCTCCATGATCATGCCGCCGTCGTCGGTGGGAACTTCGATAAAGGTAGGCTCGCAAGCCTTGAAGGCGTTGACAGCACCTAGATAGGAGGGGCTCTCCAGCAGC
Organism: uncultured Eubacteriales bacterium; assembly: GCA_900552725.1. GTDB lineage: Bacteria > Bacillota > Clostridia > Oscillospirales > Oscillospiraceae > Vescimonas. Next base: position 7,169 of record USAT01000012.1, on the reverse strand, counting down.
ACCACGTCGCCGGGGTTCAGGAACACGCGGGCGGAGAAGTCCAGACCCTGCTGGGAACCGGAGGTCACCAGGATGTGATCCTTGTCGGTCTTGATGTTGTTCTTCGCCAGCATACGCTCGGCGATCTGCTCACGCAGACGGGGATAGCCTTCGGTGGAAGAATACTGCAGGGCGACACGGCCATTTTCCTTCAGCACGGCCTCGGAAGCCTGCATCATCTGCTCGACGGGGAACAGCTCGGGAGCGGGCATACCACCGGCAAAGGAAATGATGTCGGGCTGTGCGGTCAGCTTCAGCAGCTCACGGATCTCGGAGCCCTTCAGCAGGTCCATTCTACTTGCAAACTGTACCATGAAATTTTCCTCCTCAAATTTCCCGGCTGCCTGTGACGGCACCCGGCTTTAGATACCTCTAATTTGTACCCATACCATTAAAGCACATTTTCGCGCTAAAGTAAACATTAGGTTTTGGTCAAAAGCTACAAAATTTTGAAAGTTTTTTCTTTTTGGTAAACTTTACAAAAAAATGACTGAATTTGAGGTGATTTCGCCCAACTTCCAGTTTTTGAAGGAAAAAGTGCGGAAAATCTGCAAAATGCAAGAAAATTCGCCAGGAATTTAACAATGTAAAGCGCAAAAACCACGTGGAAATTTCTTCCACGCGGTCATGGGTTAGGTACGGGGCGATTCCTCACCGGAGTCATCCGGCGTGTCGGAGAGGGAGGCGTTTTCCTTTTCCCGCTGCTTGCGGGCGCAGAGCCGGTCATAGAACAGCAGTCCGGCGGCACTGATGGTCAAAGTGACGAGAAATACCAGCACGGCACCCCAGTAGTTTTTGGTGCCTAGCGCGTCGCCGCCGATGGTGGAGGTGACGATGGAGGGCAGGCGGCCCAGGGAGCAGATCAGCAGCCAGACGGGGAAGCGGATGGTGGTCAGTCCCGCGAAGTAGCAGAGAAGATCCTTCGGGGTGCCGGGCAGCATAAAGATGATGAGAAACAGCAGATCACGCCGTCGGGTGGTCTGCAGGAAACGGATGGAACGGAGCTTCTCCTTGGAGAAGAATACCTCCGCCAGTCGGTGGCCGAACCGGCGCACCAGCAGGAACACGCACACGCTGCCCAGTGCGGAGGCCGCCAGGCACAGCAGCGTGCCCTCCACCGCGCCGAAGGCGTAGCCCGCCGCGATCTCGAAGGGCTCGCCGGGGATAAGGGCTACCACCACCTGGAGGATCACCATGCCCATATAGGCCAGACGCCCGCCGAAGCCGTGGGAGTTGACCCACGTCCGGAAGTGCTCCGGCTGGGAGGCAAAACGCACCAGCGGTACGCCCACCAGCCAGACCAGCAGGCCCATGACCGCGATGGCGATGATCAGCGCGGCGATGCCCAGCCGTTTCTGCTGTGTGATTGTCAGTTCTTTCTTTTTCATAAGGTATATCAAATAACCGGATACCGGCGTAAGCATTCCGTGAAGTATTGTCCGTATTATAGCATCCGTGCTGGCGGACGGCAAGGCGATAGTATGTCCCATTTGTAAACAAAAGATGAATATTGGAGCGGCACGGCGAAATTGACAAACCCGCCGCGGCTACATATAATATAGGTAAAAACGCGGAAGGAGCGCAGCGGCATGAAATTCTGGAAAATGAACGGCGCGGGCAACGACTTTATCGTCATCGACAACCGGGAGGGCACCATCGGCGCGGAGCAGTGGCCCCGGATCGCCCGGACGCTGTGCGAACGGCACCTGTCCATCGGCGCGGACGGCCTGATGGTGGTGGAGAAGCCCACCTGCGGCGGCGACTACCGGATGCTGTTCTTCAACTCCGACGGCTCCATGGGGGAGATGTGCGGCAACGGCGCACGGTGCATCTGCCGCTATGGCTACGAAAACGGCCTGGCGGGTGAGGTGCAGCGGGTGGAGACCACGGCAGGCCTGGTGACCGGCTGGCGGGTCGATGAGCGGCTGTACCGCATCCGGCTGAACGATCCCTGCAACCTGCGGCTGGAGGGCAGGGCAGAGGTGGACGGCACCGTGTGGGACTGCGCCTATGTGGAGCTGGGGAACCCCGGCATCCCCCACGCGGCGGTGCCGGTGCGGGGCCTGAAGGACTTCGACCGGCAGCGGCTGTTCCAGCTGGGACGCAAGCTGCGGTATTACCCGGACTTCCCCAAGGGGGCTAATGTGAACTTCTATGAGATCATCGGCCCGGATCACGTCTATGAGCGCACCTATGAGCGGGGTGTGGAGGACTTCACCTATGCCTGCGGCACGGGTACCGGCTCCGTGGTGACGGTGCTGACGCTATTGGGGCAGGTATCCGGCCGTCAGGTAAAGGTGGACATGACCGGCGGACAGCTGATGGTGGACGTGGAGCGTGACGGCGCGCAGGTGAGGAACCTGTATCTGACCGGCCCCACCAATATTGTCTGTAAAGGGGAGGTCACAGACGAGAATTTATAAAAACGAAAAATCAAGGAAAAACCGTGAAGGTCATGACGGACCTTCACGGTTTTTTTGCGCCTTGTATGAAATGGCAAAAAAAGCCGCAGGGGATTGTACAATGTGCCGTGCGTATTTTCCTTGCGTGGAGGAATGTCGGGTGATAAAATAGAGAAGTAAAACGAAATTCCGACTGCTGCAAAACGGATATCCGTTTTTTGTTGGTCACAGCGTGACCAACAAGACTGTTTTGTCTGCTGGGATGGATGTGAACAAGAAAGGAGAGAGTATACGTGAAGAAAAGACTAGTGAGCCTGCTCCTCAGCCTGTTGATGGTGCTGACGTTGCTGCCGGTTCCGGCACTGGCCGAAGAAAGCGGTGGCGCCACTGACGCTGAGCCCGATATCGCCGTACAGGCGGCTGAGGAGGAGATTCCCACAGAAGATGAGGGAGAAGAGGAAGAGGCCCCATCCTCTACGGTCATAATCGACAGCATTACCTGCGTCGATGCCGATGAAGACGGCTATGTGCGGATGATGGAGGGTGAGGATGCCTATTTTGTGGGCCTTGATGATAATAAGAATGTAATAATGAAAGCTAACCCTTACACTATCCTGAATATGCGGTATGTTTTTCGATATAAAACTACTGCGGATGGTGAGATAGAGACGTTCAAAGGCTATCCGTTTGAGTTTGAAAATAAGTTTGGCGGCAAGCTTACCTATGAGGATGACCATAAGACCGACAGCGAAGGAGAACCGATCGCGTGGCGTGCGGGCGATTCATTTGACGTCAAATTGAAACTGGGGAACTTCAGCACCACAATGCCGCTGCTTATTACGGAACACCCGCTGAAGTCTCTTACGTATATCGGAACGGCGGATGTCATTACCCTGGTCAAGTATGAGAATGGTAATTACGGTACGTCTACGACCGAGGCTGGCACAACAGAAGAATGGGAATATGATCTTCGCGGCCATGCGGACCTAATTTTCCGAGCAGAGTGCAATAACGGAGACGTAATCGAGGGAACTACTCAGGAGATCAGCAAGCAAATCGGAGTAGAACTGTGGCCGTACTATCTTGAGGACAGCGCAAAATGGACGGAAGGCAATGTATATGAAGCTTGGATCGGCGGTAAGAATGGCGTCGGTACGTGGGTAAAGCTCCAGGTATCCGAAAAGCCGTCTTTCAAGTCGATCGAGCCGCTCTTTGAAGGAGCTGTCCAGCTAACGGAGAATGTTGGTTACTTGAATGACGTTGGAAATATCCGGTATGATCTGTCATTTGCCGACCCGAAGCCTCAGTTTTTGGTAAAGCTGACGCCGGAGGGGGAAGCGCGTTTCGGCATACCCGACTTTAAGGGAACAGTCGAGAGCATCTATCAAAGATTCAGCGCTGTGCGCGGACGGGTGATCAGCGACCAGGACATAGAACCGTGGGTCGCCCGTGAAGAGCCCTATAAAATAACCATAACGCTGGGGACGGTTTCTCGCGACATCGACGTGAAAATCAACGCCAGTGCCGTCCAGTCGTTCCAGGTAAATCCCCCGCAGACGCCTGTTCAGGTGCGGTATGGCTCTGATGCGCATCTTGTCATGCGGGAGGGAATGATCGATTGGATATACTACTACTATCTGCCCCTTTATGAAGACGATTATACCTATACAGTCAACGGTAAGACGTATTCCTGGTGGGAGCTGTTCAATGAATTCGACGAAACCCCGCACATAGACAACTATGGCCATCAGATGGATGATGACCGTTGGGAAGTCGGTACGGAACAGAATATAAAAGTGACTTTCTATGGTAGAACGTATGAAGTGCCAGTTAAGGTCGTGGAACCCGGAAACTATCTGAAAGAAATTATCTCTTGTATCAGCGACAGCCCAATCATCATGGCAAAGGGCATCCACGACAAGACCAATGATGAGGGTAGATTCAGTATTGCCGCGCTCCAGACAAAGCCTGTGCTGAAAGCTAAATATTATGATGAGGCTAAAAATGCCACCGTAACGAGGCCGGTAAGCTGGAGTTCGTTTGAAGATATATTCGGCGCGGGACTTGAAGAAGCCAGCGACCAGAGTATCTATGAGAGTGGTAAGGGTATGATATGGACAGCGGGTGAGCATACGCTCTACGTCGGTATGAACGGCGCGAGCATCGCGCTTCCCGTCAAGGTCATCGAAAACCCTGTTGCGGGCTTGCAGCCAGCGGATGAGATCATCATGAGCGACCGGAATCGCAATGCGGATGATGTGTACCCTCACTATGATATGATAACCTCTGGTTATGACGCGCCGGAGTTTATTCTGACGCTCACAGACGAGGGGGCCGCGCTTTATAATCAGGGCAAAAAGACATTCAAAGGGTCATTGGATGAGATTTGCCGGCTGCTTAACTACAACGGAGCCGGCCTTATCACCAGCGACCAGAGCAAGGATAACGTATGGACGCCTGGCGACGAGAAGGACCACTTCTTTACCGTGCATCTGGGCGATGATTTCGAGGTGCCTGTGACGCTGGTCAATACCGCTTCGCTTTTCAAGTCTCTGGAATTGGCTGACCCCAACTATGTGGTCGAACTGACGGAAGGCGCCGACGCGGAGAGCTGTTTCAACGGAAAATTTGCCTATGATATCTGCCAGGATGATGACTTGATTTTCAAGCTGACCTTGACGGACGATGGTATGCGCTATTTTGGCAAGAGTGAAAAGACTTTTGAACGAACGGTTTCACAGATATTCGATGAATTCCAATACGGCGTGAAAATAGCGGCTGAGCCTGCTGATTGGAAGGTCGGTGAGACTGCCGAGTGGACGGTCGGCCTGAGCGCCGGTATGTTCGGCGGGCCGGACAGCAACGGTCCCACCTGCAAGATCAAAGCGAAGCTGGTGGCGGAGACGCAGGTGGAAAGCATCACCTGCACCAATGGTCCTATCGCACTGTATAAAGATGTCGATTTTGCTTGGTATGATATGGATCATCCGGAGTGGAGAAACAGCTATACGCTGCGCTGGGCGCTTGAGTCGGAGCGTGTCCGGTTTGAGGTGAAGCTGACCAACGGTGATGTCATCAAGGGCAGCCGTGCGGATATCCTCCGAAAGCTGGGATTCTGCCCTGTAATAGATAACACCGCGCTGGCGGAGCAGGTGGAGAATCCGTGGGAGATCAACAGTGCCGATCACGCTTTTACGGTATATTTGGGGACAAAGTCCTGCAAGGTTCCGGTGACAGTGAATGAGCCCAATAAGATCACGATCAACGAGAAGTCTTTCCCGGACGAGAATTTCCGGAAGTACCTGAAAGCAAATTGGGCTGATGAAACAGGTACAATACTGGCGGAAGATGTTAGATACATCGATTGCGCCTATCAGGGCATTAAAGACCTGACAGGTATCGAACTGTTCCCCAATCTGTATGATCTGAACTGCGGCGGCAATGGGTTGAGTGAACTGAAGATCAGTAATGCTAACTTACGTACACTGTATTGCTACGAGAATAAATTGACGGTTTTGGACGTCTCCGGCTGCCCCAATTTGAGCGATTTGAACTGCGGTGTTAATTTGTTGACGGAGCTGGATATCAGCCATAACACCAATTTGGTGGATTTTTACTGCTATAATAATCAGCTGAAAAAGTTGGATGTCAGTAAGAATACAAAGCTGACCTATCTGGACTGCGAAGGTAATTTGCTGGATGCGCTGGATGTCAGCAAGAATGCCGCGCTGGAAATACTTTATTGTGCTGGTAACAAGCTGACGACTCTGAATGTCAGCAACAATGTTCGGTTGGAAATGTTAGACTGTTCCTACAACAAACTGACTGTCATTTACCTGCCGGGGACGGAAGCCGATACCAGTGTATTGTCCCGCATTGCCGCATTCTTTGCGCCCGCCACTTATGCGAATGAGACAAACACCATGGCCTTGACAGAGCTGAATTGCAGTGGGAATAATCTGTCCGAGATTGATGCTTCCTCCTGCAAAAAGTTGGAGAAATTGACCTGCGTTGACAACGGAAGCGACAAGCTGACCGTGAACGTGGCGAAGCTGGAAGGTTTAAATCTGGCTACTGTCGGTGCCGAAAATGTGAAGATTTGCGAAAATGGTAAAAAAGTCCAAGGCAGCTCTGTCGGTGGCGAAATAGCTGAGCAAATGAATGGTGCGGAACTGACGTTGATGTCGACAGAAGGAGAGAAAACGTATAAGACTACGGTATTTGGTTCTGCTTATCGCTTTGACGCTGTGGCGAATGGTGAGTACAAGTTGACCATTACACTGAAGTCCGACGAAGGAGCTCTGGTGCCCTATACGACCACTGTTGAGATCGAAGGCGGAAAGGGCCTGGACCTGGCGAATGTTGTCCTGGTCCAAAAGGGCGACGTGAATCTGGACGGCACCATCGACGTCTATGACCTTCAGCGGCTGTATGAGCATGCCAGTCAGATCAACCTATTGACCGGTTACGCGCTGGCTGTCTCAAATATCAACGGCAGTGGGAACGCTGAGACCAATATGCAGGCGCTGTTCGAGCAGTTGACGAAAACAAGTAAGGAAGGCATCGACAGTGCAAAAACGGGCTGATGTCTTATCAGACGAAACGACAGGAGGGCGGCATTGCCGCCCTCCTGGTACTATGTTATAGCTGTTATGAAATGACATTTTTCAATTGAAAAAGTCAACGAACTTTTACCTGTCAAATTGTGCAGAATACCAAACGGCATCT
>USAT01000011.1 GCA_900552725.1 uncultured Eubacteriales bacterium | reverse complement strand
TCCCCGCCGCAGCGACTGTGAATACCCCTTCAAGCACCTGGCCGGCTGCGGCGTGGCGCTGAAGCTGGTGCTGGCCCTGGGCGGCCCCGACCGGGAGGAGGCGCTGTTCTCCCGGTACTGTACGCTGGCCGCCGTGGGCACCGTGGCCGACGTGATGCAGATGACCGGCGAAAACCGCACCATCGTATCCCGGGGCCTTGCCACGCTGGACCGCTCGGACTTTATCGGGCTGCACGCCCTGCTGAAGGAGGCGGGTCTGGCCGGACGGGAGATCTCCTCCGTGCAGATCGGCTTCGTGCTGGCGCCCCGCATCAACGCGGCGGGCCGCATGGGCGCGGCGGACATGGCCGCCGACCTGCTGCTGTGTCAGGATCCCGTCCAGGCCGAGGAGCTGGCCAAGGCCCTGTGCGCCCTGAACCGGGAACGGCAGAGCGTGGAGCAGACCATCTACTCCCAGGCAGAGGAGATGATTGAGCAGATGCCCGAGGAGGATCGCCGAGCGCTGGTGCTGGCATCGGAAACGTGGCATCAGGGCGTGGTGGGCATCGTGGCCTCCCGCCTCAGCGAGAAATATTCCCGTCCCAGCTTTATGATCCACCTCAACGGCGCCGTGGGCAAGGGCTCCTGCCGCAGCTGGGGCGGCTTTAACCTGTTCGCCGCACTGGAGAGCTGCTCCGACCTGCTGCTGGGCTTCGGCGGCCACGAGCTGGCGGCGGGCTTTACCATCGACGCAGCCAACATCCCCGCCTTCCGGGCCCGGATGAACCAATACGCCGCCGAATACTGGGTGGGCAAGGCGCCGGAATCCACGCTGGAGATCGACGTGGAGCTGCACCAGCCCGGCCGGGTGACGCTGCAGGAGGTAGAGGCGCTGGCGGCGCTGGAGCCCTACGGCAGCGGCAACGCGCGGCCCCTGTTCTGCCTGATGGGCGCCACGCTGCTGCGGATGCAGAACGTGGGCCAGAACCGGCATCTCAAGCTGCGGCTGGGAAAGGGCAGCGCCCAGTTTGACGGTATTTTCTTCTCCACCAACACCGCCGCCTGCGGCTGTCAGGAGGGCGACCGGGTGGACGCGGCCTTCTATTTACAGGTCAACGAATTCCGGGGCAGCCGCACCGTGCAGCTGCAGATGGTGGACATCCGGCCCTCCCTCTCCGCCAGCAGCCGGGAGCAGGAGTGTCTGACGCTGCTGGCCCAATGCACCGGCGGCGAGACGGTCTCCGCCAAAAACGCCCGGCGGATGCTGCCCTCACGGGAGCAATACGCGGCGGTGTGGCGGACGCTGGTACACATGACGCCGGAGGGCGCGCTGCACACAGCGTATCTGCCGCTGCTGCGGTCGCTGTCCGCGGCGCTGGGCAAGACAGACAGCTTCCTGCGCAGCGCCTTCTGCCTGGCGGTGTTCCAGGAGCGGGGCCTGCTGCAGCTGGAACTTCACGGCGATGATATCGACCTGCAGCTGGCCGGAAGGGATAAAAAGGTCAAGCTGGAGGATTCCGAGTACATACGGCGTCTCACCGACGCCGAAGCAGGACGGGGAGGAGGCGGTGCCCAATGACAAAAACCGTGGATATTGAGGCCATGTATCAGCATCTGGAGGATACCGTCCGCAGCTACAACCCCTCCGCCAATTTCCAGCAGATCCGCCAGGCCTATGAGTTCGCCCGGGATCTGCACGGTCCGCAGCTGCGCAAGGACGGCTCGCCCTTCATCACCCACCCCCTGGCGGTGGCCCAGATCGTGGCGGAGGAGCTGCATCTGGACAGCGAGTCCATCGAGGCGGCGCTGCTGCATGACACCATTGAGGATACCGACGCCACCCACGAGCAGCTGGCCAAGCTGTTCTCTCCCACGGTGGCCGACCTGGTAGAGGGCGTCAGCAAGCTGACCCGCGTCCACTACACCTCCAAGGAGGAGGAGCAGATGGAGAACCTGCGGAAGATGCTGATGGCCATGAGCAAGGACATCCGGGTCATCCTCATCAAGATCTCCGACCGGCTCCACAACATGCGCACCATGGAGTACCAGACGCCGGAGAAGCAGAAGCAGAAGTCCTTTGAGACCATGGAGATCTACGCCCCCATCGCCCACCGGCTGGGCATGCAGAAGATGAAGTGGGAGCTGGAGGATCTCTCCCTGAAATATCTGGACCCCGTGGGCTATCGGGAGATCACCGAGGCCCTGGACGAGAAGGCGGCGGAGTACGACGGCTTCATGTCCGCCATCCACGACCAGATCGTGACGCGCCTCCGTGCCGAGGGCATCGAGGCCACCGTCTACGGCCGCATGAAGCACCCCTACTCCATCTACCGCAAGATGTACACCCAGAACAAGAGCCTGGACGACGTATTCGATCTGTTCGCCTTCCGGGTCATCGTGGACACGGTGGCGGACTGCTATAACGTTCTGGGTATCATTCACGACCTTTATAAGCCCATTTTGGGCCGGTTTAAGGACTATATCGGCACCCCAAAGCCCAACCTGTACCAGAGCCTGCACACCACGGTGGTGGGCGAGAGCGGCATCCCCTTCGAGGTGCAGATCCGCACCAAGGAGATGCACGAGGTGGCGGAGTACGGCATCGCCGCCCACTGGAAGTACAAGCAGAACGGCCAGGGCGGCGGCGACGAGGGCCGCTACGAGTGGGTGCGCCGCCTGCTGGAAAACCAGGAGGGCGCCGACGCCGAGGACTTTATCCACTCCCTGAAGGTGGATATGTTTGCCGACGAGGTGTTCGTTTTCACCCCCAACGGCGACGTGATCAACCTGCCCGCCGGGGCTACCCCCATCGACTTTGCCTATAACATCCACTCCGCCGTGGGCAACCACATGGTGTCCGCCAAGGTCAACGGCCGCATCGTGCCGCTGAACCACCGGCTGCAGAATGGCGACGTGGTGGAGGTCACCACCAGCCAGAGCGCCCACGGCCCCAGCCGCGACTGGATCAAGATCGCCCGCTCCAGCAACGCCCGCAGCAAGATCCGCCAGTGGTTCAAGCGGGAGAAGCGGGATGAGAACATCGTCAACGGCCGCCAGAGCTTCGAGTCGGAGCTGAAGCGCACCGGCGTATCCCTGAAGGAGCTGCTGGCCGACGAGAACGTGCCCAACGTGCTGAAAAAGCTCAGCTTCAACTCCGTGGACGATATGTACGCCGCCATCGGCTACGGCGGCGTCACGGCCCTGAAGGTCATCGGCCGACTGCGGGAGGATATCCAGCGGATATTGCACCAGCATCAGGCCGAGCGGCAGGCGGAGGTTCCCGTGGCGGGCCAGCCGGAGGTGATGCGCCCCGCCGTGCCCCAGCGGAAGGGCGAGCACGGCATCATCGTGGAGGGCCTCAGCAACTGCCTGGTGAAGTTCTCCAAATGCTGCTCTCCCGTGCCGGGAGACGACATCGTGGGCTTCATCACCCGGGGCTATGGCGTGTCCGTCCACCGGGCGGACTGTCCCAACGTGCTGCGCTCCCGGGACAATCCCGCTGAGGCGGGCCGCTGGATCCGGGTCAGCTGGGCCGACAAGACCAGCGAGAGCTATCACACCATGCTGCAGGTGGTGGCCAAAGACCGCATCAGCCTAATCGTGGACGTGTCCACGGTACTGTCCTCCACCAAGACCCGGGTGCTGTCCCTGAATGCCCGCTCCACGCCGGACGGCTTCGCCCTGCTGGATCTGGGCATCGAGGTGGGCGACCGTGGCCAGCTGAAAACCGTTATGAGCCGTCTGGAGCAGATCCAGGGCGTCATGAAGGTGACGCGGCCTGCGGGATAAAAGTAGCTGGCATGAAATCTTCGATTTCATTGCCAATGGGGTTTGCGGCCGGCTGCGCGCGCCCTTCGGGCACACTGGCGGCCGAGAAGAATTTTTCCGACGCACATGTCGCCGGAAAAATGATTAAATTGATTCGCCGCCTGCGGGCGGCGAACTCTGCGAGGCTTTTGAATACTATTTGTATAAAGGAGAGCAAATTATGCGCGCTGTATTGACCCGCGTGAAGCACGCCTCCGTCACCATCGACGGAAAAGTACACGGCCAGATCGGCGAGGGCTTCCTGATCCTGCTGGGCATCACCCACGAGGATACCGAGGCGCAGGCCGTCAAGCTGGCGGACAAGCTGACGGGCCTTCGCATCTTCGAGGATGAGAACGGCAAGATGAACCGCGGCCTGGACGAGGTGAAGGGTGAGCTGCTGGTGGTTTCCCAGTTCACCCTGTACGGCAACTGCAAGAAGGGCCGCCGCCCCGAATTCCTGGCCGCCGCACGGCCCGAGGTGGCCATCCCCCTGTACGAGAAGTTCGTGGAGCTGTGCCGCGCCAAGGGCTTCCACACCGAGACCGGCGAGTTCGGCGCCTATATGCAGGTGGACAGCCTGAACGACGGCCCGCTGACGCTGGTGGTGGACACCGACCAGCTGTAAGGAGGGTGCACGGATGAAGGTACTCTCTCTGATGGTGGGCCCCATCATGACCAACTGCTACATCCTCTGCGACGAGGACGCCAGGGTCTGCGCCGTCATCGACCCCGGCGACGAGCCCAAGCGCATCGAGGCCATGATCGCCTCCAGCGGCTGCACCCCCGTCATGATCCTGCTGACCCATGGCCACTTTGACCACTGCACAGGCGTGGCGGGCCTGCTGGAGACCTGGCCGGAGCTGCCGGTCTATATCCACCAGGGTGACGTGACCGACAGCAGCGGCGGCGACCTTCTGTTCCACCGGCTGGGTGAGAAGAACCAGCGGTACTATAAGGAGGGCGACAAGCTGACGGTGGGCGGCCTGACGCTGGATGTGCTGGAGACCCCCGGCCATTCCCAGGGCTCCGTCTGCCTGCTGGTGGAGGGACAGGGCGTGCTCTTTGCCGGAGACACCCTGTTCCGCAATAGCTGCGGCCGGTGCGACTTCCCCGGCGGCGACTATCGGGCCATGCTGAAGTCTCTGGCCCGGCTGGGCAAGCTGGAGGGCCAGTACACCGTCTATCCCGGCCACGATTCCGCCACCGACATGGATTTCGAGCGGAAGTACAACCCCTATATGAAGCAGGGCATGAACGTATGAAGCTGATCTTTACCGGTCATAACGACCGTTACGCCATCGAGCAGGATCTGCTGGCCTTCTTCCCCAACGAGCGTCCGGTCTACGATCCGGAGGCGGAGGAGGCAAGCTGCGCCTGGGTAAAATTATCCGAGGGAAATACCTACACCACCGCGACCACCCGTATCCGGTATCAGGGACGGGAGGGCCGCGGTCTTTCCCGCGTGCGCATTGACCCCGATCTGACCCCCTATCAGCAGGAGGGGCTGCGGCAGCGGGCGCTGAAAATGAGCTTTTTCAAGGCGTCGGTGGAAATTCTGGGCCGCGTCCCCGCGTGGGGCAGCCTGACCGGCGTGCGGCCCGCCAAGCTGGCGGCCCGGCTGCTACGCGGCGGCATGACGCCCCGTCAGGCCGACCGTGAGCTGGACCGCACCTATCAGGTATCCGCGCCCCGCCGCCGCATGTGTATCGAAGCGGCTCAGGCGGGCATCGCCGCCAAGGAGGCGCTGGCGCCCAACGACATCTCCCTGTACATCGGCATCCCCTTCTGCCCCACCCGCTGCGCCTATTGCAGCTTCGTCTCTCAGGCGGTGGAGCGCTCCTTCAAGCTGATGGAGCCGTATCTGGAGGCGCTGGAGCGGGAGATCACACTGGCGGCCCGGATGGTGGAGGACACGGGCCTGCGCATCAAGTCCTTCTACATGGGCGGCGGCACCCCCACCACGTTATCCGCCAAACAGATGGATCACCTGCTGACCCATCTGAACCGCAGCTTCGATCTCAGCCATGTGGTGGAATACTGCATTGAAGCAGGCCGCCCCGACACCATTGACCGGGATAAATTACAGGTGCTCCTTGACCACGGAGCCGACCGCATCAGCGTCAACCCCCAGTCGCTGGACGACAAGGTGCTGCAGGCCATCGGCCGCAGGCACACGGCGGCGGATATTCTCGCCGCCATGGAGCTGGCCACCTCCATGGGCTTTCCCCATGTGAACATGGATCTCATCGCGGGCCTGCCCGCCGACACGCCGGAGGGCTTCCGGAAGACGCTGGATCAGTGCATCAGAAGCGGCGCGGACAACATCACCGTTCACACGCTGGCCCTGAAAAAGGGCAGCCGCCTGACGCTGGAGGGCAGCCCCATCCCCTCGGCGGAGGCCGTGGCGGAAATGCTGGACTACGCCGACCCCACGCTGCGCGCGGCAGGCTTCGCCCCCTACTACCTCTATCGCCAGAAGTACATGTCCGGCAGCTTTGAAAATGTGGGCTGGTGCATATCCGGCGCGGAGGGACTGTATAATATCTACATCATGGAGGAGCTGCACAGCATCCTGTCCCTGGGCGCGGGCGGCTCCACCAAGATGGTGGATATCCGCTGGGATGACCGCATTGACCGGGTCTTCCACCCCAAGTACCCCACCGAGTACATCCAGCGGCAGGAGCAGGTGACGGCGGATCTGGAGAAGTTCGCCGCCTTCCACCGGGAGATGCTGGAGAATCTGGGGAAGTAAGAGGGTTTCTGTCATTCCGAGCGTAGGGGCGGGGTTCTACCCCGCCCGTCGTTCAACGGAAACGCCATCGTAAACCGAGTGGGAGGGGTAGAACCCCTCCCCTACGCACCAACTGCCGTACCCGTCGGTTCACCGCGCGGGGCGTCGGGGACGCCGCCCCCCCCCCCCCAAAATATTGCGCATGTTCTTATCCAAAACAAGGAGGTGACGGCTTGCAGCGTAAACAGAGCTTTTTGAGCGGCGCGGCCATTCTGGCGGGCGCGGTGGCCGTCACCAAGGTGCTGGGCGCCCTGTACAAGATCCCGCTGGGCAACCTGCTGGACAGCCAGGGCATGGCCCACTTTTACGCCGCCTATAACGTCTATAATCTTCTGCTGATGCTGTCCACGGCGGGACTGCCCCTGGCCGCCTCACGGCTGGTGGCACGCTCGGAGACACTGGGCCGCCACGACCAGGCCCGGCAGGTATTCCGCTGCGCGCTGGCGCTGCTGGGCGGTGTGGGCCTGCTGTTTTCGGCGCTGATGTTCTGCCTGCCGGAGGCCATGGCAAACGCACTCCACGATTCCATGGCGGCTGCCGCCATCCGGGTGCTGGCCCCGTCGGTGCTGTGCGTGTGCCTGACCTCCGCCATCCGGGGCTATACCCAGGGGCTGGGCGACATGACCCCCACCGCCATCAGCCAGGTCATCGAATCCGCCTGCAAGCTGGTGGTGGGATTGGGACTGTGCTGGTTCCTGCTCCGCAGCGGCGCCGCGCCGGAGACCGGCGCAGCCGGCGCCATCGCGGGCGTCACCTGCGGCACGGCGCTGGGCTTTCTGTTCCTGCTGTGGGCGCTGCACCGCTGCCCCCGCCAGCATGGCGGCCCGGTGGAGCCGACAGGCGAGACCCTGCGGCAGCTTCTGAAGATCGGCGTCCCCATCACCGTGGCGGGCGGGGCCATGAGCCTGATGACCCTGTTGGATCAGTCCCTGGTGCTGGGCACGCTGCAATCCCGCCTGGGCCTTTCCGCCAAGGCCGCCGCGGAGCTGTACGGCCAGTACACCTTCGGCATGACGCTGTTCGTACTGCCGCCGTCGTTCATCTATCCCCTGTCCGTATCCCTGATCCCCGCCATCACCCAGGCTAAGGCCCGGCATGACGAGGCCGCCGCCGGGCGGCTCACCGCCTCGGCCCTGCGGATCACGGCGCTGCTGGCCTTCCCCATGGGAGCGGGCCTCAGCGTGCTGGCCGGGCCTATCCTGCAGCTTCTCTATCCCGCCGTGCCGGAGACGGCCCAGGCCGCCGCCTATCACCTGACGGTGCTGGGCATCGCCAGCATCTTCGTGTGCCTGATGGTGGTGACCAACGGTATTCTGCAGGCCAACGGCAGGGAGAGCGTCCCCATCTGGACGCTGCTGGCCGGCGGCGTGCTGAAGATCGTCACCAACTATCTGATGGTGGGCAACCCCGACATGGGCATCCGGGGCGCGCCGGTGGGTACGCTGTACAGCTACGCCCTGATCGTGGTGCTGAATATGATCGCCGTCCACCGCTGTATGAAGGGGCAGGTGGACTTCTTCCGCTGCCTGTGGCGGCCGGGCCTGTGTACCGTCGTGATGGCGCTGGCCGCCCGCTCCGCCTACGGACTGCTGGCCGCCCATGTCTCCCAGAATCTGGCAGCCGTGGCCGCCATTGCCGCAGCGGCGGCGGTGTATGTGATCCTGGCCCTTGCCCTGGGCGCGGTGACCGCCGATGACCTCCGGCACTTCAAAAAGGGGGAAAAATGGGTCCAGCGCCTGCATCTGCGGTGATTTTTTGCGTTTTCTGTGTAAAAAGGCTTGCAAACAGGCGGCAAATATGGTAAATTTTCTATTGCGCCTTTCCCTGAAAGGCACTTTCTCTGTTCTTAATGCGGATATGCTTCGTTTTAGGATATGGTTCTACCAATGAAAAAAATTTAGGAGGAAATACCCATGAATAAAACCGAACTGATCAATGCCGTCGCCGAGAAGGCCGGTCTGTCCAAGAAGGCTGCCGAGGCCGCTGTCAACGCCACCCTGTCCGCCATCACCGAGGGTCTGAAGACCGAGGAGAAGGTGCAGCTGGTGGGCTTTGGCTCTTTCGAGGTGAAGCACCGCGCCGAGCGTACCGGCCTGAATCCCCGCACCAAGGAGCCCGTCACCATCGCCGCCGCCAAGATCCCCACTTTCAAGGCCGGCAAGGCGCTGAAGGACGCCATCAAGTAAAAACTCCTGGCACAAAATCTGCGATTTTGTTGCCAAAAGGCCTGCACCCCGCTGCGCGCCTTTGGCACTGGCGGGGCGAGATGTATTTTTCGCCACGCACATGTCGCGGCGAAAAATGATCGCAATTTTTCGCGCCTGTACCCCAAGGGTACTTGTTCCGCTTCGCTCCACGGCGCGGACGCGAACTCTGCGAGGCTTGCGAGGCTATTGTTTATTGAAAAAGAGAAGCGGCGCTGCCGCTTTTCTTTTTACCCCCAAGGAGGACACACCATGAGACTGGACAAATACCTGAAGGTCAGCCGCCTCATCAAGCGGCGCACCGTGGCCAACGAGGCCTGCGACAATGAGCGGGTCACCGTCAACGGACGGGTGGCCCGGGCCTCCTACGACGTGAAGGTGGGCGACGTGATCACCATCCGCTTCGGCCAGAAGGCCCTGTCGGTGGAGGTTCTGTCGGTGGCCGACAATGTGGGCAAGGCCGACGCCGCCGCCATGTACCGGGAAACCACGGACAAGACGTTATAAAATACCGCACCCTCTCATACAATGCAGTAACGCTTTGTAGGAGAGGGTGTTTCTTTTGGCATATGAGACCAACAATAACCCGGGCCTGTACCACCGGCTGACGCTGGAGGGCCGGGAGAAGCTGACCGTATCCGGCGTGGAGGACGTGGAGCGGTTCGACGAGAGCTGCATCGTCATGTCCACCTGCGCCGGAACGCTGGTGATCACCGGCGAGGCGCTGCACATCGGCAAGCTGAGCCTGGATGGCGGCGAGCTGCATGTGGACGGCCGCATCGACGGCATCAACTACGAGGAGGAGCAGCCCAGCCGCGGCGGCGGCCTGTTCAGCCGGCTGTTTGCCTGATGGAAAACTACGTCTCCGCCCAGCTGCAGCAGCTGGGCGCGTCGATGGCCCTGGGGGCGGCAGGCGGACTGATATACGACGCGCTGCGCGCCCTTCGCTTTCTGGACCGCCGCGACCGGCGGCTGACCCATCTGCTGGACGCCCTGTTCGCGCTGCTGCTGGGCGTGGGGCTGCTGTGGCTGGCCCTGGTGGTGGGCGGCGGCGAGCTGCGGCTCTATATGCTCACCGGTATGCTGCTGGGCGCGGTGCTGTGGTTTCTGCTGCTGTCGCCGCTGCTGCGGCCCGTGTGGGACTTCTGGGCCGCGTCCCTGCGGGAGACGGGCCGCCTGCTGTGGTCGCCCCTGGCACTTCTGGGGCGGCTCATAAAAAAATGGGCCGCCGCCGTCAAAAAGGGCTTTTCTTTTTGCGTAAAGTGCGCTACAATAAGGGTGGATGGGTGGAAGTCTCACCATTCCAAGGAAAAAACGCCGCAGCAGAAGGGAGGCCGCCCCATGGCGCGGGAGAAGAGACAAAAGAAAACAAAGAAGCGCCCCGGCACCATGGTGCTGCTGGTGATCGCGGTGCTGGTGGCGGTGCTGGGGATCCAGATCGTCAGGGTCTATCAGCAGCTGAAGGTGGCCCGCCAGGAGGAGGCTGCCCTGTCCCAGCAGCTGACCCAACAGCAGCAGGAGAATGACGCCCTGCGCTCCGACCTGGAGAAAAAGGGCGACGAGAGCTTTATCAAGGCCCTGGCTCGTGATCTGCTGGGCCTGGCCGACGAGGGCGAACGGATTTTTTACGATGTGAATGACTAAAAAGAGACGGCTGCGCCGTCTCTTTTCTATTTGTCATTTTCCCCATTGTGTGGTATGCTGACATCACCGGGGCGCATAACGCCCCACAGGAGGAACCTATGAAACATATGACATTCCGGGAGCGGCGCTATCGCCGCGCCCATCTGGACTTCGTGCGCCACATTACGCTGGATCCCAAGGGCCCCGGCGTGGTGCGCATCCACATGATACCGCCCAAGGACGACGGGCCGGACACGCCGTTTCTGCTGCTGCTCAACGGCGCGTCGCTGGTGCCGCTGAATCTCAGCTGGGCGATCCTGCTGGCCAACCTGATGGATCAGCTCCAGGCCTACGAGGGTCAGGAGCTGGAGGAGCGCCAGTGGGAGGCCCTGCTGACGGCGGCGGTGGAGGAGACCCACCGCACCTATCCCCGCACCAGGCGGCAGACGCTGGCCGCCGACATGCACCTGATGCTGACCAGCCTGATCGCCATCGCCCAGGGCCGTGAGCCGGAGGCGGAGGTGGCGCTGCTGTCCCTGGCGGACTACGCGCCGGAAATGACCGCGCCCCACCGGATGGATCTGATGGTCAGCGCCATGGAGAAGGACGGCGCGTGGCACTGCAACCAGAAGTGCCTGCACTGCTACGCCGCGGGCCAGCCCATGGGCGAAACGCCGGAGTTATCCACCGAGCAGTGGAAAACCGCGCTGGAGCTTCTGCGCAGGGCCAACATCCCGCAGGTGACCTTTACCGGCGGTGAGCCGACCCTGCGGAGCGATCTGGTGGAGCTGGTGCGCGCGGCGGAGTGGTTCGTCACCCGCCTGAATACCAATGGCCGGGCCCTGACGCCGGAGCTGTGCGCCGGGCTTTACGATGCCAGCCTTGACAGCGTGCAGGTGACCCTGTACAGCGCCGAGGGCAACATCCACAACCAGCTGGTGGGCGTCAACGGCTTCAACGACACGGTGCAGGGCATCCGCCACGCGGTGGAGGCGGGGCTCATCGTATCGGTGAACACGCCCCTGTGCTCCCTCAATACCCACTATGCCGACACGCTGCGCTTTGCCCACAGTCTGGGCGTGCGGTATGCCACCTGCTCCGGCCTGATCCCCTCCGGCAGCGCCTGCGGACAGGAGAGCCGGGCCACCGCCCTGACCCCCGACGAGCTGACGGACATCCTCCGTCAGGCGGTGGAGACGGCACGGGAGCTGGGCATGGAGCTGGACTTCACCTCCCCCGGCTGGCTGGATGAGGAGACGCTGCGTGAGCTGGGCCTGAGCCTGATCCCCAGCTGCGGCGCGTGTCTCTCCAACATGGCGGTAACGCCGGACGGCAAGGTGGTGCCCTGCCAGAGCTGGCTGTCCGATGCGCCGCTGGGCGACCTGCTCCACGACGACTGGAAGGATATCTGGAACGATCCCCGCTGCGCCGCCATCCGGGCGGAGAGCGTGAAGATGGATCACCTCTGCCAGCTGCGGGGAAAGGAGGCGGCGGAATGAAAAAGCTTCTTACGCTGCTGCTGGGCCTGGGTCTTGCCCTGTGTCTCAGCGTCGCCGCCTGGGCGGACTACGACTATATCGACCGCTACGACGTCACCGTCACCCCCAATACCGATGACGGCAGCCTGAACATGACCGTCTCGCTGGAGTGGACGGCCCTGGAGTCCCTGCCCTACGGGCAGGAGCTGAAGATCGGCGTTCCCAACGGCTCCATCCGGGAGGAGACGGCCCTGACCGACAATATTGAACGGCTGGAATACGACAACAGCTACATGTACGTCTACCTTGACCGGGCCTATGACGACGGCGAGACCTTCACCTTTGCCTATTCGTGGGTGCAGGAGTTCATGTACACGCTGGACGGCGATGTGGTATCCTACGACTACACCCCCGGCTGGTTTGACGAGGCGCAGATCGGCGTGATGACCCTGACGTGGAACGATCCCGCCGGCGTCACCGGTGATTTCGGCGGCACGTCCAACGCCGTGGGCGACGTGACCGTCACCGATACCGGCATGGTGATCTCGGCCCGGGATATGGGCCACGGCGATACCATGAACATCGTGGTGCAGTATGCCGACTGGCCCACCGTGCTGGATCAGGCCTACAGCGCCGACAACATGCCTGTTGACTACGTGGATTACGACGACTGGTACGACGAGGACGAGGACACAAGCATGGCTGCCCTGTTCCTGACGCTGATCATCACCATCTTCATCGTTGGGGCGGTGGTGTGGATCCTCCGGGAGCTGGGCGACGGCTACGCCCCCGGCTTCGGCACCCGGTATGTGTTCGTCAACCATCTCTGGTACCCTGCCGGGCTTGACGGCAAGCCCCGTCCCGGCAGCGTCGGCATGCCCCACAAGCCCAGACCCCGCTCCAGCAGCCGGAGCAGCTTTGGCGGCGGAAGCCGGGGCGGCGGGTTTAGCGGCGGCGGCTTCGGCGGCGGGGGACACTGTGCCTGCGCCAGCAGCTGCGCCTGTGCCTGTGCCTGCGCCTGTGCCGGCGGCGGCCGTGCCGGATGCAGCGCCAAGAATCTCTACGGCGCCGTGAAGCTGAGCCGCGAGGTAACGGAACGGCTGCAATAAAAAGGAGCCGCGTCCCTTTTCAGGACACGGCTCAAGCGGGTGGGATATTGGAAAGCTTCCGGATATTATGGTACACCATCGGCCCCCATCTTGTCCATAGGAGCTTTTGTCGCTTTTCCGCTTCTTTCGGCGCTCCTCGTCGAAACGCACAAAAATTGTTGCACTTTTGTGAACTTTCCCTAAAATTACTGTGATGCTCTTTTCAAATGCAGGGCAATGTGCTATAATGCGGACAAGGATAAGGGGAAATCCCTCCCCGACCCTTTGTTCCGTACCCCAAGAAAGGAGCAACCAATATGAAGTTCACATTCGCCTGCAAGAAGATCGCGCTGAACGACTCCATTAAGGAGTACGCCGAGAAGAAGATCAGTAAGCTCGACCGGTACTTCGCGGAGGAAGCGGACGCATTTGTGACCTTTGCCGTGGAAAAGAAAAACCGCTGCACCGTGGAGCTGACCATCCGCGCCGCCAACGGCACGTTGTTCCGTGCCCAGGCCGAGGATCCCGACGGTGACATGCGGGGCGCCATCGACGGGACTGTCAGTTTCATCGAGCGCCGCATCCGCAAGAACAAGACCCGCCTGGCCAAGAACCTGCGGCCGGAGGTCATGGAGCCGGAGCTGCCGGAGTTCCATGTGGAAGAGGAGGACGAGTTCCATGTGGTGCGCACCAAGCGCTTCACCGTCAAGCCCATGACCATCGACGAGGCCATTTTGCAGATGAACCTGCTGGATCATTCCTTCTATGTCTTCCGCAACGTGGCGGACGACACCATCTCTGTGGTCTATCGCCGCAACAACGGCGGCTACGGCATCATCGAGACCCAGGAATAATATACCATCGCCCGCCGCGCCGCGGGAATTTCCGATATCATACAAGCGGGACACACAGCTGTGTGTCCCGCTTGCTTCTTCATATGGCCGCGTAATACATGGCACCCACAGCCTGGCCGAACTGGGCCACCGTCACACCGTGCTCCGGCAGCTGGCGCATCAGGGGCGTACACATGAGATCCTCGTCCGCCGCCTCCAGCCGGAGGTCGGGTACGATCTCCCGGCATCCCTCCTGCAAAAGGCGGAAGCAGGCCGGGTGCTTTACGAAGCGGCCGAACAGATACCGCACATCCGTCCGGGGCTGCATCAGCCACCGCATCTCCCGGCTGATCTGGCCCACGTTCCGGCCGATCTGGCGGAACACGGACTGTGCCGCAGCGTTTCCTGCCGCCGCCTGCTCCATCAGGTGGGCAAGGCAGGGCTTGCGCATGTCCTCCGGGTTCTGACGGATGGTCAGCACGTCGCCGCGCTCCTCCGTGAAGCCCGCCAGCAGCGCCGGATCGGCGTCATAGGCCAGCCGGAAGGCAGCCGCCTGTCCCAGATACCGCCGGGCGCCCGGAAGGCAGGAGTTCTCGTTGCGGGTGGAGCGCAGATCCTCCGGCGGCAGCGCCCGCTGGGGAAAGCTGCCCAGATCCAGCAGGAAGTCGTACAGCTCCACCGGCATCTCCGGGATGGTGCCGTCGCTGTCCAGATAGCCCACGCCGAAATCGGTGCCCAGTGCGTGGGCGATGACGCCGCCGGAAAAGTCCGGCTCGCCGCCGCTGCAGGCCAGCTCCGCCGCCGTAAAGGCGGCGATGTGGCCGTCGTTGGTCATGTGGATGGCCGCGCCGTCCCGACAGTAGGGCCGCAGCAGCTCCACCAGAGCGCCCAGTTCGGCGAAGGCCGTTTCATAGTCGATGGCAGGATTCTCCCGCATACCCTTGGTCTTGGGGCTTTCGCCGCCTACGATCCGGTCGCGGATCACCACGTCCGGGAAGCTGATGCCCAGCACATCCAGCGGCACGCTGGCGCTTTGGGCCACGGCTTGGGCCATTTCCTCATCGCCGGTGTCCTTGTCCAGCGCCGCCTGAAGCGCCGGTGTCATGCCGGCGGCGCAGCAGGCCATCAGACGCACCAGCAAGGTGATGGGACCGGTCAGACCCTCGGCCACCGGGCTGGCGGCGGGGTTCCAGTCGTATTCCTTTACGCAGACCAGACGGCTGTCCACCGCCACCGCCGCCTTGATGTCGGTGCCGCCGATGTCGATGCCGCAGCATACGCCGCGGCCGCACCGCTCCACCGACCTCCGCAGCCGGGGCAGCAGATCGCCGCCGCGCTGCGGCTCCGGCGCGGTGGGAACGTAGGCGCTCCGGTCACGGACGGCGAAGGAGAACGTCCCGCCGCCGAAGGCCCGGCACAGGCGATTGGCGATGTTGACCACCTTGCCATAGCCGCTGCGGACCGTCTCGTGAACCTGAAAGATGTCGTTCAATTCGCCCAGCAGGGCCACGACCTCCGTCTCCCGCAGATCCAGATAGAAGGCCATTTCCCGACCGCTGAGGGCGGACAGGGTGTTGAACACGCAGGCGGTGACGTACTGTGCCGCAAACTGCCGCTGCTCCGCGCCCTCCCACCGGGGGATGGGCAGGGAGAAGTCACGCCGTGTGCCGTCCGTCAGCGTCAGCTGCATGGTGACGGCCACATGCTCTGGCAGCGCTTCGCAGTCCCGGCGTACATCGCTGAGCCAGACGCTCTGGCCGGACTTGGCCTGCTGCAACCATTGAGAAAGCATAAGAGTTCCTCCTGAAAGAAAGGAGCGCCGCCGGAATGGCGGCGCTCCGAGCGTTAAAAAGCCAAAAAGCCTCGCAGAGTTCACGTCCGCAGACGTGAATGATTTTAATCATTTTTTGCCACGACATGCGCGTGGCGAAAAATACTTCTCGGCCCAGCAAGTGCCAAAGGCGCGCAGCGGGCCGCAAACCCTTTTGGCAGCAAAATCGTAGATTTTGCGCCAGCTTACAAAACGTGTACCTCCTCCGGGTCGAACACCAGACGGCACGCCTCGCCCACCTGATAGATGCGCTTGTTCTTGGGGTTGTGCTCGGCCAGCTTCACCAGCGTATCGCCCACCATCACATGGTAGTTCTGATAGCTGCCCATGAAGCAGGACACGATCACCTTGCAGGGCAGGCCGCCCTCGTCCGCCAGATGGCCGGACTCGGGACGCAGCACCACAGTATAGGTCTCGCCCTCCTTCAGGTCGTCGCGGCCTGCCACGGCCATCTCGTGACCCTCGATGTTCAGCGTGGCGTGGGTGCCGTTGTGGCCGGTCATAACGCCCTTCAGGAAGTTGGCCTCGCCGATGAAGTCCGCCACGAACTCGTTGACCGGGTGATAGTAAATTTCCTGGGGCGTACCCATCTGCTCCACCACGCCGTTCTTCATGATGATGATGTTGTCGGAGAGGGCCATGGCCTCGGACTGGTCGTGGGTGACGTAGATGGCGGTGATGCCCACCTCCTGCTGGATGCGGCGGATCTCGGTACGCATGGAGACGCGGAGCTTGGCGTCCAGGTTGCTGAGGGGCTCGTCGAACAGCAGGACGGACGGCTCGATGACCAGCGCGCGGGCCAGGGCCACACGCTGCTGCTGGCCGCCGGAGAGCTGGTTGGTCATGCGGCCCTCCATACCGGTCAGCTCCACCAGATCCAGGATCTTCATGACCCGCTCCTTGATCTCGTCCTTGGGCACCTTGCGCAGCTTCAGGCCGTAGGCCACGTTGTCAAATACGTTGTAGTGGGGCAGCAGGGCGTAGCTCTGGAACACCATGGCGGTATCGCGTTTGTTGGGGGTCAGGGCGTTGATGGCCTCGTCGCCCAGATAGATCTCGCCCTCGTCGGGGCTTTCAAAGCCGGCGATCATCCGCAGGGTGGTGGTCTTGCCGCAGCCGGAGGGGCCCAGCAGCGTCACAAAGCTGCCCGGCTCGATGGTCAGGGAGGTGTCCTTCACCGCGTAGAAATCCTTGCCGGTCTTAGGGTCCTGATAGATCTTGGAGATATGCTCCAAGCGGACGCCTTTTTTCACTTTATCCATTTATTTGCCCTCCTTGAGCTTTCTGCTGGTGCCGAAGTACTTCATGAACAGGTTCATCAGCAGCACCGCGCCATAGGTGATGACGATCAGGATGGTGGCGAAGGCGCAGGCCAGGCTGTACGAGCCCTTTTCGGCGAATTCGTTGATCTGCACGGTGATCAGCAGGAACTGCGGCGTCACCAGCAGGATGATGGCGGAAATGGCGGTGATGCTGCGGACGAAGGCCGTCACCAGACCGCTGAGGAAGGAATCCTTGATCAGCGGCAGCGTCACGGTCATGAACACCTTGAAGCTGTCCGCGCCCATGTCATAGGCGGATTCCTCGATGGATTTGTCGATCTGCCGCAGGGCGGAGATGCCGCTTCGCGTGCCGGTGGGCAGCGAGCGCACCACGAACACGATGATCAGGATCAGTCCCGTGCCATACAGGCCCTGCAAAAAGCCGGTGCCGAACACGCCGCTGGAGAAGCCGCGGATATAGCCCACGCCCAGCACCGTGCCGGGCACGGCCATGGCCAGCATGGACACCGCCTCGATAAAGCCCTTGGACTTGAACTTCCGCTTTACCACCAGATAGGAGATGATCATGCTCAGCAGCGCCGTGATGGGGGCGGAGATCAGGCTCAGCACGAAGGAATCCCGGAAGGCCTGGAAGCCGTGGTAGCGGGTGAACACCAGCTGGAACCACTTGCCGGTCAGCGGGAAGAACTTGAAGCCCCAGGTGGGGAAGAAGGCGCCGATGGGGACGCACAGGTACATGAGGATGACGAAGCTGGCGGCCAGGGCGCACAGGATGGTCAGGGGCACCTTGACGCTCTTGTCCTCGATCAGCATACGGGCGCGGGACGCCTTGCCGGTCAGGGTGGCGGCGGTCTTGCGCTCCAGATAGTACTTCTGCACGATGAACATGGCCAGCGTGATGCACAGCAGCACCACGGCCATGGCCGCAGCGCCGGGCTTATCATAGGAGCCGGTGATCTGCAGATAGATGGTGGTGGCCAGCGTGTCGTAGGAACCGCCGATGATCATGGGGTTGGCGAAGTCGGCGATGGACTCGATAAACGTCACCAGGAAGGCATTGCCAAGGCCCGGCAGCATCAGCGGCAGGGTCACGCTGGTGAACACCTTCCAGCGGGACGCGCCCATATCCCGGGCGGCCTCCTCCAGAGAGGGGTCGATGTTCTTCAGCAGGCCCTTCAGCATCATGTAGCACACGGGGAAGAAGGTCAGCGTCTGAACGATGACGATGCCCCAGAAGCCATACACGCTGTTGTCATAGATGCCCAGCAGGAAGCGGGTGATGATGCCCGCCTTGCCGAACAGCATGATCATGGAAAGGGACAGCACGAAGGGAGGGGAGACCACCGGCAGCATGGAAACCACCTTGAACAGGCCGCCTACGAACTTGCCCATGCGGACATAGACCTCCACATAGGCGAACAGCAATCCGATCAGCGCGGAGAGAATGCCCACCAGAAAGCCTACCTTCAGCGTGTTGGTGATGGCTCTGGTAAAGGTCGGCATGGCGAAAATGCGCTGGAAGATGGACACGCCGAAGGTGCCGTCTCCCACAAAACTATCCACCAGCAGGATGGCCAGCGGGTAGAGGATAAACAAAGTCAGAAATGCGATCAGCACGACGATGGTGGTCACCATGATGGGATCGGCCATCAACTTTTTCCGGTCCAGCGCCGCACTCTGGGTTCTTGCCATAGACAGCTCCTTTCTCATCCCGAAAGGAATGGTAAGTTCAGATTCAAAAGAGTAGAAAAGGGGCGGCGGCATAAGCCGCCGCCCCTCAGAGGTTGCTGGGTAATAAAACCGTTATGTACCGTCAGTCAGATCACTCGGTCTGGAAACGGCCGTCACCGGTGTCGGCGCCAGCATCGGACAGAGCCTTCATAACTTCCTCCACATAAGTGGTGATGTTGGCCTTGGCATCCTCGAAGTCATAGTCCATGACGTTGTCGGGATCCAGACCGAACTCGGCAGCCTGAGTGGGCTGGGTAGCGTTGTCGATCACCAGGAACTGATAGGAGCCGTTCTGGGCGCCCAGCTCAACGCACTCGGGGGACAGCGCGTACTCGATCCACAGCTTGGCGGCGTTGGAATGGGCAGCGCCCTTGAAGATGGCGGTAGCGCCGATCTCGAAGGAGGTGCCGCTGGAGGGGATGACCAGGCTCACGTTGGTGTAGCCGTTGTCCACGATCTGGGTGATGCCATCATGCAGGAAGCCGATGCCGATCACGCACTCGCCGGTACCAACATTCTTGCTGGGGCCGGAGCCGGACTTGGTATAGACCTCGATGTTCTTATCCAGGTCGACCAGGTACTGGATACCCTCGTCATGGCCGTACTTCTGGATCATGGTGTTGACGACCAGCTTGGCAGTACCGGCGGTATTATAGTTGGACAGCCAGACCAGACCCTGATACTCGGGCTTCAGCAGGTCGGCCCAGTCCTGAGGAGCTTCCAGGCCCAGGCGGGTCAGCTCATCGGTGTTGACCATGAAGCCCAGGATGCCCTTGTAGATGCCGTACCAGTTGCCGTCGGCATCCTTGTACATGTCGCTGATCAGGTGGGAGGCGTTGGTGGCCGCATAGGGCTCCAGCAGACCTTCAGCCGCGCAGACATTGTACGGATCGGTGGTGCCGCCGAACCAGACGTCAGCGGAGGGATTGCCGTTCTCTTCCTCGATCTTGGCCTGCACCTCACCGGTGGACAGACGCTGTGCGTTGACCTTGATGCCGAACAGCTCCTCGAAGTGCTGGCAGGCAGCAGTCAGATACTCCTCCTCGCAGGAGCCGTAGACGGTCAGCTCGCCCTCGGCCTGTGCCGCGGCGATCAGGTCCTCCATGCCGGCGAAGTACTCAGGATACTGAGAGTCGCCGTTGTTGTCACCCTGCTGATCGTCAGCAGGCGTGTTGTTGCCGCCGCAGGCTGCCAGAGACAGAGCCATGACCAGCGCCAGCAGAAGCGCAAGAAACTTCTTCATAACAAATGATCCTCCATGTAAAATTTTCCGTTCCGGCGTGAACCGCCGGATGGAACAGCAATTATTATAGACACGTCCTATTTGTTTGTCAACAATTCACATAGCAAAAGTGAAAACGTTTTCAGTATTTTTTACATATCTGACAAAAACAAGGCGTCAAATGTGGCAGAATGACCATGGCGCAATGGGAAAATTGGTGTTGCAATCCCGCATAAGCGTGGTAAAATATCATATTAACTCATATAAAAAGTTAGGAGGAATGGCTATGCTGACAGGACTGAGCAGCTATCTGCCGGAAAGCACCCTGACACTGTACGATAATCTGGAGTTTCTGATCCGTCTGCTGCTGTCGGCGGGCCTGGGCGCCCTGGTGGGCCTGGAGCGCAGCAAGCGGCAGAAGGAGGCGGGCGTCCGCACCCACTGCATCATCGCCTGCACCTCCGCCCTGTTCATGATACTGTCCAAATATGCCTTTGTGGATACGGCCATCGGCGCCGACGGACTGCGGGGCGCGGACCCGGCCCGCATCGCCGCGCAGGTGGTCAGCGGCATTTCCTTCCTCGGCGCAGGCGTCATCTTCAAAAACGGCAACTCCATCCGCGGCCTGACTACGGCGGCGGGCATGTGGGGCACCGCCGCCATCGGTATGGCGGTGGGCGCGGGCATGTACTGGCTGGGCCTCATCGAGGCGGCCATTCTGGTGGCCATCCAGATCATCCTGCACCGCTTTCCCGTGGGGGCCGACGCCCTGACCACCCAGGAGATCCTGGTGGAGATGGAGGACACGCCGGAGCTGCAGGCGCAGTTCGACGCCCTGCTGCAATCCCACAACGGTCAGGTGGTGGAGAGCAGCCTCAGCCGGGACGAGGGATATCTCCGCATGGAGATCACCGCCAAGCTGGAGCCGCCCATCACCCATGACGAGGCGCTGGCCTTCATGAAGGACAACAGCGGCGTCCGGAAGGTATCGGTATAAGTTTCACAAGAAGATACTATATAATACGGGGAGGAGACACAGATGAAACGTTCGGAGATCAATCGCGCCCTGCGGGAGATGGAAGCCATGGTGAAGGAGTACCGGTTCTCTCTGCCGCCCTTCTGTCATTTTACGCCGGAGGAGTGGGCCAGTAAGGGCCACGAGTATGACGAGATCCGCCACAATATGCTGGGCTGGGACATCACCGACTACGGCCTGGGAGATTTTGAGAAGGTGGGCTTCTCCCTCATCACCCTGCGCAACGGCAATCTGGCCATGGCGGACCGGTATCCCAAGACCTACGCGGAAAAGCTGCTGTTCCTCAAGGAGGGGCAGTATTCCCCCAATCACTTCCACTGGCACAAGATGGAGGACATCATCAACCGGGGCGGCGGCACGCTGCTGATCCGGGTGTATCACTCCCTGCCCGACGAGGAGATCGACCGGGAAAGCGACGTGACCGTCCACATGGACGGCGTCACCCGTACCGTGCCCGCCGGGACGCAGCTGCGGCTGGAGCCGGGCATGAGCATCTCCATCCAGCCCTATCTCTATCACGATTTCGAGGTGGAGCCGGGCAGCGGCAATGTGCTGATCGGCGAGGTCAGCCAGTGCAACGATGACAACACCGATAACCGGTTCAATCCTCCCGTGGGCCGCTTCCCGGCCATCGAGGAGGACGAGCCGCCCTGCCGCCTGCTGTGCAACGAGTATCCGGAGGCGGCGGAATGAGCACCCGGTACGATATCGCGGCCTTGGGCGAGCTGCTGATCGACTTCACCGACAGCGGCGTGTCCGATAGCGGCATGCGGCTTTTCGAGCGCAATCCCGGCGGCGCACCCGCCAATATGCTGACGGCGGCCGCCCGCTATGGCCGCAGGACCGCCTTTCTGGGGAAGGTGGGCGACGACATGCACGGCCTCTTTCTGCGGCAGACGCTGCTGGATGCGGGCATCGACGTGTCGGGACTGGTGATGGCGGCGGACGTGTTTACCACGTTGGCCTTTGTGGCGCTGAACGACAGGGGCGAGCGGAGCTTTTCCTTCGCCCGGAAGCCCGGCGCGGACACCTGCCTGCGGCCGGAGGAGCTGAACGCCGCCGTGCTGGACGACTGCCGGGTGCTGCATGTGGGCTCCCTGTCCCTGACGGATGAACCGGCCTGCGGCGCCACGTTTGCGGCGGTGGATCGGGCGAAGGCCGCCGGAGCGGTGATCTCCTATGACCCCAACTACCGCGCCGCCCTGTGGCCGGACGCAGAGACCGCCGCGCGGCACATGCGCAGCATGGTGCCCTATGCCGACGTGATGAAGCTTTCGGACGAGGAGACGGCCCTGCTGACCGACGAGGCCGACCCTGCCGCGGCGGCAGCGGTGCTGCTGGCCCAGGGCGTGAAGTGCGCCGCGGTGACGCTGGGCGCGGATGGCGCTTTTGTCGCCACGGCGGAGGGTATGCGGGCCGTGCCGGGCTTTGCCGTGAGCGCGGTGGACACCACCGGCGCGGGGGACGCCTTCTGGGGCGGCTTCCTGCACCGGATGCTGGCATTGGGCAAAGCGCCGGAGGCGCTGACCGTTGACGATGCAGCGGACTGCGCCCGGTGGGGCAACGCCACGGCGGCGGTATGCGTCACCCGGCGGGGCGCTATCCCGGCCATGCCGTCGCTGGCGGAGGCGGAAGCCCTGCTGGCGGAGTGAGGCCCATTGGGCAAATCATCTAAGCGACGTAAGAATCTTTTGGCGGAAAAACCAAAATTTTTCCTGCGGCGCAAAAGAGCGATTGACACAAAACATACCCTGTGCTAAATTGAAAGCACAACAACTGAAAAGGGATACATCGGACGATGGGATCGGGAGAGACCGCCGCAGGCGGCGCCGAAGGGGAACGCAGAAGCTCTCAGGCAAAAGGACCGGTTCCGGACGATACTCCGAAAAGGCCGGGCGGCGACACCCGACCACCGAAGGTGCAACTCTTTCCGCTTGCGGGAAGGGGAATCTCTCAGGTAACTCAACGGGGGCACGAAGCTGACAAACGGCAGCTTTGTGCCCTTTTATGCTGCTTAAAACGGAACATTTAAGGAGGAAAAACAAATGAGCGAACTGAAGCGTACCCAACTGTATGACACCCATGTAGCCGCCGGCGCGGAGCTGGTGGACTTCGGCGGATGGGAAATGCCCATCCAGTATCCCAGCGGTATCATTGCCGAGCATCTGTATACCCGTCAGGTGTGCAGCCTGTTCGACGTGTCCCACATGGGCCGCCTGCGCATCACCGGGCCGGAGCGCAAGGCGTTTTTGCAGCATGTGCTGTCCAGCAACGTCAGCGCACTGGATCTGAACATGGCCCAGTACTGCATCATTCCCGACAACGACGGCGGCGCGGTGGACGATGCCTATCTGTACCTCTTCGAGGAGGACAGCTATCTGCTGGTGGTGAACGCCGCCAACACCGACAAGGATCTGGCCCACCTGTACGAAGCGCTGAAGGGCTTCGACTGCCAGATCGAGAACATCACCGATAAGTGGGCCGCCATCGCGGTACAGGGCCCCAAGTGCAAGGAGATGCTGACGGCGATGGCCGGCGGCGCGCAGCTGACCGAGCCCATGAAAAACGCCCTGGGCACCGTCACGCTGGAGGGACACACCGCCCGGGTGGCCAAGACCGGCTATACCGGCGAGCCTCTGGGCTATGAGGTCTACGTCCGCAGCGAGGACGCGGCGTGGCTGTGGAACCGTCTCGTCGAGCTGGGCGCACGTCCCGCCGGTCTGGGCGCCCGCGACACCCTGCGTCTGGAGGCCGCCCTGCCTCTGTACGGACATGAGATGGGCACCGCGCCCGACGGCAGCGTGATCCCCATTTTCGCCGTTCCT
This sequence comes from uncultured Eubacteriales bacterium, assembly GCA_900552725.1. Classification (GTDB taxonomy): domain Bacteria; phylum Bacillota; class Clostridia; order Oscillospirales; family Oscillospiraceae; genus Vescimonas. The sequence goes on along the minus strand of USAT01000011.1, from coordinate 6,380 downwards.
CTGTCCAAGTTCGCCGTCAGCTTCGCCGCCGAAAAGGGCGACTTCATCGGCCGCGCCGCGCTGGAAAAGCAGCACGAGTCCTTCGTCAAGCATATGGATCGTGATTTCAGCGACCTGACCGTCCTGCCCCGGAAGATCGCGCCCATTGCCCTGCTGGACCGTGGCGTCATGCGTGCCGGTATGGAGATCTACAAGGACGGCAAGCTGGTGGGCTGGGTCACCAGCGGCACCATGGTGCCCTACTTCAAGAGCGAGGGCGAGGGTCTGGAGACCGTCATTCTGGAGGCCAGCGGCAAGCGTGCCATCGGCCTGTGCTATATCGACAGCGACATCCTGGAGGACGACGCCGTGGAGGTGGATGTCCGCGGCAAGCGGCTGAAGGCCGTGATCCCCGCCCGCCACATGAGCGTGGCCGCACCTCCCTATGCCCGCCCTCTCATCTACGGCATGCAGGAGGAGGAACACAAGGTGGGCAGCGGCGACCGCGCCCCCAAGGCACTGGAGCTGCTGACGAAGGCGCTGGAGAATCACCAGTGGCGGCAGGAGCAGTGCATCAACCTGATCCCCTCCGAGAATACCCCCAGCCGCGCCGTCCGCATCCTGTCCGGCAGCGACCCCTGCTGCCGCTATGCCGAGCATAAGAAGGTGCTGGCCTTCTATGATAAGGACATCTTCTACTATCAGGGCACTCAGTTCATCGACAAGGTGGAGCAGCTTCTGGTGGAGGAGATGCGAGCCTACTTCGGCTGCACCGAGGTGGAGACCCGCACCCTCAGCGGCCAGATGTCCAATATGGCGGTGTTCTCCTCTCTGATGGACTGGAAGAACCGCTTCGACCGGAAGGTGGAGGCCAAGCGCCTGGGCTATGTGATGAACAACCACATCATCAAGGGCGGCCACCTGTCCGCCCAACCCATGGGCGCGCTGCACGACTACATCGCCATCGACCCCGTGACGGAAAAGCCCGCCGTGGTGAACTTCCCCGTCTGCGCCGACAACCCCTATAAGATGGACGTGGAGGAGACCAAAAAGCTTATCGAGCGCTACCGTCCGGAGCTGATCATCTTCGGCAAGAGCATGGTGCTGCACAAGGAGCCCGTGGCCGCCATCCGCCAGTTCGTGGATGAGCAGAAGATCCCCACCACCATCATGTACGACATGGCCCATGTGCTGGGCCTCATCGGCGACCACTTCCAGAACCCCTTTGCCGAGGGCGCGGAGATCGTCACCGGCTCCACCCACAAGACCTTCTTTGGCCCGCAGCGGGGCGTCATCGGCGTCAACTACAAGGAGGAGGATCTCAAGTACGGCCTGTGGAAGACCATCGAGACCCGCACCTTCCCCGGCAGCGTGTCCAACCACCATCTGGGCACCCAGGTGGGCATGCTGATGGCCGCCTATGAGATGAACCAGTTCAAGGATGCGTATCAGAAGGCCGTCATCCAGAACGCCAAGTCCTTCGCCCGCAGCCTGAAGGCCGAGGGCCTGGACGTGATGGGCGACCCCGCCATCGACTATACCGAGACCCATCAGGTCATCGTCTCCGTGGGCTACGGCGAGGGCGCGGAGATCGCCAACCGCCTGGAGCGCAACAATGTCATCGTCAACTATCAGGCCACCCCCGACGAGGAGGGCTTCACCGCCTCCGGCGCGCTGCGCATGGGCGTCAGCGAAATGACCCGCTTCGGCTTCGGCGAGAAGGAGTTTGCCCAGCTGGCATCCCTGATGGCCGACTGCATCCTGCGGGGCAAGGAGATCGGCCCCGATGTGGCCAAGCTCCGCGCACAGCATCTGGAGATGGGCTACTGCTTCAACGACGCCCAGTTCGAGGACGCGCTGGAGAAGCTGGCGGAAAAGACCGGCCTTTAAGAAATTAAATCCATGGGCAGCGCCGCACGCGGCGCTGCCCCACAAAAACCAAACCCTATCAGGAACAAATAAAATTTGGAGGTAAAGTATCATGTTGTTTCCCGCTGAAATGAAGTATTCCAAGGATCACGAGTGGATGAAGGAAGAGGACGGCGTTGTGGTGATCGGCATTTCCGACTTCGCGCAGGACGCACTGGGCGACGTGGTGTTCGTGAACCTGCCCGGCGAGGGTGACGAGGTTACCGCCGGTGAGGCCTTCGGCGATGTGGAGTCCGTCAAGGCCGTGTCCGACCTGGTGTCCCCCGTGACCGGCACTGTGTGCGCCGTCAACGAGGATCTGCTGGATGAGCCGGAGCAGCTGAACAAGGCGCCCTATGACGCATGGCTCATCAAGGTGGAGAACGTGACCGGCACCGAGGAGCTGCTGGACGCCGCCGCTTACGAGGCCTTCTGCGCACAGGAGGGCTGATATGGGAAGCTACATCCCCTCTACGCCCCAGCAGCGGCAGGAGATGCTGAAGGCCATCGGCCTTTCCTCCTTCCGTGAGCTGTACGGCGATGTCCCGGCGGAGATGTATCTGGATCGTCCGCTGAACATCCCCTCCGGCATGAGCGAGCTGGAGGTGGGCCGGGCCGTCCGCGCCATGGCGGACAAGAACCGGGTCTACGACGTAATTCTCCGGGGTGCCGGTGCTTATGACCACTATATCCCCAGCATCGTCAAGTATATCCCCGCCAAGGAGGAATTCCTGACGGCCTACACCCCCTATCAGGCGGAGATGAGCCAGGGTCTTTTGCAGTCCATCTTCGAGTATCAGACCATGATCTGCATGCTGACGGGCATGGACGTGTCCAACGCCTCCGTCTATGACGGCGCCACCGCCGCCGCCGAGGCCGCCGCCATGTGCCGTGACCGCAAGCGCCGGGTGACGCTGGTGTCCGCCGCGGCCCACCCCGACACCATCAACACCATCCGCACCTATTGCTACGGCACCGGCGACGAGCTGCGCGTCGTCCCGGAAAAGGACGGCAGGACCGACCTCGACGCCCTGCGGGAGATGCTGACCCCCGACGTGGCCAGCTTCTATGTGCAGCAGCCCAACTTCCACGGCCTCTTCGAGGACGCGGAGACGCTGGGCGCAGCCGTCCACGAGGCGGGTGCGCTGTACGTCATGGGCTGCAACCCCATCGCGCTGGCCATCATGAAAACGCCCCGTGACTGCGGCGCGGATATCGCCGTGGGCGAGGGTCAGCCCCTGGGCCTGCCGCTGGCGGCGGGCGGCCCGTATCTGGGCTACATGGCCACCACCGAAAAGCATATGCGCAAGCTGCCCGGCCGCATCGTGGGCGAGACCACGGACGCCGAGGGCCGCCGGGCCTATGTGCTGAGCCTGCAGGCCCGTGAGCAGCACATCCGCCGCGAGAAGGCCAGCAGCAACATCTGCTCCAACGAGGCCCTGTGCGCCCTGACGGCGGGCCTCTACATGTCCACCATGGGCCCCGATGGCATGGCCCAGGCGGCGGAGCAGTCCATGGCCAAGGCCCACTATCTGGCGGACGCCCTGTGCGCCGTGGACGGCGTGAAGCTGCGCTATGACGGCGACTTCTTCCATGAGTTCGTCACCGATATGCCCCGGACGGAGGAGGTCCTGTCCGCCCTGTCCGAGGCCGGTATTCTGGGCGGACTGCCCGTGGACGGCGGCATCCTGTGGTGCGCCACCGAAAAGGTGACGAAGGATGCCATGGACAAGACCGCCACCATCGTGAAGGAGGTTCTGGCAAAATGAAGCTGATCTTTGAAAAAAGCGTTCCTGGCCGCCATTGCAGCCTTCTGCCCGCCTGCGACGTGCCTGAGGTGAAGCTGCCCGCTTCCCTGCGGCGTGAGACCAAGCCCGCTCTGCCGGAAATGAGCGAGACGGATATCTCCCGCCACTATACCGAGCTTTGCCAGCAGGTTCACGGCGTCAACTGCGGGTTCTATCCCCTTGGCTCCTGCACCATGAAGTATAACCCCCGCATCGACGAGGAGGTGGCCGCGCTGGAGGGCTTTACCGCCGTCCATCCGCTTGCCCCCGCCGCCGACCAGCAGGGCGTGCAGGAAGTGCTGGACACCGCCAAGTCCTACCTGTGCGAGATCACCGGCATGGACGACATGACCTTCCAGCCTGCCGCCGGTGCCCACGGCGAGTTCACCGGCGTGCTGCTGATCAAGCAGTATCACGAATCCCGGCGCGACCACAAGCGCACCAAGATCATCGTGCCCGACAGTGCCCACGGCACCAACCCCGCCACCGCCGCCATGTGCGGCTATCAGGTGGTGAACATCGCCTCCGGCCCCGACGGCTGCGTGGATCTGGACGCGCTCCGGGCCGTGCTGGGCGAGGATACCGCCGGTCTGATGCTGACCAACCCCAACACCGTGGGCATTTTCGACCACAACATTCTGGAGATCACCCGCCTTGTCCACGAGGCAGGCGGCCTGTGCTACTACGACGGCGCCAACCTGAACGCCGTCATGGGCGTTGTCCGCCCCGGCGACATGGGCTTTGACTGCATCCACATGAACCTGCACAAGACCTTCGCCACGCCTCATGGCGGCGGCGGCCCCGGCGCAGGCGCGGTGGGCTGCAAGAGCTTCCTGTCCCCCTTCCTGCCCCACAGCGCGCTGGCGGAGGAGCCGGGCCACATCCAGGTGCGGGGCTTCCGGGGCAACTTCCTTGTGGTCGTCCGGGCGCTGGCCTATCTGCTGACGCTGGGCCGCGAGGGTATTCCCGAGGCCGCCCAGAACGCGGTGCTGAACGCCAACTATCTCATGCACCTGCTGAAGGGCACCTACACCCCCGCCTATGACCGCATCTGCATGCACGAGTTCGTGCTGGATCTCAGCGACCTGAAGAAGGCCACCGGCGTCACGGCGCTGGATGTGTCCAAATCCCTCATCGACGAGGGTATCCATCCGCCTACGATGTACTTCCCGCTGATCGTCCACGAGGCGCTGATGCTGGAGCCCACCGAGACGGAAGGCCCCGAAACGCTGGAGCACGCCGCCGATGTGCTGCGGGCGCTGTATCAGAAGGCCCACACCGACGCGGAGACCATGCATACCGCGCCCCACCATATGCCCATCGGCCGTCCCGACGAGGTGAAGGCCGCCCGGCATCCCGTGGTGCGCTGGCAGCCGGAGGAATAAGTATGGACTATCAACTGATCGTCATCGGCGCAGGCCCCGGCGGCTATACCGCCGCGCTGCGTGCCGCGGCGCTGGGCCTGCACACCGCCGTGGTGGAGTGCCGTGAGGTAGGCGGTACCTGCCTGAACCGGGGCTGCATCCCCACCAAGACGCTGCTCCACGCCTCCCAGGTCTACCGTGACGCGGTGGACGGCGCGGCCATGGGCGTTCACGCGGCGGGCGCCAGCTTCGACATGGGCGAGATCTTCGCCTATAAGCGCGGTGTGTCCGAAAAGCTGCGCAGCGGCATCCACGGACTTCTCAAGTCCGCCAAGGTCGACCTGATTGAGGGCGTGGGCCGCATCGCCGCGCCCGGCGAAGTGGATGTCACCGCCGCCGACGGCACGGTGAACCGCTATACCACGGAGCGTATCCTCATCGCCACAGGCTCCGTCAATGTCCGGCCGCCCATCCCCGGCCTTGATCTTCCTGGCGTGATGACCTCCGATGAGCTGCTGGAGGGCTGCGACCGGCTCTATGACTCCCTGATCATCATCGGCGGCGGCGTCATCGGCGTGGAGTTCGCCACCTTCTACCGCAACCTGGGCTGCGCCGTCACGCTGGTGGAGGGCATGGATCGTCTGCTGCCCAACATGGACCGCGAGTTGGGCCAGAATCTCCAGCAGATCATGAAGAAGCAGGGTGTCGAAGTCCTGACCAACGCCATGGTGCAGTCGCTGGAGGAGACGGAGAACGGCCTGGCCGTCCATGTGGTGCAGAAGGGCGCGGAAAAGACCGTCGCCGGCGAAAAGGTGCTGTGCGCCATTGGCCGCCGGGCCTATTGGGACGGCGTGTTCGCTGACGGCCTGACCCCCGAGGTCCGGGGTAAGAGCTTGCAGGTGGACGAGAATTTCCAGACCAGCATCCCCGGCGTGTACGCCATCGGCGACGCCTCCTCCGCGGTGCAGCTGGCCCATGTGGCCGCCGCCCAGGGTACCGCCTGCGTGGAGCGCATGTGCGGCGTTCAGGATCACATCGACCTGAACGTGATCCCAAGCTGCATTTACAGCGCGCCGGAGATCGCCGTGGTGGGCATCACCGAGGCCGAGGCCAAGGAACGGGGCATTCCCGCCGCCGTGGGCAAGTGCACCATGTTCGGCAACGCCCGCACCGTCATCGAGGATCCGGGCCGCTGCTTCATGAAGATCGTGGCCCACGCCGAGACCCACGAGATCCTGGGTGCATCCCTCATGTGCCAGCACGCCAGCGACATGATCTCCCAGCTGAGTACCGCCATGGTGAACCGCCTGACGGCGGAGCAGCTGCTGGCCGTTATGCGTCC
>USAT01000010.1 GCA_900552725.1 uncultured Eubacteriales bacterium | reverse complement strand
CCGGCGGCAATCTGGAGCGCCCGCAGTTCAAGAAAATGATGAAGGACTCGCAGAAAATCGAATTCGCGGCCATCGTGGTCTATCGCCTCGATCGGATCAGCCGCAATATCGGTGACTTTGCGAAGCTTATTGAGGACCTAGGCGACCGATATATTGATTTCATCTCCATCAGGGAGCAGTTCGACACGTCCTCTCCCATGGGCCGTGCCATGATGTATATCGCGTCGGTTTTCTCACAGCTGGAGCGCGAGACCATTGCTGAGCGCATCCGGGACAACATGCACGAGCTGGCCAAGACCGGACGCTGGCTGGGCGGCACGACGCCCACCGGCTACGAGTCAGAAAGTCTGTCCAGCGTGACGGTGGACGGCAAGGTGAAGAAAGCCTGCAAACTCAAGCCTATTCCGGAGGAAATTCAACTGGTCAAGACGATTTTCTCCGTGTTCATGGAGACCGGTTCTCTCACCAAGACTGATCACTACCTGTTGGAGCACCGCTGCGTCACAAAGCGCGGCAAGCAGTTCACGCGCTTTGCTATCCGGTGCATTCTGACAAATCCTGTCTATATGATTGCCGATGAGACGGCGTATCAGTATCTCAAAGAGAATAACGTAGATTTGTTTGCCGAGCGCTCGGAGTTCGATGGCGAACATGGGATCATGGCCTACAATCGCACCCTCCAGCGTCCTGGCAAGTCGAACCAGATCCGGCCAATGGAGGAATGGATCGTGTCAGTAGGTAAGCATCCGGGCATTATCGCAGGCAGCGACTGGGTGCAGGTGCAGTCCATGCTGGATGTAAACAAATCCAAGAGCTACCGCAGACCGCGCAGCAACGTGGCGCTGCTGTCCGGCCTTTTGCGGTGCAGTGAATGCGGCGACTATATGCGTCCGAAATTGACCAATCGGCATACGGCTGACGGTGAGCTGATCTACACCTATATGTGTTCCACCAAAGAACGCAGCCGCGGTACCGTTTGCGACATGAAAAACTGCAACGGTAATACGCTGGACGCCAAAATTATCGCGGAAGTCCGCAAGCTTTCCGCTGACAAAGAAACCCTTGCCAGACTACTGTCACAGACCAAGAAGGTCATCAGCGCCAACAAGGAAGGCTATGACGCGGAGTTGGCACTGCTGGAAGAGAAGCACGCCGAAACAGAAGACCGTATCAAGCGGTTGGTGGAATCTCTGTCCGTTGCCAGCGAGACCTCTGCCAAGTATGTCATGGAGCAAATCGACGAACTGCACCGCGAAAGCGAGACCCAGCAGGCAAGACTATCTGAGTTGGAAGCCCTTACCGAGCAGAGCCGGATGCTCAATCAGGAGTTCGCCTTCCATCAGGAAATGATTGAGTCGTTCGCCAGCGCGGTGGATTCGGCAACACTGGAGGAAAAACGACGTCTATTGCGAACTATCGTCAAAAAAGTTGTATGGGACGGAAAGAACGCCTATGTGTACCTGTTTGCTGAGGATGGAGAGGCGGATTTGCCTCCTGTTGAGCAACCTATGATTCCGTTAGGAGAGGATAGCGAATGAAATCCTCATGTACTTCCGCCGGACGAAGAAGCTGCAGGGGGAGGTGTCCCTCAACGAGGCCATTGAGACCGACGGCGACGGGGCAGAGCTGTCCATCGGCGACGTGGTGGGTAAAAGCGACACCATGCTGGAGGACCTGCAGGACAAGGACGACCGGGCACTGGTACGCCGCCTGGTGGCCGAGCGGCTGACGGAGCGGGAGGCCGACATCATCCGCCGCCGCTACGGCCTGGAGGGCCGGGTGCCCCAGACTCAGCGGCAGGTGGCCGCCGCCTATCATATCAGCCGAAGCTATGTCTCCCGCATCGAGAAGAAGGCGCTGGAAAAGCTGGAGGAGGCGCTGCGGGAATACTGGTAAGCGGCACACCACATAAAAAAGCCACCCATTTAGGTGGCTTTTTCATGGGTTTATGGGGTACATTAAGGGCGTTATTGTACCTTTTATGCACCGTTATTGTACCGTATTTCCCTCTGTGCTGCCCACAGGAACGGCGCGGCGGCGCTTTCTGGCCCGCTGGATGCTCTCCTTGATGACGGGGCCAATGGTCTGGATCAGGATGACGATGATCAGCACCAGACCCTGGAAGGTGTCCTGAATATCCACGCTGAGGGAGGGGATGGACACGATGATGAAGTTGATGGTGGTATAGGACAGGGCGCCGAACAGCACACCGAACACCTTGCCGCGGCCGCCTGCCATATTGACGCCCGCCAGGACCACCGCCGCGATGGCGTACATCTCATAGCTCTGGCCGGAGGAAGCGGGGGTCACGTTGCCGATCTTGCAGGCCTGGATGATACTGGCCACGCCCACCATCAGGCCGGTGATGATGAACACAGACACCTTGACCCAGGTGGTGTTGATGCCCGCCAGGCGGGCGCTCTTCTCATTGGAGCCCACGGCGTAGACGCTCTTGCCGTACTTGGTCTTGTTGGCCAGCAGGACGAAGAGGATCACCATCAGCACGAACACAAAGGTGATGTAGGGGATGGAGAAGGCGCCCAGAGACAGCTTGCCGGTACCGAACTTCATCCGCAGGAACTCATAGTTGCTGTTGTCGCTGATCATGGCGAACTGGCTGGAGGAGGAGCCGCTGATGGCCGGGTCGATGGAGCGTACCACCGACAACGTGATGGAGCGGTAGATCAGCATGGTGCCCAGGGTGACCACGAAGGGGGGCATCTTGGCGCAGCCGGCCAGCACGCCGTTGATGGCGCCGCACAGGGCGCCGCTGACCAGAGCGGCCAGGATCATCAGCAGGATGGAGTTGGTGACATTGAACACCATGATGGTGACGCCGGTGCACAGCACCAGGGCCGAGCCGATGGACCGGTCGATCTGTCCGGTGATGATGACCAGCGCCATACCCAGGGCCATGGAGCCTACGATACAGGTATTCTGGCTGCCCAGAACGGCCACCACATGGCTCCACTTGAAGGCGTTGCCGTTGGCCTGGATGGTGAAGGCATAGGTGGAGATGAGATAGAGGTAGTCCGTATGGAAATTCGCTCTTTCAAGAAACTCCTTCACGATGCTGGGAAGTCCCCAGAAGTATGTGGGGACAACAATGCCGATCGTATTATCCGTGAAAGCATACGCACCATCTCGGATGCAGTCAACGATGGACACCGTTTCCTGTCCAAAGGCCGCCGCGAGTCTGGCGGCGACGTATTTGCAATTTCCGGTGGCGGAAAAGTATAGGATCATTCAGCACCTCCGCAAGCAACAGTTTCTCTGCATCTCTGTCACCGATTACACCATCCCATCACACCCCGTGCAACCTCACTTCCCACCGTCTATTTCGACCAGGGCGATCGTCTATATCAGCTGAAAGCGTAATGTGCGCAGAATAGACACTTTGGCATCTTGACATGAGAGACAAACTTTGCTACGATACGGTCGAAAAAATAAACCGTTTTCGATGAGAAAGCCGCAGGGATGCGGCTTTCTGCAAGGCATGCGGTTAGTGTTCTCTAACCATCATCTATATAATTCCGGGGGAATGAAAATAGATCGAAAAGAGACCATTCGCGGCGCCTACCGGCTGACGGGCAGCAACAGCTTTTATGACGGCATGATCACCTGCACCACACTGCGCAGGAAAGCCGTGTGCCGTCTGGTATGGGATATGGACAAGGCAGAATAATGCCGCTTTGGGCGAAAGGAGTATCCACATGGAGATCAAACGATTTGGCGATCAAAATGGCAAAAAGATCATGCTGCTACACGGGAATCTCATGTGCTGGCGGCAGTTTGAGGACGTGATCCCGCTATTGGAAAAGGCATATTGCGTGTATGCCGTCAGCTTCGACGGCTTTGACGGAACAGGCGAGACCATCTACACCACGGCACAGGAGCAGACCCGCAAGCTGGAGGGCTATATCCAGGAAAACTGCGGCGGGCATCTGGACGCGCTGTTTGCCGAGTCCCTCGGCTGCGGCCCGGCCATCCTGCTGAAAGCGTCTTCGCGGGTCAGGATCGACCGCATGATCCTCAGCGGGCCGGAATATCTGGATTTCGGCATCCTGAACGGGCTGCTCCTGAAGGTCATGCCGCAGAAGCAATACCGGACGGCTCACAAAAGTCCATGCCGTCCTGGGCGCTGCGGTTCATGGGCCAGACGGAGGAGGGCATGAACACCATGCTGCGCCGGATCCCGGAGCACATCTCGCTGGAATCCATCCGCGCCACATGGCGGTGGGGCTGTATCTCTATCGGATGCCGCCGCCGGTGCAGCCGGACGCGCAGGTGGCCTGCTGGTACGGCGAAAAGGAGGGCCACATGAAAAAAGCTATCCAAAAGCTGCAGGCCGTATATCCCAGGCTGGCTGTGCGCTGCTTCCCCGGCTTCGGGCATGGCGACATCATCAATCACCCGGCGCTGCTGGTATCGGAGCTGGAGCGCTTCTGCGAATGGCAATGACGATTGGAACGGAAACGCCGCTCACACAGGGCTTGCGGCGCTTTTGGCCTGCTGGTAGGTATCCCACAGATCATCGCTCATTTCATAGACGATCCGCTTGACCTTACGGGCATTGCCCTCCTGACGATAATGCTGGATGCGTGCGAGAAATTCGTCGCCTTCATTGCATCTGCCGTACCCAAAGAGCGTATTTCCCTCCTGCGGGGAAAACGTAAGCGATACCTGTTCGCCGCAATAGGGGCAGGTGATCTCACTGACGCGTGTGTCGGCCAGGGCGGCGTCGAGACTGGGATAGATCAGCCCGGAGATAAGTCCGCTTTTGCGGTCGGCTCCATAGCCGACGAAGGCGGTACGGTATTCGTCTATACAGCCAGCCAGATCCATGCGTTCACAAACCCGCACCGTGTTGCGGGTATCATTCAGCGCATCGTGCGCGCGGTCGGCGGGAAGCTTCAGCATTTTCACGGCGTCGGACAGGGAGCATTGGCGATTCTCCCGCAGGAGCTCCCGGGCGAAGATGCGCTGGAGGTCATAGCAATAGGGGAACGGCTCGGTGGGGATGCCGTGCAGCAGCATGTTGTCCAGCAGCACGGGGATATCGTCCGGGCCCCAGGAGCAAAGCGCGCAGTCGTCCCCACACCAGTCGATGAAGGCGTCAAACGCCTCGGAAAATGACGGGGCCTTCTCAAGCTCCTGCGGCCGGATCTTTGTGAGCTGTACGACCGCATTGCTCAGGTGAGGATAAAACTGCGGGCGGATGAAGGTCTTAAACTCATCCACGGTCTGAAAGCTTTCATCCAGCTTTATGGCACCGATCTCAATGATCTCAGAATCAAAAGGAAACGGCTCCATGAGCATTTCCTTTTCCGATAACGGCTGATTCCATTCAAAATCTAAAACAATATAGTGCATCTCTATAGCCTCTTGTGTTATGATCTCTGTTTCTAAAATAGACCTGCCTATACTATATACCGACGGTCAGGAACTCGCAATCATTTTTTGAGACAGGGTGCCGATAAACGCCTGTTGGAAAAGCAAGGCGGGAAGCTCTGCGTTCCTCTGCACGCTATAAAAGTCCGTATCAGCTTGCTGATACGGACTTTTATAGCCTTAATTTATTCTTTGTCGCCTGTGATGAAGTAGTCGCAGTAATCGCCGCCGGAGGCGATGGTCTGCCGGCGGTGCAGAACACCGTGCTGGAGGGTGATCATCACCCTCCAGCTCACAGAACAGGGGCATCAGCTCAGAGACGCCCAGCTTTTCCGCGTAAGTGCAGATGGGACAGCGGGTGATGCGGTAGTAGCAGGCGCCCTCATAGGGCTGCCCCACAAAATCCACCTTGAAGGAGGTGGGGTACCGCCGCTCCTTTTCCGGCGTGTACCACTTGGCGTATTTGACGACGCTCTTCTTGTTCTCCGCCTTTCCCTTGTCCGTATTCAGGTCAGTCCTGCCGAAGTACCACTTGATGTGGTACAGCGAGCGGCGCATCATCTCCTGCACCGTCTCCGGCGGGATCTTCTTCCCGCTGGCCACATACGGCGCCACAAAGGCCAGCGCGAACAGCTCGTTGTACGCCATGGGATTGTCGTCGCCGATGCCGAAATTTACGAAGGAGGAGATCGTGCGGGCCGCGCTGGAGCTCGTCTCCCAAAAGGGCGTCGAGGCGCTGACCGCCAAGGAGCTGGGCGATGCCCTGGGCAGCTCGGCCCGGCCCATCTTCACCGTATTCAACAGCATGAAGGAGGTACAGGAATCAGTGCGGGACGCCGCCATGCGCCGGTTCGAGAGCTTTGCCCCGCGGAAACTGCCCGATATGCCCCTGTTCAAGCAGGTGGGCATGCGGATGGTCTTGTTCGGTGCCCGTGAACCGAAGCTGTATCAGCTCCTCTTTATGCAGGAGAGCCGGGACGCCGTCAGCTTTGACGACGTATTCGGCGTACTGGGTCCCACGGCGGAGACCTGCATCGCCCTGATCCGGGAGGAGTACGGCATGCGCGAGGCGGACGCCAGGCTGCTGTTTGAAAACGTGTGGATCTATACCTTCGGCGTGGGCGCGCTGTGCGCCACGCGGGTCTGCCGGTTCTCCGAGGAGGAGCTGGGCCGGATGCTGTCCACCGAGTTCCGGGCCATGATGCTGCTGGTGAAGGCCGGAGCAAGGGAGGGGACGCAAAATGAAGTATGAGCTGTTGGAATTAGCGCCGTTTCTGGACGCGGACGGACGGCTCACCGCCCTTCCAGCCAAGCACAAGAAGAAGCTGATGGCCCTCTGGTACCTGGTGGGGAAGATCGCGGCCGGGCGGCGGTATACGGAGCCGGAGATCAACGATCTGCTGGACGAGTGGACGCTTTTCCACGACGCCGCCACCCTGCGGCGGGAGCTTTTCAACAAGCGGCTCCTGCACCGGACGGCGGACTGCACCAGCTATTGGCGGACGGAGGATATCCCGCCCCTTGCGGCGTTTATGGCGCAGTATATCTGATCAGAAAGATCACACAGCAAAGAGATGAGCAACACCTATGGAAAACACATTTATCACACCGGAGGGCCACAAGGGCTTTCTGACCAAGAAGCTGTTCAACGAGATGGGCCGTATCCAGTGGGGCGCCATCGCGTACATTTTGGAAAACGGCGGCGGCCCGGAAAACAACCACACCCACAGCGACAACCACATCTTCATCGTGGTGGACGGCGAGGTGCGGATCGTCACCGGCGACAGGGAGATCATCGCCGGAAAGGATCAGTCGGTCTTTGTGGACGGCATGACGCCCCACTCCATCTGGAACAACGGCGCGAAAACAGCGGTGGTCATCAAGATCTCCACCGCACGGGAGGACGCGGAGATCTGACGCACAAGCCCCCGCTTTTCATTCCTCGTGTTGAGGCGTGAAAAGCGGGGGCTTTCTATTATTCCGTTTTCGCGGCTTCCGCCTGCAGAAAGGCCGTCACCTCTTCCGCCACCGTGAGACGATAATCCGAAAAGACGTGGTCGGTGGTGAAGTACTGCATCCGGAAGGCGGTTCCGCCCGCTGCCTTTACCGCCCTGGCCAAGGGCTCGCAGTGCATGGCCAGGGGCGTGCAGGTATCCAGCGTGCCGCCGACGCAGAGCACCGGCTTGTGCGCCAGCGCCTGCGCTGCGCTCTCCAGGCAGTAATCGTTGCTGTGGGCCCGGGCCTCCTGCCACAGGGCTTCGCCGCTGGTGCCATTGAGCCAGCCGCCGCTCTCCTCCAGCTCCTTACGGATGGCCCGGAAGGCCACGGGATCCTCCTGGGCGATCTTCGGCATCCGCCCGATATCGCAGGGCATCAGCAGCACCGCCGCACTGATCTCCTGGCGCGCCGCCGTCAGCTGTCCGCAGACGAAGCCGCCCAGGCTGTGGCCTACCGCATAGACGCGCGACTTGTCTATGCCGTAGGTCTCGCTCTGCAGAATGAAGTCCAGCACCGTGTGAGCGTCCTCCAGATCGTTGGCCAGCGAGTAATCGCCGTCGCTGCCCCAGCTGCCGCTGTAATGGAAGGTCATCACATGGAAGCCTCCGCGACGCAGAACTTGGGCCAGGTCGAAGTTCCGCTCACAGCCGGGGATGCCGTGAAGCAGCAGTACGGTGGGATGGGGTCCCTCCCCCGCCGCCGTATAGAGCACAGAAAACAGCCTTCCCCGCTTTCCCGGAACAAGTATGCTGTACATACCCGGTCTGTGGGCGCAGTCTCCGTAATGGATCTCCTGATACGCAGGTCGGTTCGTCATAGGCCAGCCTCCTTATCGTTCAGCGTGTATCACATATAATGTATAGTCCGATTATAGCGGAAAGCGCCGGCGAGGTCAATGTGATCAGGCCGTATTTTCCGCGGCGGCGCGATGGCTCAGGTGAGGGCCAAGACCGCAAAGGCCGCGGCAGCCGCCGCCAGCCATACGGCCCAGAGCACGATCCGGCGAACGCGCTGCTGCCTGATGCGGGGCACCTGCCGGTCGTAGCGCAGGCCATTTTCCCGCGTCCGGCCCACCAGCACGCCGGAATTGCGCGCAGCCACCGCCTGCAGGATCTCCTCCGCATTGCGGCGGGCCGTCTGGCCGGACAGCCGCAGCATGCAGTCGCGGCCATCGGCGGTCAGCAGATGCACATCCACCGCGCCGGTCTTCTCATGCCAATAGACCCACAGCACATCCGTCAGGGGCCGCGCCAGCGCGGCGTGTCTGCCGTAAATGAACGTATCACTGAGCCGCACATTCCCGTAGAGGTCGCCCCGGGCGTTTTGGAACGCGTACTCCGCCCGCTCCAGCAGTCCCCTCTCTTCCAGTCGCCGCAGTTCCTTCCTGAACTGCACGGAAAATACAGCGCTCTGGAGCAGGAGGATCACTCCGACAGCAAAAGCCGACACGGCGCCTGTCCGGAAGCCGTTATTCAGGTCGGCAGGCGTCATGGCGGCGTCGATGTAGTAGTCGCCGTAGTAATCCACATACTCCTCGACAGTGGAGCCGTCGACCTCCGCAAGATCGGGAAGATATGCCTTCGGCACGGTGCAGAGCACGCCCGCCAGGCGAACCGGCAATTCGTCCGGCATAGCCGCAAATGCCGCGTACTGCCCGTCGCCCAGCCGCACCAGATAGACGTAGCCGTCAGCATCCCCGGCGAAGTAAAAAAGTCTTCTTCCGGCCGCTTCTGTCCGTCACCCGATAGACCCAGTCGGTCATGTACACCGCGTCAATATAGCGGTAATCCCCCGCCCGCTCTTCGCCCACCACCAGCGGCGCCGGGGCCATCGCTTCCCTGTCCTTCTGCACCTGCGCGGCCTTTACCGCGCAGCATACGGCGATGGCCATACACACGGCGGCAAGCCACCACCAGCCGTTGGAGTGCCTGATATAGCGCCGCATTTCCATGATCGTTCTCCCCTTCCGGTTCTTTACACAGTTCATATTATAGCAAAAGTACCGTCCGGCGGCAAGGATTTGTGCCTCCAAGCAGGAATCCTCCGTGATCTCCGCCCGGAAGGTTGCTTTTTCCCTTCGGCAGCGGTATCATAATAGCATAAAGCGTCGGCTGTGCGCCGAAGAAAAACACCATGCGGGAGGATGACATATGATCCGTGATATCTGTAAGGACGAGGCATTTCTGGCCCAGAAGGCCGAGACCGCCACAGCGGAGGATCTCGACACGGCACAGGATCTGCTGGACACGCTGGCCGCCCACAGGGAGGGCTGCGTAGGCATGGCCGCCAACATGATCGGCGTCAACAAGCGCATCATCGTCTTTGACGATGACGGGAAGTATCAGGTCATGTTCAACCCCGTTATCGTGAAGCACGACGGCCCCTATGAGGCCGAGGAGGGCTGCCTGTCGCTCACCGGCCGCCGGAAGGTGAAGCGGTTCCAGACCATCAAGGTACAGTGGCAGAACGAGAAGCTCCAGACACGGCGCAAGACCTTTACCGGCTGGACGGCGGAGATCATCCAGCACGAGATCGACCACTGTGAGGGGGTATTGATATGATCCTGTATTTTTCCGGCACCGGCAACAGCAGATATGTGGCCCGGCGCATGGCGGACGCCCTGCACGAGCCGCTCTGCAATATGAATGACCGCATCAAGGCGGGCGACACCGCCCCGGTGGAGACCGGTGCGCGGCTCATCATCGTCACGCCCACCTACGCCTGGCGTATCCCCCGGATCGTCCAGGACTGGCTGCTGCGCACGGCGCTGACCGGCACAGCGCAGGCGTGGTTCGTTATGACCTGCGGCAGCGAGATCGGCAGCGCCGACAAGTACAACCGCGCACTCTGTCAGGAAAAGCACCTGACCTGCATGGGCACGGCGCAGATCATCATGCCGGAGAACTACATCGCCATGTTCAACGCGCCACAGGCGGAGGAGGCCCGGCAGATCGTGGCCAGGGCAGAGCCGGATATTGACCGGGCCATCGCCGCCGTCCGGGCGGGGACAGCATTTCCGCCCACCCGCGATAACCTCTATGACCGCTTCATGAGCGGCCCGGTGAATCCTATCTTCTATTCCTGCTTCGTGAAGGCGGAGGCCTTCACCGTATCGGACGCCTGCGTGGGCTGCGGCCAGTGCGCAGCCCGCTGCCCCACCAACAACATCACCCTGCAAAACGGACGACCCGTCTGGGGCGGAAGCTGCACCCACTGCATGGCCTGCATCTGCTATTGCCCCGCCGCGGCCATCGAGTATGGCAAAAAGAGCCTGGGCAAGCCCCGGTATCATTTTGAAGCGCTATAACGGTGAAAAACCCGTGAAATACCCATTTTCTGCCTTTCGAAATATAATACTTGCACATTCGGCAAAACTACGGTATAATAGGTAGGTATTTTACGACCAAGGGCGTATTGCGCCTATCACTTGAGAGGACTGAAAAACAAATGAGTGCATCCAGAGAAAAGAAAAACCGCCAGGAGCTGGCTGCTCAGGGTCATGTCGATCCTCGCGTAGAGCGGGAGCAGAAGGAAGCTGCCGAGCGGAAAAAGAACAAGCTGATCTACGGCGGCGTAGCCGTCCTGTTTGTCATCGTGGCCGCCGTGGTGTTGCTGTACAACTCCGGCATTTTCCAGCGGGGCGCCACCGCCGTGACAGTAGACGGCAAGAACTTCACCGCCGCCGAGGTGGATTACTTTTACTATAACGCCCTGAACAACGTCAGAAACTCCAGCTATTCCAGCTATATGGGTCTGGACAGCAGCAGCTCCATGAAGAGCCAGAATCTGAACGCCATGGCCAAGATGCTGTTGGGCGTCACCTCCGAGGAGGACATGACCTGGGACGCCTTCCTGAAGGACACCGCCAAGAAGAATCTGGCCCAGAGCTATCTGCTCAGCGAGAAGGCCAAGGCCGAAGGCGCTACCTTCGATGACCACATGCAGGAGGAGCTGCAGGCCGATATCGACAGCATCACCACCTACGCCAAGCAGCAGGGCTATACCTTTGCCGCTTACCTGAAGCTGGTGTACGGCTCCAACATGACCGTCAGCACCTTCAAGGAAATGTATGAGATGACTGCGCTGGCCTCCCACTATCAGGAGGAGTATGTGGACAGCCTGAGCTACACCGACGATGAGCTGGAAGCCTGCTATGAAGCGGACAAGAACAGCTTCGACGTGGCCGACTATGAGTACATCTCCTTCAAGGCCACCGCCGACAGCACCAAGGATGCCGACGGCAACACCGTGGAGCCCACCGATGAGGAGACCGCCGCCGCCAAGAATGCCGCCGAGGATGCCGCCGCTGCCGCTGCCGAGCGTTACGCCGCCGGTGAGACCCTGGACGCCATCGCCGCCGATTACGAAGATATCGCCACCTATACCCATCAGGAGGAGGGTTCCTATGCCGACACCGACCTGATGAACTGGGTGTTTGACGCCGACCGCGCTGCCGGTGACACCAATACGGTCACCACCGATTCCACCATCTATTTTGTGTTGTTCCACAGCCGCGCCCGTCAGGACTACAACGTGGTCAACGCCCGTCACATCCTCTTCCGGGTGGACGATTCCACGCTGGACAGCACGTCCGAGACCTATGAGGCCGATCTGGCCGCGCTGAAGGAGACCGCCCACAACGACGCCGAGGATGCCCTGAAGAAGTGGCAGGATGACGGTGCCACCGCAGAGCTGTTCGCCCAGATGGCCACCGAGCTGTCCGCCGATACCGGCAGCACCGCCAACGGAGGCCTGTACGAGGGCATCACCAAGTCCACCAGCTTCGTGCAGGAGTTCCTGGATTGGTGCTTCGCCGATGGCCGTAAGGAGGGCGACGCCGGTGTGATCGACAGCAGCTACGGTAGCCACGTCATGTATCTGGACAGCTTCGGCGATCCCTACTGGAAGGTGCAGGCCACCAACACGCTGAAGAACGAGGCGTACGACACCTGGCTGGCCGAGCAGAGCACCGCCGAGACCATCACCGATGGCTCCGGCATGCAGTACGTGGGCTATTAAGAGACGCTTATTCAACCATTGTGAAGGACCGGCATACGCCGGTCCTTCCGCGATTATGCCGCAATAAAATGAGACGTGAAGAATTTTTGAGAACGGAAATGATCTTGGGCGGTGAGGCTCTGGATAAACTGCGGCGCAGCCATGTGGCGGTGTTCGGCCTGGGCGGCGTAGGCAGCTATGTGACGGAGGCCCTGTGCCGCGCCGGTGTGGGGGAGCTGACCCTCATCGACGGCGACACCGTGTCCGTCACCAACATCAACCGCCAGCTCTACGCTCTTCACTCCACTGTGGGCCTTTCCAAGGCGGAGGCCGCCGCCGCCCGCTGCCGGGATATCTGTCCCGACACGGTGGTGCACCCCATCGTGGGTATCTACGACGCCGCTCACCGGGAGGACTTTTTCGCCGCCCGGTACGACTACATCGTGGATGCCATCGACCTGGTGAGCTGCAAGCTGGATCTGATCGGACAGGCGCGGCAGCGGCGCATCCCCATTCTGACGGCCCTGGGCACCGGCAACAAGCTGCACCCGGAGCTGCTGACCATCACCGACATCGCCAGGACCTCCGGCTGTCCCCTGGCCCGCGTCATGCGCAAGGAGCTGCGCGCCCGGGACATCCACCACCTGAAGGTGGTGTTCAGCCCCGAGCAGCCCGGCGAGACACAGCAGTTGGAGACGCCGCCTCCGGGACGGCGCAGCGTCCCCGCCAGCGTATCGTGGGTGCCCTCCGTGGCGGGCCTGCTGATGGCGGGCACGGTGGTACAGGATCTATTGAACGAAGGAGGGCTGATCCCATGATCCTATTGGGTTCTCTTGTCAACGGCGGCGCCATCGTGGTGGGCGGCCTGGTGGGCATGTTCGCCGGAAAGCTGCTGCCGGAGCGGCTGCGGACTTCCGTGATGGCGGCGCTGTCGCTGATGACCATCGGCATCGCGGTGCCGGGCCTGCTGAAAAGCAGCAACGCCCTGATCCCCATCATCTCCATGGTCATCGGCACCATCATCGGTGAGCTGCTGAACATCGACGCCGCCGTCAATAAGCTGGGCGAGAATCTGCAGAAGCGGTTCTCCGGCAGCCGCGTCACCGAGGGGTTCGTCACCGGCTCACTGGTGTTCGCCATCGGCGCGCTGGCCGTTATGGGCCCGCTGCAGAGCGGCCTGCAGCACCAGCACGACCTGCTGTTCTCCAAATCGGTCATCGACGGCGTGGCGTCGATCGTGTTCGCCTCCACCCTGGGACTGGGCGTGGCCCTGTCCGGCCTGATGGTCTTCGCGGTAGAGGGCTCCATCGCCCTGCTGGCCTCGGTGGTGGCGCCCTATCTGGGCGAGGCGGTGGTCAACGAGATCACCTTCGTGGGCTCCCTGCTGATCGTGGGCATCAGCCTGAACCTGCTGGGCATCACCAAGCTGCGGATCCTGAACATGGTCCCGGCGATCCTGCTGCCCATTTTACTGTGTCGTTTTATGTGATCGTGCTTACAAAACAATTATTTACTTATAGAAAAGAGGGGTATTTATGACCTACGGATTCATTGGCACCGGCAATATGGGCGGCGCGCTGGCCCGTGCCGCCGCCAAAACGGTGGAGGTGCGCAGCAGCAGCATCGTGCTGGCCAACCGGACACCGGAAAAGGCCGCGCGGCTGGCCGACGAGATCGGCGCCTCCGTGGCGGATAACCTGACCGTCGCCCGTGAGTGCGACTACATCCTGCTGGGGGTCAAGCCCCAGATGATGGCCGGGATGCTTGCGGAGATCGCGCCCGCCCTGAAGGAGCGCACCACCCCCTTCGTGCTGCTGAGCATGGCGGCGGGCCTGACCATCCAGCGCATCCGGGAGATGGCGGGCGGCGACTATCCCGTCATCCGCATCATGCCCAACACCGCCGTGGCGGTGGGCGAGGGCGTCACCATGTACTGCTGCTCCGACAACGTGACGGAGGCCCAGCGGGAGGGCTTTGTCTCCCTGCTGCACTGCTCCGGCCTGCTGGAGGAGCTGGAGGAAAAGCTGATGGACGCGGGCAGCGCCGTGGCCGGCTGCGGCGGGGCGTTCGCTTATCTGTTCCTGGAGGGGCTGGCGGACGGCGCGGTATACGCGGGCCTGCCCCGTGCCAAGGCCCAGCGCTACGCCGCCCAGATGCTGCTGGGCGCGGCGAAGCTGGCGCTGGCCTCCGATGATCACACCGGCGCACTGAAGGATGCTGTCTGCTCCCCCGGCGGCACCACCATTGCGGGCGTCCGGGCACTGGAGGAGCATGGCTTTCGAGCCGCCGCCATGGACGCCGTCATCGCCGCCTATGAGCGGACGAAGGCGCTATAATCTTGCAAGGAAGCCGCCCCAAGGGGCGGCTTCCTTGCAGCTTGACAAAAAAGCTATGCTTTTTTGTCTGGATAGGATTCACTCCGCCCCGCATTCATTCGCCCACTTTGTGTGCGAATGAACACGCTCTCCGCGCAAAGTGTTTTTTGCCACATACATACTGCGGCAAAAAACGATCAAACAGGTTCGCCGCTGCGGCGGCGAATTCTGCGAAGCTTTTTTAAGCCATAAAGCAGGCTTTTCTATAAATAAACAACCATTTACAATTAAAAACACCGCCCGGATGGGCGGTGTTTTTCGTATGTATCGCTTACTTTCCGTAGAGCTGATAGATCAGCCAGTTCAGAAACCGGGCAGGCAGCACCTTCGTCAGGAAAACGAAGAATTTATAGTCGATGCGGGTGGCGTACAGAGGGTGGTGATTGCCCTGGCGGCTTGCCACGGCGGCGATGTAGCGGCCCACCTTGGCGGGATCCATGCCGGTCTGCTCGTCATGCTCCATCCGCTTCACGCTGCGGCCGATGCGGCCCTGATAGATCTCATCGCCGTCGATGATCTTCTCTCGGGCGGCGGTGAAGCCGGTTCTGATATCCCCCGGCATGACGGCGCACACGGTGACGCCGAAGGGCCGCAGCTCGTTGGCCAGGGCCATGGTATAGGCGTTGATGGCGGCCTTTCCGGCGCTGTAATACGCCTGGAAGGGGATGGGCACTGGGGCGGCCACACTGCTGATGTTGACGATGCGGCCCCTTCCCTGCTGCCGCAGGATGGGGATCACGCAGCGGTTCATCCGCACCATGCCGAAAAACAGGGTGTCGAACAGCCGCTGGGCCTCCTGGGTGTCGGTGAACTCGATGGCGCCGGAGATACCGAAGCCCGCGTTGTTCACCACCAGGTCGATGCGGCCCTCCGCCGCCATCACCTGATCCACGGCGGCGCGCAGCGTCTCCTCCCTGGTGATGTCCGCCACGATGTGGGGGATGTCCGGCATGCCTTCCGCCCGGCGGCTCAGCTCATAGACGGTCCAGCCGCCCTCCCGCAGGGCCAGCGCCGTGGCGCGGCCGATCCCGGAGGTGCCTCCGGTGACGATAGCGACTTTTTTATCCATGGCGCTTCACCATCACGTCCGCAATGATATCCATGGCCTCGTCCAGCAGCGCCTCGGTATGGGTGGCCATGTAGCTGGTGCGCAGCAGAGCCTCGCCCTCCGGCGTGGCGGGGGGCAGCGTGGGGTTCACATACACGCCCCGGTCGTAGATCTCCGCCGCGGCCTCCAGCGTCCAATAGGTCTCGTAGGTGTACAGGGGGATGATGGGGGTGGGGGCTTCCAGGGCGCTCTCCCGGATCTTGAGGCCCCGGTCGGTGAAGCCCTTGCGGGCGTACAGGCTCAGATCCCGCAGACGCTCCGGCAGCCGGGGGTGTGCCTCCAGATACCGCAGGGCAGCCAGCGCCGTGGCGCAGTTGGCGGGCGGGATGGAGGCGGAGAAGATGAAGGGACGGGAGGCGTGGCGCACAAACTCCGCCACCTCGGCAGAGGCCGCCATATAGCCGCCCAGGGACGCCAGGGACTTGGAGAAGGTGCCCATGTAGATGTCCACCTGATCCTCCAGGCCAAAATAGCTGGCGGTGCCGCGGCCGCCCTCGCCCAGCACGCCCAGGCCGTGGGCGTCGTCCACCATGACGCGGGCGCCGTACTTCCTGGCCAGGGCGCAGATCTCCGGCAGCTTGGCGATGTCGCCGCCCATGGAGAACACGCCGTCGGTGACGATCAGCACGCCGTTCTTGCCGTCGATCTTCTGCAGGATGCGCTCCAGCTCCGCCATGTCGTTGTGGCGGTAGCGCAGCATCTTACCGTAGCTCATCTGGCACCCGGCGTAGATGCTGGCGTGGTTCTCCTTGTCGCAGATCACATAGTCGTGGCGGTCCACCAGGGCGGAGATGATGCCCACGTTGGACTGGAAGCCGGTGCCGAAGGTGACAATGCCGTCCTTCCGCAGGAACTTGGCCAGCTCCGCCTCCAGCTCCAGATGCAGCTCCAGCGTGCCGTTGAGGAAGCGGGAGCCGGAGCAGCCGGTGCCGTACTGCTCCAAGGCCTTCACACCGGCCTCGACGACCTCCGGCTGGATGGTCAGGCCCAGGTAGTTGTTGGAGCCCAGCATGATGCGGCGCTTGCCCTCCATGGTGACCTCCACATCCTGCCGGGACTGCAGGGCGTGGAAATAGGGATACACACCCTTTTCCTTCAACTCGCCGGCCAGGGACGGTGCATAGCATTTTTCAAAAATATCCATTGTGCCTCCTTGTGGCATGTAAATGTAATAGTCCTTATTATGTATGATACTTCATTATACCGATTTGACAATACTTTGTCAATTTGCTTTTTCCGCGCCGTAAGCACTGGCAAAAAAAGGAATTCTATCCTTTGCCGCCGCTGCCTGTTTTTAACGGGCATAGCGGAGCGGTTTCGACAGAAAATAACCCAGTCACCGGTGACAGATCCGGCAAAGCGCGGCCTGCGCTTTGCCACGAAAGGGTGATCAATTTGTATGAGACGCGAAAAAAACGATGGTTCTCCCTTCTCTTCTCCTGTCTGCTGGCGTTTTCCCTCATCACCCCCGCGTGGGCGGCGGAAGGAGAGCGCACCCTGATCCCGCTGGGCAAGGCGGTGGGCATCAAACTGTTCGCCGACGGCGCGCTGGTGGTGTCGCTGGAGGGCAGCGACACCCTGAAGGTGGGCGACCTTCTGCTGAAGGTCAACGACACCAGGGTGCAGTCCACCGAGCAGCTCCAGGCGCTGCTGCAGAAAAACGGCAGTCTGCCGGTATCCATGCAGGTGCGGCGGGGTGAGCGGCTGGTCACCTTCACGGATACGCCCCAGTGCGGCAGTGACGGCGTGTACCGCCTGGGTGCGTGGATCCGTGACAGCATGGCGGGCATCGGCACCCTGACCTACTACGATCCCCAGACCGCCAGCTACGGCGCCCTGGGCCACGGCATCACCGATGTGGACACGGCCCAGCTCATGAGCCTCAGCAGCGGCTCCATCATGGAGACCACGGTGAAGGCGGTGAAGAAGGGCCAGAAGGGCGATCCCGGCGAGCTGAAGGGCGACTTCACGGTGCAGCGTAACGTGGGCACCCTGACGACCAACACCAACGGCGGCATCTTCGGCAAGGTGGCCGACAGCAGCTTTATCGACGGGGCACAGGCCATTCCCGTGGCCGCGGCCCGCGAGGTCAAGTGCGGCCCGGCTGCCATTCTCTCCACCGTCAATGGCAGCGAGACGAAGGAGTATCAGGTGGAGATCCTGCGGCTGTACGGCAGCGGCCAGGATACCCGCAACCTGATGCTGCGGGTGACGGATCCCCAGCTTCTGGCCGCCACCGGCGGCATCGTGCAGGGGATGTGAGTGATATATAATAGGGACAACACGGGAAAGCCTTGATTTTACAAGGGTTTCTGGCGTTGTCCCTATTTTCACTGACATGAAATAGACCGTATTTGCACAATACGAAATCTACCGCAGCTGCCCAAGGGAGGTGATCATCTCAAGCAGATCGATTCAGGTCTCATTTTTGAAGGGAGCTTCTTTTTATGAAGGATTCAACTATCATAGCCATTACAAATTCCAAGGGCGGTGTTGGCAAAACAACGACGGCCTTGAACCTGGGCGCCGCACTGGCCGCTGAAGGGCAGAAGGTCTTACTCATTGACAACGACCCGCAGGGAAATCTGACTGCGGCGCTGGGTTATACCGCCGGTGAAATGAAGCACACACTGGCTTCCCTGCTGCTGGCGGCCATCGACTATCCAGAGGACATTGCGCAGCATCTGCAAAAGGCCATTTTACATAGCGATACCGGCATGGACATTATTCCCGCCAATCGCAGGCTGGCAGATGCCGCGGCCCGGCTGCAAATCATGCAGCTATCCCAGTATCAGCCCTATGGTGACAGCGGCCGCAGCTGCGAAGCAATGCTCAAGCATATCATAGACGCCTTGCGCGACACCTATCGCTACATCATCATCGACTGCGGGCTGAAGCACGAACTGCTGACGGTCAACGCGCTGACAGCCGCGGATTACTGCATCATCCCTGTGCAGGCCCACTACCTTGCCAGCGAGGGTATCCCCGATGTGCTGGAGCTGGTGCGCACGGTGCAGGCCCACTTCAATCCCACACTTAAAATCGCCGGCATCCTGCTGACCATGTATCAATCCCGTCCACAGCTCTGCCAGAGCGTTCGGGCAACAGTCGGCGAAGTCTACGGTGAGGCGTTTCATGTGTTTGAGCGCCCCATTGAGCAGACCATCAAGGTGGCGGAATGCCCTGCCGCCGGTATGAGTATTCTGGACTACGCACCGAAGAACCCCGCCGCGGAGTCCTACCGCAGTCTGGCGCGGGAGGTGTTGTCGCTTGGCTAAGGGCAGCAACATGAAAGACCTGCTGAAGCAGCGCATGAGCGCTGCCCAGCAGGTCTCAGAAATGGAGATCGGCAACAGGGCCTATGAAAGCCTTATCGACCCGCTTCCCACGGCAGCTTCTACGATCCGTGAGCTTCCGCTAGATAAGCTGCGTCCCTTTTTTACCACCGATATTGGATTTCACCCATATTCCCCGGAAAAACTGCGGGCATTTGCCCAGCAGCTTCTTGAGCAGGGCTTGCTGGAGCGCATTATTGTCAGGAGTATCCCCAACAGTGATGAATATGAGATTCTGGCCGGACACAATCGCACCGCCGCATGGCGTATGGCCGGGCATGACACAATTCCTGCTGAGGTCGTTGCGGCCAACGATGCCCGCGCTATCATCATTGCCACAGCCACCAATTTGCTGCGGCGGCAGGAACTGACCATTATCGAACGTGGCAAAGCATACAAGGCTATGCTGGAGGCCAAGAACCGGAACGGGCAACGCAATGCGGCACCGGAAACCTTTGGCGAAAATCGCCAAAGGTACAATGCCCGTGAAATCGTAGCAGATTTTTTTGGCGTTACAGAATATGAGATCCGCAAGGCTGTCAAGCTGGCAGGTCTGATCCCGCCGCTGGCGGATATTCTGGAAAGCGATCCCCGGCACTTGCCGTTGAGCTGTGCGGATATGATCGCCGACTACGATGAAACCTCACAGGAGGCATTTGTAGAGATGTGCCGCATTGAAGGGTATCGGCTGAGCAAAGCCACCCTGAACCACATCACGCAGAAATGCCCGCCGCCCACAGCGGATAAGCAGGCCATCTACGCCGCATGGCGGGAAGCCCGTGCTGCCGCAGATAAGAAGCATTCCGCGCCGTCTAAGAAAATCACCTTCGACCGTAGGAAGTTTGCGCCGTACTTAGAACAAATCGGCAGCGAGGCGGAATTGGAGGAGATGTTTCTGGAGTTTCTAAAGGGAGTTGCACATAAACGCGCAACTCCCTCCGGATAAAAGCGGCTCTGGTAACTTGGGTGGTATCACCTATCACAATAGCTGGTCAGTTGACAGCCTACAATACAAATGCTATTTCTGTTCACCTCTCAACTCCATTCTAACCATTCTAATCATCATTGTCAACCGCACCGGTTAGAATAATAAGGGGCAGAGCTATCGTCGATACCAGGTGATAGAGTTAGATACATACCGGCGAAAAGGTATGCACACAATGAAGTAATAGGCAGCTTGTTACAATCTACATCATTTAGCGTCTTTATTTATTGACAATTTAATGTACATCGTCTATAATAACAAACACAATGATAATGTAGAGGTGGTGTACAGAATGGGGCGAAAGAGTGTTGCCGTGCTGCCGCAGACGCAGAGTATTTTGGAGCAGCTCGGGGAGCAGATCAAACTTGCCAGATTACGACGGCATTTGTCTGCTGAATTAGTTGCGGAAAGAGCTGGCGTAAGCCGCGCCACAGTGTGGAATGTGGAAAAGGGAACCCCCTCTGTTGCGATTGGGATCTATGCCGCAGTTCTCCATGCGCTGAACAACATGGATAAAGACCTTCTGCTCGTTGCAAAGGATGACGAGCTGGGGCGTAAGCTCCAAGATCTTGAACTTACCACTCGGAAGAGATCACCACGAAATGGAGGTGATTAACCATGGCGTCAGGCCAAAAAGTAATTTATGTCTATGAGAACTTCAAATCTACAGAGCCGAACTTTCTGGGAACGCTCTTCGTGGAGAATGTTCGTGGTCGTGAGAGCTACTCCTTTGAGTATGATGCTGACTGGTTAAAAAGCAGTTCAAACTATATGTATCTCGACCCAGATCTTCAACTGTATGCCGGTAGGCAGTATCCCACTGGCGAAAAAAATGTGTTCGGCCTTTTCGCCGACTCTTCCCCTGACCGCTGGGGTCGTCTGTTGATGACGCGCAGAGAAAGAATAGTGGCTGAACAGGAAGGCCGGAAGCCTCGAAAGCTCTTAGACAGTGACTTCCTGATGGGCGTCTACGACGAGACTCGGATGGGAGCTATCCGTTTCAAGCTGGACAAAGACGGGCCGTTTCTTTCGGATGATTCGGAAACCCCGACGCCCCCCTGGACCAGCCTGCGAACGCTGGAAGAAGCCTCTCGTCAATTTGAAAACGATGAGTCCGGCCTTGAGCAGAAATGGATCAATCAACTCATCAAACCCGGTTCCTCGCTGGGCGGCGCTCGTCCGAAAGCTACCGTTCTGGATACAAAGGGGAATCTATGGATCGCCAAGTTTCCTTCCAAGCACGACGATGTCAACGTGGGCGCGTGGGAAAAGGTCACCCATGACCTTGCAAGACTTTGCGGTCTGGATGTTCCAGAGTTCATGTTGATCGACTTCTCCAAGTACGGCAGCACCTTCCTTGTCCGAAGGTTTGACCGGAATGGTGCTGCGCGGATCCATTTCGCGTCAGCCATGACATTGCTCGGCAAGACCGACGGTGCCTCGGCAGCGGACGGGTCCAGTTATCTCGAACTGGTATCTTTTATCAAAGCCAACGGTGCTGCTCCTAAAAGAGATTTGACGGAGCTATGGAAGCGGATTGTATTCAACATGGCCGTGTCCAATACGGATGACCATATGAGAAACCACGGCTTTATCCTCAAGGCGGATGGTTGGCATCTCTCCCCCTTGTACGATGTAAACCCTGTCCCGGAAGGTGACGAACTATCCCTCTGTGTAAACGAGAACGATGCGACGATCTCCCCTGAGCTTGCGCTGGAGATTGCACCGTATTGTGAGATCAGTACCAAGGACGCGACAGCCATGGCAGCGGATATCCTGAAAACCGTCCGAGAAAACTGGAGCAGCTTGGCATCAAAATGCGGATTAAGCCGAAACGCACAGGAATATATGCGGCCGGCATTCTCGCTGGCTTTTGAATAATCAACCTACATGGCTGACGGAAACCTTGGTGGAGCTGCTGGACGCCTATGAAGCCTGCGGTGGGCAGCTCCCCCATTTCAAAAGCGCGCTGCTGGTGATTGAGGAATACAGCGATGTGGATGGCCGCCACATTTTTGACCAGGACAACAAGGGCTGGAAAGCGGTCAGCAACGCCATCAAGGGCAGAGTGATCCCTGACGATGACCAGTATATCGGATGCCAGCAAGGCGGGACAGGATACCGCTTGCCGCCTGCCAGATCCGCTCCTGATTTTGGAGTATATCATCCATATCCGCAGCGTAAACGCGCCCTATTTCATGCACCCGCCGCGCAAGCTGATTGAGGTTGTTGGAGGAATACCGAAGCAGCGAAACCAGCTCCCGCAGCTCCGGCAGGTCGAGCTTTACTACATAGCCGTCAATGGCCATCTTTCTCATGTACGCCGCCATGTTGTCCGTGCCGAGCAGCGCCATCTTCTGACGAATGAGCTCCTGCTCCTCCGGCGTCACGCGGACCTTGAGCAGCACGTCCCGCTTCTGCTTCGCCATATCAGCGCTCCGGCTCCCTGCTCTTGGCAGCGGGGGGCTTCTGCGCATCCGCCGCCTGTTGCAGCTTGGAGCGGACGGAGGGCTTCCGGCTGCGGAGCGGCCGGGTGCGGTCCTCCTCCTTGGAGATGACGGCAAACACGCCCTTACGGTCTTTCAGGTTGGAGAGGGCGCGGGAACGGAAGGGCAGCAGCTTTTGCAGCTCCGCCGTGTCGCGGCTGTTGGCCCTTGCCGCAAAGTCCGGGGAAAGCTCTGCGATGAAGTGCGTACCGCCGGGGCTGTTGGGCTGCACAGGCTCTTGCAGCTTACCCAGCAGCCGTGCAGCCTCCGTTCTGATCTCGTCGGCGGTAAGGAGCTGGCGCAGCTGCTGCTCATGCCGCGCCTGCGTGAGAAACAGATCCGTCAGGCCGGGATGTGCGCCTAGCCACCGCTTTTAACCTATAGCCTTACAACAACATTGTGTTTGATAATTCGCAGTAAGCCAGAATGTCTCTAATAGCATATTCGCTATTGACCAAGTATAGTGAATGCGCTATACTCAAACTATAAAGGAGATGATAGCAGATGCCTACAATCTGTACGTTCAGAGGAATCAAAATTTGTATCTATTGGAGCGACCACCTTCCGCCGCACTTCCATGCGTTTTACGGCGGTGACGAGGTTTTGGTCTCTATCAATGAAATCGAAGTGTTAGAAGGCTCAATGCCGTCCAAGCAGTTGAAGATGCTGCTGGGTTGGGCAGCGTTCCATCAGGAAGAACTCAAGGAAAACTGGGAATTAGCTAAACAGAAGCAGGAACTGTTTGCAATCGAGCCGCTTAAATAAGTTTTAGGAGGTGGCAAGCATGGCGAGAACCGAAGAATACTATCTGTCAAAGGGATTTGATCTGCCCACAGCCAAGTATTACGCAAATGGACGTCGCAAAATTGTGAGCGTAACACCGAATGATGATTTTACGCTGATACTCAGCTTTGATAACGGAGAACGTCGGCTACTGGACGTAAAACCCATGCTTATGAAAGGAACGGTATTCGAGCCGTTCTGTGACATTGCCAATTTCAAAAGAGTATATCTGGATGCACAGCATTGTGTATCGTGGGATATTGACCCTGCCGTGGATAGTGAGACGGTTTGGAACAACAAGGTAGACCTTTGTCCGGATAGCTGCTATATTGACAGCGTTCCGATGGGAGGGACTGCCCGTGCCTGAAAAATGCGCCGCTATCATTGATATGCTGATTGAACGACGTCACAACCAAGGTATGACGCAGAAAGAGCTGGCTGAAGCCGCATCTCTTACCCAAAGCGTTATTGCAAGGCTTGAGAGCAAGAGAGCAATACCCCAGCTCGACACTCTGATGAAAGTTGCCGAGGCACTGGGGTGCGACTTGAAACTGGTCGAATTACGATAATTCTAATATGAAAGGCTCGATACTGTAGGGTGTCGGGCCTTTTATCTAGCCAGCAAAGACAGTGATGAATGGCGTACTGACTGGTACGGTGACTGGAGTAGCATCCGTTCCAGTCGCATCAGAACCATCATTTGACCGATAGAAAACAGCCACGAATCCAGGTTTCAGAACTTCTATTCTAACCATGCTATCTCTCTTTCTTTATTCCATCGCAGATGCTCTTCTTAATCGCAACAAGTAGGGCTATCTGGAAACGCACATGCCTATCATCACAACCATCCGGCAGATCATGCTGGGTGTGGGCTGGGCGCTGCTGCTGGGCAATCTGGTGTTTCAGGCCACCCGCAGCATGATGGCCGGTGGAGGCTTTGAGGCAGACGATCCCAAGCTGCTGTTCACCCGCACCTTTGTCTTTTCTTTCCTACTGGTGGTCAGTCCGCAAATCTGCGATGTCTGTCTGAATATGACCTCAGTTATTATCTGCTGTCTGGATGAGTCTGGTTCCACCGAAGGCGAAGCTGCGGCATGGGGTAAGGCGGTGGCCATGACCCTGTTGGAGATCGCCGCGGAGAGCCACCGGAGCTTTGCGCTGATCCATTTTGCCGGAAGCAGCAGTTGTCAAGTGGACATATTCCGCCCGGGTGAATATACGCTGGAGGATAAGTTGTCTGCGGCGGAGACATTTCTCGGCGGCGGTACAAACTTTGAACGCCCCATCCGGGAGGCAATCCGGTTGATGGAGTCGGAGGGCTTTGAAAAGGCCGATGTGGTTTTCATCACAGATAGCGAATGCGCGTTGTCCGATGGCTGTCAGCAGGAATTGCAGGCATCGCAGGCCGCGTATCATTTTACGGTAACAGGTATTTTGTTGGACAAAGGACGAGCTGGCATGGGTTTCAGCTTGGAGCCCTTTTGCCAGAAGATTTACCGAACCAGTGAGCTGACAGGGGATGCGGTTGTGCAATCGGTGATAAGCTTACGAGTATAAAAGAAGGCGTGAAGTTTTCACGCCTCCTTTTATCTATCTACCGCAGTACTGCATACTCAAGTCACACAAAGCTGCCGTTTTTTCCCTCGCTGCCGTAGCCCTCCGTTTCCGTCATTTGCGAATTTTTCAAAATGACGGAATGGAGGAAAAACGCCGTGAAAAAGAAGAAAAATTTTTCAAAAAGTTGGCCAAAACGGATCACTTCAAACGGAGTATTTAGTAAGAGGGAAAGAGAGAACCCTTTCCCGGCAGCAAAAGAGGATGACGCTTTGAAGCTTCCCTGGAACCAGAAAGAGCGCGTTCTGCACATATTCAACAGCTATTGTAAGAAGATACTGCGTCAGGAAAACGTGGATATGCAGCGGTCAGAGGTGCGCCATAGGGTGCGGGAGTGCAGTTTCTCGGAGCTGCCTTCGGAGCTTCTTGCGAAGCTTTGCTGCTAGGACGTTCACTCCGTTGAATTTGAAGTGTGTGGATACCACATCCCCGTCAACGATGACCGCCTTGCGGCGGCGCTGGCCAAGCTCCTGCGGGAGAAGCACGACGTGATCCTGCTGTCTTACTTCATGGACATGAGCGACCGAGAGATCGGGGAGCTGCTGGATATGGCACGGCGGACAGTTCAGCATCAACGGACGGATGTCCTTGCTGAACGCAGAAAGCAAATCCTCCTTTCGCACGAAGCGGAGGTCAAAATCCGCAAGCGCCCATGGATGATCTGCGTGCTGATAGAAATTGGTATCGTCATAGACCGTATTGCCGGTTTTCTGCTGATACCAATAGGCGGCAATCGGCTCCAGAAGATGGCCCATTATCAGTTGGTCCTGATTGGCCTTTATCGGTGTCTTTATAGAACTATCCATCGTTCATTTTCTTACACCTTCTTTTTATGCTTGAGATTCTTTTACTTGTTTGGACGGATACTTGTGTCTCCATGTTCCCACGTTTTTTCAGCGGACTGCATCTTCACAAAACCTACATGAGAAGTTCCGTGATTGTTGAGCTTTGCCAAGGATGGCTGATTTCAAAAGCGATTGACGGGATAAGAAAAAGCTGATAGACTTAGAATACTTAGCAAGACACATCAAGTCACCATCTTTGATATGCCGGAAAAGGCAATATTTCGCCGATATTACAGAGGGCGCCTGATTTCCTTGGGCGTATATATCTGCTTCGTACCAAGCCGTAGCTCTAAAGCTTGTCTGTTCGTAAGCCAACCCTGCCACACAAAAGGATTTGAAACCATGAAGCTTTCCTCCATACTCAAGGACTACCCTGTTCTTTCTGTCTCTGACCGCCCTATTGCCGAGGCGTTTCTGTCTGGCCAAATGGAGCAGCAGATTCATTCCATCGACTACGATTCCCGCCGCGTCTCTGCCGGTTCTCTGTTCTTCTGCCTGCCCGGCGCTCATGCGGACGGACACCGCTTCGCGCCGCTTGCCTATGCCGCCGGCTGCCGTGCTTTTGTATGCAGCCGTAGGCTTGTCTCGCTCCCGGAAGACGCGGTGCAGATACTTGTGGAGAATCCGCGCCACGCGCTAGCCTGTCTGTCGGCGTCATTCTATGGCCGCCCTGCGGAGAAGCTGACCGTTATCGGCATTACCGGAACCAAGGGCAAAACAACAACGGCATTTTTCCTGCGGGAGATTCTCTCTGGCTGCGGCTTTCCGTGTGCGTATGTCGGCTCCAATGGCGTGCTGATGGAAAAGGATTGGTTTGATACCGTCAACACGACACCGGAAAGCAGTGAGCTTCACCGCTATTTTCGCATGATGGTGGATCGTGGCATCACACATGTGGTAATGGAGGTTTCCTCGCAAGCGCTGGCCACACACAGAGTGGAGGGCGTCCGCTTCGATACCTGCTTGTTTACGAATCTGGCAGATGACCATATAGGAGAGGTGGAGCATCCCTCGTTTGCCGCCTATCGAGCGGCGAAGGCACGACTGTTCCGCGATTTTGCGCCGGAACACATTGTCTGCAATCTCGACGATTCCCATTGGAGGGCTGTCGTTGGGAATCCGGGCGAGAACACGGATTTCATTGGTTTTTCTCTGCACCAGCCCCTGTCCGACCATTGCCGGTTCACTGCCGCGGAAACCCGTCCCTTTCGCGGAAAAGCTGCGCTGGGCATCGACTTTACCTGTGTTTCACAGGGTGGGAATACCGCCGTCAGGCTTTGCGCTCCCGGAGAGCTTTCCGTGTATAATGGGCTGGGCGCCATTGCGGCAGCCTCAATTTACGGTGTGTCGGCGGCAGACGCCGCCCAGATTCTGCAGACGCTTTCCGTCCCCGGACGCTTTGAGGTGGTGGACGCACTGCCGGGAGTGACCTTTGTCCTTGACTATGCGCACAATGGGTTCAGCCTTGAAAATGCGCTTCAGGCTCTTCGGACATACCATCCCCATCGGCTGATATGTCTGCTCGGCTCTGTCGGATGCCGGACAAAAAAGCGCCGCAAAGAGCTGGGTGAGGCGGCTGGAAAATACGCCGATTTTGCAATCATTACGGCAGACAATCCGGACACTGAAGATCCCAATGAGATCAACCGGGAGATCCTGTCCTACTACGATCAAACGAAGCCCTATCTGCTTTTTGAGGATAGAAAAGACGCCGTTCGTGCAGCAGTACACATGGCAGAGACGGGTGACATCATTCTCTGTGCCGGAAAGGGTCACGAAACCTATCAGCTAATCAACGGCGAGAAGATTCCGTTTTCCGAGCGAGAGATCATTTTGCGCGAGGCGGCTCTGCGCCGTGACACTCAAGCCGCCCCAGTAGAGAATCATGATAGAATTCTATAAGTAACCAAGGCACTGTACAAGCATCACTGAAAAGGTACAGTGCCTTTTTGCGTATGTCGCTTATTAAAGATTTGATATCCCCTAACAATCCATATTTCCTTGAGCGGATTTGATCCTCCGATACATCTCCTGCATCTGTCGGTCAATTTCGGCGATCTTGCCCGCGCATTCAAGCATTTCCTCGTTGATGCCCTCCGGCAACTTTGTCTTATCTACCTTATACCGAATATCGTGCTCTAGACTGGCCCAAAAGTCCATAGCAATCGTGCGGATCTGAATTTCCGCAGTTACCTGCTCCGTCCTATCTGACAGATACACCGGCACCCGGATATCCTCCCTTTTTAATTTCCACCCTCCGAGGCACCAGACAAAGGCCCTCCATAGCGAGCAGATGGCGGCTGAGCTGATACTGCGTCTTTTTTCAGCATCCACAGTGTAGCAGTCTTGAGAAGTTCCTTCTTGCGAGCATTCTTTTATCGGAACAGCAAAAGGCTAACCTTCACTACCTGACTGACGAAGCGGATCATTTCCTCCTTGCTGTACTTGTCATAACCCTCTACAATAACATGCATCAAGCCGTTGGAAAGATGCGTATACATCATCTCCAACTCGGTTTCACTGGCCTTCGGCAATTCCCTGTGCCAATAAGCAAGGCTGTCGGTTTTCGCCAAAGCGATCATTTTCGCAATGACAGTCGAACTGGTATTCCCCAGAACGAGTGTCCGGCAGGCTTCCTGATTTTGATCGACCATGTCATAGAGGGCTTCAATTAGAGCCGTTACATCAAAGGAATTGACATAGCGAAGGGATTTCTCAAACTCATCAATGAGCTCATTCTCGATGCTCTCCAGCAGTGCAAAGCAGTCGCTGTAATGGGTATAGAAAGTAGCCCGGTTGATCTGGGATAGTTCGCAGAGCTCCTTTACTGTGATTTTATTGACCGGTTTCTCCCTCAGCAGCTTCAAAAAAGACTGCTTGAGTATCATTTGTGTATAGCGTTTCCTTGCATCCAGTTTCTCCATCCAGAAATCTCCTTCAAAAAGATTATAACGTTCATCAACACTTTGGTATGCTGTGTTGATTTTATTTCAGTTGTACGGCAAGTGCTGATTGTTTCTACTTTTCACTTTAAGTATACTATACTCGTGAAAGATAATCAACATCTGTATGCCTATTTTGAGAGGAGACTTTTTAGATGTACGATAAATATCTCATTACAGGTGCCACCGGCTTTCTCGGCAGAACTGTTGTGGAGGAGCTGGTACACCACGACGCTCAGGTGCGTGCACTTGTGCTGCATAACGACCCCTATATCAACCTGCTCCCGAAGGAAGTCCATACCATCGTCGGCGATGTGTGTGATAAAAACTCACTTGCAGACTTCTTTGTGGATGCCGATAGCCGTACCTGTGTGATTCACTGCGCGGGTATCGTCTCTGTCGCGTCCAGACCCGGCCCGAAACTCTATCAGGTCAATGTGGGCGGAACATGGAGAATCCTCCGGCAATGTTTAGAGCACAATGTGGGAAAGTTAATCCATGTCAGCTCCGTCCATGCCATACCGGAAAAACCAGAGGGCTGCGTTATCACGGAAAGCTGTGACTTCTCCCCGGGTCTTGTAGACGGCGATTACGCAAAGAGCAAGGCGGCCGCAACCGAACTGGTCTTCGACGCGGCAGAGCGTGGGCTGAATGCCAGCATTGTCTTTCCCTCCGGCATCATCGGCCCAGGCGACATACAGGGAGGGAGTTTCACCTCAATGGCAAAGTCTTTTCTGGCCGGGAAGTTGCCCTTTGCTGTTCGCGGCGGGTATGACTTTGTGGATGTACGGGATGTTGCAAAAGGTATTCTGGCCTGCTCCGAAAGCGGAGAGCCCGGCAAGGGCTACATTCTGTCCGGCCACTATATTACAATTCGCAAGATGCTTCAGCTTGTCGGAAAGGCCGCAAAGCTGAAGTATCACCCCATCTGTCTGCCATTGGGTCTTGCAAAGTTGGCGGCCCCATACTACGAACGCCGGAGTCTGAAGGATCGAAAGCCACTGTTTTTCACTCCCTATTCCGTTGCCGTTCTTGCCTCAAACGGGCAATTCAGTCATGCCGCAGCATCGAAATGCTTCGCATATCAGCCGCGCCCAATGGAGGAGACTTTGTGGGATATGACAGTCTGGCTTATGGCGCGGAAGGAAAAGGGTGAACTATGAGTTCACCTCTGCGTCATGATGCCCCGCCTCTCGCCTAAGGAGCGAGTCTCCCGGCGCTATAAAGAGCATATTGACAGTCTTACTGAGGGAGAGCACTCTCATGAGCATCCTCCCTCTTCCTTTCCCACCCGGCAGGAAAGAGTTGCGGCGGGCGGCGTTTTATGTTATATATTAAGGTGTGTCTGCGGACATAGCCTGAAGAAAGCGAGGGCCTTGTCTCTTGAAAGGAACCACCAAGCATCTGCTGCCAACGGTCTTCGTATGTACGGCAATCGCCATAGCCTATGCCTGCCGGCGGCCCGGAATACCATGTTCAGAAATATATCAGTGAGGGTATTTCTGTCCGTGAGGTGGACAGTGGCGATAGCGGCTGGACGTACTCCACTGCCAAGTGGTATGTTAACTTTGACCCCAGAGAGGATCAGAACGGAACGCCGCTGCCTTTTGAGATTCATCCGTACGATGATGTTCAGGGCGATCCGGTAGACAAGATGACCTTCGAGAACATCTACACATATAGCACCACCCCGATCCGGCGGGAGAAGCCGAATACACCGGAGCCGGCGATCACCGCTCCCAAGACCTTTGACGCCGGTGTGGCGCTGTACGGCGTAAGCGCCCTGCTGTCGCTGACCGGAACCGCGCTGCTCATCAAGCGTAAGAACGGCTGATTGACCGATACGCATTTCTTTTGAGATCAATCTGCAAACACCTCATCTAAAATAGCCATAAGGCGGCGGACAGGTGATGTCCGCCGCCTTATGGCGCGTATCCCTCCTTGCGGGGATTCCTCCGTTTGTCAGCCCATATCGGCGGCGAGCGCCTTGTCGATTTGGGCTTGCAGTGCCTCCGCCTGCTTCTTTTCCGTGATGGCGCCTACGATGGGGTCGCCCACGATATTGCCGCTGCGGTCAACCACATAGGTGGTGGGATAGGCAAAGATATTGGTGGTGAACTTTCCCGCCTCACCGTCGGAAGCGAAATACACATTCTGATAGGTCGCACCCTTCTTAGCCAGTACATTCTTTGCCTCAGAGATTGCCGCTTCGTCGCCGTCCAGCGTGAAGGTGTTGACACCGATGAGGGCGCCGCCCTTCTCCGTGAGTTCCTTGTTCAGCGTGTCCAGCTCGGCAAGCTCTCCTACGCATGGATTGCAGGTGGTGAACCAGAAATTCACTACGGTGACGGCATTTTTAGAGAACAACTCACTGCTCTTCACCGTGTTGCCATCCAGATCCTTGCCCTCAAAGGCGGGAAACTTCTGCATACTGCCATCGTCGGGCGGCGTGGCCATATCGCTGCCCGCAGGCACACTCATGTCACCGTCTATGGATTCCTGTGCGATATCGGGGTATTTTTCCTCCAGCATGGTCAGCTTGTCTTCAATGTCGCGGATCTTCTCCGCTTCTCCCTGAAGCAGCTTCAGTTCATCCGCCGTAAACTGATCCTTGGCGGATTCGATGGTGTCCAGCAGAAATTCGCCGTAGTTTTTGCCGTCCTCCTGCATGGTCATGCCCTTGTCGGCCTCCATGAAAACCTTTTCCCAAAGTGCGGTATTCTCCGAGAGAATGGCATTTTCCTGGGCCATCAGCTCCTTGTGCATGGCAGCTGCTTCCTCGGCGTTCTTCGGCTCATTGCTCATCCCGTCCGTTGTACCGCTGCCCTTTGTGCCGCAGGCGATCATACCGGCGGCCAGCACCAGCGCCAGCAGCAGTGTGATGATTTTCTTTACGTTCATTTTGTTTCCTCCGTTTTTAA
>USAT01000009.1 GCA_900552725.1 uncultured Eubacteriales bacterium | reverse complement strand
ATGGCGGCCATGCTGTGGTTCGTAGAGGTGGGCCAGATGCCCGCCTGGGCCGTGCTGGTGGTGGTCGTGACGGTGAAATTCACCATGCCGGACGTGGCCCGTCAGTATGGCGGCGACCTACTGCGTCTGATGGGGGAGGACACCGACTTCGTGGCGGCCTTTTCCGCGGCGGGCCGGGCCATCGGCGGCGACGATCTGGCCCAGGCGGTCAACGACGCCTGCGTGGCGGTGTTCGGCGGCGAAAAGGTGACCGTCAGCCAGCAGGAGACCGACCGCAACGCCGTGGTATACGGCGACGGCACCACGCCGGAGATCGTGAATATGCTCCAGCAGGTGCTGGGCTTCGACTATCAGAAGCCGGTGGAGGGAACGGTCACCTCATCCTTCGGCTACCGGGATCACCCGGTGGCGGGGACGGAGCGGTTCCACTACGGCCTGGACATCGGCTGCGAGAAGGGGGAGGTCATCCACGCCTTTGCCGACGGCACGGTGACGGCGGTGGCCGAGAGCACGGAGCTGGGCAAGTATGTGGAGCTGACCCACCCGGACGGCTACACCACCCTGTACGCCCATTGCAGCCGGGTCAACGCCTCCTCCGGACAGACGGTGCGGATGGGGGATCCCATCGCGGAGGTGGGGGACACCGGCGACGCCACGGGGTATCACCTGCACTTCGAGCTGCACCGCTATAACATCTACCTGAACCCCATCTACTATGTCGCGCAGTAAGCGGACGGCCATCCACGTTTCGCCTACGGCGCCGCTGCTTTTGGCGCTGTTCGTGATGGTGTCCTCGCCGCTGCTGCTGGCGGCATTGCTGCTGGCGGCGGTGCTCCACGAGCTGGGGCACTACTGGATGCTGCGGCGGCTTCGCGCCCGGGTGACGGCCCTGCGCATTACGGCGCTGGGTGCGGAGATGCAGGTGGCGGGACGGCTCTCCTACGGCGGAGAGGTGCTGGCCGCCGCGGCAGGCCCCGCGGTGAATCTGCTGCTGGCCCTGCTGCTGGGCCTTGGCGGACGGCTGTGTGAGGCGCTGTATCTCTTCTCCGGCGCGCAGCTTGTGCTGGGTGCCTTCAACCTGCTGCCCATCCCGCCGCTGGACGGTGGCAGCATCCTGTGGAACCTGGCCGCCTGGCTGACGGAGCCCTATACCGCCGACCGTGTGGCGGCCGTGGTGGGCTTCGGCATGGCGGCGGTGCTGACGCTGGGAGCGGCCGCGGCGCTGTGGATGGGAGGCAGTCCCTTCCTACTGCTGGCAGCCGCGGCACTTCTCTGGCACGCGCTGCGCCAAATAGGGGTTGCCAAACCGCCGGAAAACAGGTAAAATAAGATGATATTCTGATATACAACAGGAGAATGACTGTGGATAAAAAGCTGGAACGCATCCTGCCGCGGGTGCAGAAGCCGGCCCGCTATGTGGGCGGCGAATATAACGCGGTGGTGAAGGACAAGGCGGCGGTGGACACCCGGGTCGCCTTCTGCTTCCCGGACACCTACGAGATCGGCATGTCCAACCTGGGCATGCGGATCCTGTACGGTGTCATGAACAACATGGACGGCGTGTGGTGCGAGCGGGTCTTTGCTCCCTGGGGCGACATGGAGGCGGAGATGCGCAGTGCGGATATCCCGCTGTTCGCGCTGGAATCCGGCGACCCCATCACCGATTTCGATATCGTGGCCTTTTCCGTGGGCTATGAGATGGCCTTCACCGCCATCCTCAACATGCTGGATCTGGCGAAGATACCCCTGCGCAGCGCCCAGCGTGACGGCCTGACCCCGCTGGTGATCGCCGGCGGCACCGCTATGTACAACGCCGAGCCCATCGCCGACTTCATCGACCTGGTGAGCCTGGGCGAGGGCGAGGACATCACCGTGGAGCTGGTGGAGCTGCACCGCAAGGCGCGGCGTGAGGGCTGGAGCAAGGCGGAATTCCTCCGTGCTGCCGCCCACCTGGACGGCATCTATGTCCCCAGCCTGTATGACATCTCCTACCATGACGACGGCACGGTCAGCGCCATCACGCCCCGTGACGGCGCGCCTGCTGTGGTGACCAAGCGCATCGTCCATGATATGGACAAGGCGTATTTCCCGGTGAATACCATCGTGCCCAGCACCGAGATCGTCCAGGACCGGGTGACGCTGGAGCTGTTCCGTGGCTGCATCCGCGGCTGCCGCTTCTGTCAGGCGGGCTACGTCTATCGCCCCGTCCGCAACCGCAGCCGCGACCTGTGCGCCCAGTACTGCCTGGATTCCTGCAACGACTCCGGCTATCAGGAGGTGACGCTGTCCTCCCTCAGCACCAGCGACTATCCGCCGCTGACGGAGCTGTGCGACCAGTTGGAGCCTTTCTGCGAGAGCCGCCATGTGAACCTGTCCCTGCCCAGTCTGCGGGCGGACAACTTCTCTATGGCGCTGATGCAGCGGCTGGCCAAGGGCCGCAAGACCGGCCTGACCTTCGCACCGGAGGCCGGCACCCAGCGGCTGCGGGACGTGATCAACAAGAACGTGACGCTGGAGGCGCTGCTGAACTCATGCCATACCGCCTTTGCCGGCGGCTACAACGCGGTGAAGCTCTATTTCATGCTGGGTCTGCCCACAGAGACGGACGAGGACGTGCTGGGCATCGCCGATGTGGCGGCCCGCGTCATGCACGCCTGGCGGGAGAGCGCCCCCAACAAGCAGCGGGGCGTCCGCATCACCGTGTCCACCTCCTATTTTGTACCCAAGCCCCACACGGCCTTCCAGTGGGAGCCCCAGATCACCCGCGAAGAATACGAGCGCCGTGTGCAGCTGCTGCGGGAGAATATGACCACCAAGACCGTCACCTACAACTGGCACGACGGCCAGACCTCCTTCATCGAGGCGGTGCTGGCCCGGGGTGACCGGAGACTGGGCAATGTGCTGGAAACCGCGTGGCGTAAAGGCGGACACCTTGACGCATGGGAGGAGTATTTCTCCCTGGATCGCTGGCTGGAGGCCTTCGATGAATGCGGCGTTGATCCGGCGTTCTACGCCTATCGCCGCCGGGAAAAGGACGAGTTGATGCCCTGGGACATGATCTCCAGCGGCGTTACCAAGGAATATCTGTGGCGTGAGCATGAAAACGCCGTGTCCGGCGTCACCACGCCGGACTGCCGCACCCGCTGCAACGGCTGCGGCGCCAATAAGCTGGTAGGGGGGAAGTGCGATGTCTAAGCTGCGGCTGCTGTTTATCAAGGAGGCCCAGGCGTCCTATATCTCCCACCTTGACCTGATGCGCACCTTCCAGCGGTGCTTCCCCCGCACGGAGCTGGACATCAAGCATACCCAGGGGTACCATCCCCATCCCATCATCTCCATCGTCCTGCCCCTGCCGGTGGGACAGAGCAGCGACTGTGAGCTGCTGGACTTCGAGGTGACCCAGGACAGCGACGGCAGCGGCATCGCCGAAAAGCTGAATACCGGCATGCCCACCGGCATCCGTGCCCTGGCCTGCTATGAGGCTAGGCGTCCCATCCGTGAGCTGGACGGCCTGCGCGCGGACGTAACGCTGGAATACGACACCGGTGTGCCGGAGGGCGCGGCGGAGCGCCTGCGGGCGCTGCTGGCACGGGACACGCTGGTGATCCAGAAGCGCACCAAGCGCAAGGAGCTGGCGGACGTGGACATCGCGCCCATGATCCGCAGGGCGGACGTGACGGCGGACGAACACAATGTGTTCATCGACATCACGGTTCAGGCCCAGAACCCCGGCCTGAACCCCCAGCTCATCGAAAAGGCCATCGCGGCCTATCTCCCCGAGCTGACGCCGGACTTCGTCCGGGTGCGCCGTCGTGCCATTCTGGACGCCAACGGACAGGATTTTCGATGATTTTCCCGCAAAAGGGAAAATAATGCTTGCATTTACCGGATTTGTGTGGTATTCTATCATGGCGTGAAAAGGGCGGTCCTCTGTCGCCGGTGCGAAAACGCACCCTTGAAATGGCGTTACGAACACCTATAAATACAGGAGGAAAAATCCATGGATCTCATCAAAGCATTGAACGAAAAGCAGCTGAAGGAAGTGCCTCAGGTACAGGTGGGCGATACCGTCCGCGTGCATGTGAAGGTCAAGGAAGGCTCCCGTGAGCGTATCCAGGTTTTCGAGGGTACCGTTATTGCCAAGAAGCATGGCGGCATCGAGGAGACCATCACCGTCCGCCGTATCTCCTACGGTGTGGGCGTGGAGAAGGTGTTCCCCGTACATTCTCCCTCCATCCAGACCATCGAGACCGTGCGTCACGGTTTCGTGCGCCGCGCCAAGCTGTACTACCTGCGTGACCGCGTCGGCAAGGCCGCCAAGGTCCGCGAGAAGCTGTAAGCTATTCGATCCAAAGAGAAACCGCTCACATCCGTGGGCGGTTTTTCAGTTGCCCGGCAAAAAACAGGCACATGGGATTTTCCATGTGCCTGTTTTCTTATGCCGTTTATTCAGCGGCGGGGGAGGGCGTCCGCCGTCCGTACAGGGTGTTCAGCCGGGAATACATATCGGCCTCGCCGGTATAGCTTACCACGACCACACGATTGCCCAGCCGCATCATCAGGTTCTGGTGGTGCAGGGTGATATCCGCCGGGATCTTGTCGCTGTCGTTGTGCCACTCCTCCCGGAGCGTATTGGTATGCCGCCGGTACACCGCCTGATCCCAGCCGCTGATCTGCACCTCCTGCCAGTCGTCGTGGGCGGCGAATATTTCCATGTAATACTTCTCCGCTAGCTCCTCCCGGTGAACATCCGTGACCGTCACAGTGTAGTAGAGCGGCGTATACCCCCAGCCTGTGCCCTCCAGCCACACGGTGGGGCCGCTCTGCCGGTAGATGGTGTCGTCCGCCAGAAGGTAGTGATTGCTGCGGACGGGGATGTCGTAGTCCTCCACCACGATCTGCTCCGCCTCCTCCGGCGAAAGGGACTGCAGCAGCACCACGGGACAGGTATCAAAGGAGGTGCTCTCTGTGGCCTCTGGGACGCCGAATATCGTGGGCAGCATGGGAAAGGCGAACATGAGGATCAGCAGCCCCAGCAGCACAAAGTAGAACCGCTTCCGCTTTCGTAGCACGCCGTCAAACCGGCAGTCCCGGCCCAGGAGACAGCGCTTTCGCTGCCGCGCCAGGCGGACGAGAAAGGCACCGGCCAGCAGCACCAGGATCAGCGCCAGCAGTACCTCCGGAATGAGATAGGTGACGATGATATCATCCAGCAGCAGACTGTAAAACCCGCTGTAAGCTCTCGTAATGGCGAATTTCTTCCAAAGGCTGTAAACCGTCAGGGCGATCAGGGCTGCCGCCGCGATGCCGTCGAACCACATGTTGGAGCACAGCAGACTGCGCAGGACATCCTCGTCGGTGTTGATCTCCACCGCGTCGGGCCGCGTGGCCCGATAGACGTCGGCCCGGTAGTTGATCCGCCCCACATACTCCCAGCCCAGCTCCCGCATGGTCTCCTTGTACTCCTCCTGCTGGGTGTAGTAGCCGTTGTGGGGCTTCACATGCACCCGGCAGCGGGCAGGCGGCTCATCGCTGGGCTGAAAGACGCAGAGCTTTCCCTGAATGTCCGTCAGCCGCAGGCCCTGCTGGGCCTGCTCATCCAGCCAGGACTCCACCGCGTCGATCTCGTACCAGATATAGGGCAGTTCCTTGACGGTGCCGTACCTTCTGTTGCTCATATCAGTCGCTCCTTTCTGTCCTCAGCGGGCGAATTTGTCCAGTGCGTCGGCCAGGTCGTACACGGCGTCATCACCATAGCCGATCCGCCACACGGTTTTTCCGTTTTGCAGGATCAGCAGCTGACTGGGTGTTCCACTGTTGTTTGTCCAGCTCCGGAACCATGCGTGTTCCCAGCCGGAAACGGTGATGGGCGTCATATCAGCCGTTTTCTCCTTTACATAGCCGTTGGCCACCCATTCCCACGCGATGTCCAGCTGGTCGGCGTTGTAGTACCAGGTGCTTTCCTGAACGCCCTCGGAGGGATCCAGCATATCCTCGCCGCCCCACTGACGCATCATCGTGCTGCGCAT
Source organism: uncultured Eubacteriales bacterium (assembly GCA_900552725.1). Classification (GTDB taxonomy): domain Bacteria; phylum Bacillota; class Clostridia; order Oscillospirales; family Oscillospiraceae; genus Vescimonas. The sequence goes on along the minus strand of USAT01000009.1, from coordinate 26,174 downwards.
CAGCGGCGCGTAACCGTAAAACAGCATTTCATTCCGCCGCACCGGGTCTATGCCCAGAAGCTGGGCCTCCTCGTGACCGGGGAACACCTGCGTCACGGTGGGCAGGGGAGAATCCGTGACGGGGTAGTTTTTCTCACCCCGTTTGAGGTCGATCCACAGGATCACGCAGACCAGCAGACACACGCCCAGCATGGCAAGCATCGCATAATGGGTATGCATCCGCCGCCGCTCCTGTCCGATGCAGTGATAGTTCCGTGTCAGCAGCAGCCGCTTTTTGGTGGCTGCCGCATCCCGCATACCCCGGGAAAAGACGATCAGCCAGTACAGTGCCAGCAAAAGAATGGCGGGGTACAGCAGTACATAGGGGCTGGTGAGAAAATCATAAAACCCGGTGATGTCGCGCCCATGGAGAAGATTCCGGAACATCATCTGATACAGCCATATCGGAATAAAGATGAGACCGATGATCCCCATACGCTGCTCAGAGGTCAGCTTCTTATCCAGCACCTCGTGGAGCGTCTCCTCGTCGGTGTTCAGCTCCGGCGCGTCGGGATCGGCGCAGCAATAAATGTCCAACTGGGGCGTCAGGTCACAGACGTATTCCCAGCCCATCTCGGCATAGGCGGCGATACGCTCCTTCTCTCCGGTATAGCCCCGGTTGCGCTTTACGTCAATACGGTAGCGCATGGGCTTTGGTGTGTCCTGCCGGAAGCGCATGGTACCCAGGCGGAGGTCCAGCAGGAAAAGTCCGCTGCGCGCCTGTTCGTCCAGCCAGCTCTCGATGGCGTCGATCTGGTACACATAGTAGGGAAGCGTTTTCTTCAGCATAAGCGTTCTCCTTTCCTCGCTCATCGTGCGAATACGTCCAACGCGTCCAGCAGGCTTTCCTCGCGGTCACAGTCGATCTCCCAGATCTCCTTGCCGTTTTGCAGCAGCAGCGTCTGGCTGCCCCACATGGCGTTGTCCGCGCTGTACCAGGCGTGCGCCCAGCCGGGAACGGTGATCTCCCGCAGCTCGTAGACCCGCGCATGCTCCTTCACATAGCCGTCGGCCACCCATTGCCACGCGATATGGTACACATCCGCGTCATAGTACCAACTGCTGTAGGAAGAGCCCGTTTCGGGATCGATGATATAAGGCCCCTTTTGCCGCAGGTAGCTGTGGCCGCACAGCAATTCGGAGAATTCCACCGCCCAGGAGTGATCAGGCTCGTCGGTATCGGAAAACACCTGTGCCGCTGTCGGTATCGGAAATTCATCCATGGGGATGCCATTGCCGGGGTCTGCGATTACCGCGCGCAAAATGAGACACAGAACCAGAGCGGCCAGAGGCAGAAAGATGGACAGCAGTTGCAGGAGCTTTCCCCGCCGCAGCTCGGCGGGTGCGCGCTGTACACGCTTCAAAAGCATCCGGCGCCTGGTGGTCACAGCGCTGACGATGCAGGTGACGGCGGTGATCGTCCAGAACAGTACAAGTGCGCCCGCGGGAGCGAATATCCAGGCAACTCCGCTGACCAACTGCTCATATATGCCGGTATAGCCCCCAAAATAGCGGAAAAGCATATAGTAGAGCCATACGGGAATCACGCACAGGAGTACAATACTCCATATGATTTGGCTTTTCAGCTTTTTGTCCAGCACCTCGTGGAGCATCTCCTCGTCGGTGTTCAGCTCCGGCGCGGCGGGATCGTCACAGCGGTAGATGTCCAGATCACCGGCCAGCTCGCAGACATATTCCCAGCCGAATTCCCTGTAATCGGCAATGCGCTCCTTCTGGCCGTAGGTGCCGGGATTCTGCTTCACATCGATGCGGTAACGCACCGGACGGGGGTCACCCTTTTTAAAGTCCATGGTCAGACGGGAGCGGACGTCTGTCAGGAACAGGCCCTTCTTCGCCTGCTCGTCCAGCCAGCTCTCAATGGCGTCCACCTGATACACATAGTAGGGAAGGATCCTGATCATGCGTTTTCCTCCTCTCTGTCCGCGTCGCGGATGCAGCGGCGCAGACGGGCACATTCGGCGTCATACAGCTTTTTCCCCGCGTCGGTCAGCTCATAGGTGCGCTTGCGGCCCTCCACGCTGACCTCCCGGATCATCTTCTCCTCCGTCAGCTTGGAGAGAATGGTGTACAGAGTCCCCGGCCCCAGGCTCATGCACCCGCCGGTAGTCTCGCTGATCCACTGGACGATCTCCACGCCGCACAGCGTCCGGCGGCGCAGGGCCATCAGCACATAGAACATGGGCTCCGACAGGGTCTCCAATGACCGTTTCGGCATAGTGCTCCGCTCCTTTCCTTGAATATCGTTTTACGATATCACTATAACATCGTATTACGATATTGTCAACAGGTGAAAAAATATTTCTAAATTGTGAAGAAAATGCTTGCAATCGGGCAAAACCTGTGCTATACTCCCTACATCAATCAAACAGCGCCCGATGAGCCTTTCAGAATTCCGGCGGAAGACTGAAAGGGGAGGGGACTCTGGAGAATCCCATTGAATTGGGTGCCGAAGGTGTAAGGCGCGGATCGCGCTGAATCTCTCAGGCAAAAGGACAGAGAAGACATTTGCGTGTCTGCCTTGTTTCTCCGGAGTCGCTGCATAGCAGCGGCTCTATTTTTCTGCGAAAAAGGAGAGAATCAACATGCAAGCCATCGAATCCGTACTGTTTCCCATCGTATGTAAGATCAACGAGTACCTCAGCAACTATATCCTGGTGTTTCTGTTGGTGGGCGTGGGCCTGTGGTACTCCATCAAGACCCGCTTCGTACAGGTGCGCTGCTTTGGCGAGGGTATGCGCAAGGTGTTCGGCAACCTGAAGCTGAAGGGCGACAGGCACGACTTCGGTATGAGCTCCTTCCAGGCACTGGCCACCGCCATTGCCGCCCAGGTGGGTACCGGCAACATCGTGGGTGCCTCCGGCGCCATCCTGACCGGCGGCCCCGGCGCCATCTTCTGGATGTGGATCATCGCCTTCTTCGGCATGGCGACGATTTACGCCGAAGCCACCCTGGCACAGAAGACCCGTATCGTAGACCCCGACGGCACCGTCCGCGGCGGCCCCGTGTACTACATCACCACCGCCTTCAAGGGCGGCTTCGGTAAGTTCCTGGCGGGCTTCTTCGCCGTTGCCATCGTGCTGGCCCTGGGCTTCATGGGCTGCATGGTGCAGTCCAACTCCATCGGCTCTACCATGAATACCGCCTTCGGCATCCCCACCTGGGTGTCCGGCGTGATCCTGGTCATCATCTGCGCCGTTATCTTCCTGGGCGGCGTGCAGCGTCTGGCCTCCGTCACCGAGAAGCTCGTCCCCATCATGGCGGCTATCTTCCTGCTGGGCGGTCTGGCCGTTCTGGCGGTTCGCATCACCTACATCCCCGCCACCTTCGCCATGATCTTCAAGTATGCCTTCCAGCCCCAGGCCATCATCGGCGGCGGTTTCGGCTACGCCATCAAGACCGCCATCAGCCAGGGCGCCAAGCGCGGCCTGTTCTCCAATGAGGCCGGTATGGGCTCCACCCCCCACGCACACGCCCAGGCCAACGTGGCCCATCCCCACGATCAGGGCGTGGTGGCCATGATCGGTGTGTTCATTGATACCTTCGTGGTGCTGACCCTCAACGCGCTGGTCATCATCTCCACCCTGTATACCGCCGACGGCCCTCTGGCCGACTGCGGCGCGGCCGCTGCCTGCACCACGCTGACCAAGGCCAACCTGGCCCAGACCGCTTTCGGCACCGTGTTCGGCGAGAAGTTCGGCGCCATGTTCGTGGCGGTGTGCCTGTTCTTCTTCGCGTTCTCCACCGTGCTGAGCTGGAACCTGTTCGGTAAGATCAACGCCAACTACCTGTTCGGCAAGAAGAATCCCCGCCGTTGCACCGTGGTGTACAGCATCATCGCCCTGGTGTTCGTGTTCATCGGCACCTTGGCCAGCAACGACCTGGTGTGGGAGCTGACCGATATGTTCAACAACCTGATGGTCATTCCCAACGCCATCGCTCTGTTTGCCCTGACCGGCATGGTGGTCGCCATGTGCAAGGAGGGCAAGCTGGCCAAGAAGTAAGCAATCCTTTGCTTTCTGACATATTCTCCCCAACGAAAACGCCCGGTCCGGTTCGGATCGGGCGTTTTCGTTGACAAGTGCTTATTGTTGCTATATAAATATAGGTATGAGATCCCAGAAAAGAGGTGCAGTCATGTACGAATTGAATCATATCACCGGCAATAGTTACTATATCCAGAGTCCCTCCAAGATGGGCCTTGTAAAGCTGAACGACACGGACGTCTGCCTCATCGACAGCGGCAACGACAAGGACGCGGGCCGCAAGGTGCGCCAGTTGCTGGACGCCAACGGCTGGCATCTGACCGCCATTTACAACACCCACTCCAACGCCGACCACATCGGCGGCAACCGCTATCTGCAGGGCCAGACCAAGTGCAAAATCTACGCCCAGGGCATCGAGTGCGACATCACCCGTCATCCGGTGCTGGAGCCCGCGTTCCTGTACGGCGGCTTCCCGCCTAAAGACCTGCGCCACAAGTTCCTGATGGCCCAGGAGAGCGACGCCCAGGAGCTGACGCCCGCCGTACTGCCGGAGGGCTTTGAGCTGCTGCAATTACCCGGCCATTTCTTCCACATGGTGGGCTTCCGCGGCCCGGACGACGTGGTGTATCTGGCGGACTGTCTGTCCAGCCGCGAGACGCTGGACAAGTACCAGATCGGCTTTCTCTACGATGTGGCCGCCTATCTGGACACGCTGGAGAAGGTCAAGACCATGCAGGCTGCCGCCTTTGTCCCCGCCCACGCCCAGGTCACGGAGGACATCGCGCCCCTGGCTCAGTACAACATCGACAAGGTGCATGAGATCGCCGACCATATGGTGGAGCTCTGCGCCGAGCCGGTGATGTTTGAGGAACTGCTGAAGAAGCTGTTTGACAACTACGGCCTGACCCTGACCTTTGAGCAGTATGTGCTGGTGGGCAGCACCGTGAAGTCGTATCTGGCGTGGCTGAAGGACACCGGACGGCTGACGGTTCTCTTTGAGGACAACCGCCTGCTGTGGAGACGTGTATGAAGCTCTCCGCCGCCGGATGACCGCCGTCACGACAGCTTCTGCTGCTTCATCCACACGTCCATGACCAGACTGTGGGGCAGGATCTTCGTCAGCGCCGCCTGACCGCGGGCCACAAAGCCGTAGGTACACACATCCCGTCCCCGTTTGGCGTCCCGCCATGTGCGGCGCACGATGTCATCGGGATCGTACATGGCGGCGTACTTCTTCACCACGCCCTCGCCGCCGGAGGAGGTGGCCCGGTCAAAGAAGGCGGTCTTTGTCCAGAAGGGGCAGACCGCCATGACGCCCACGCCCTGACGGCGCAGCTCCCGGTTCAGCGCCCGGCTGAAGCTGAGGACGAAGGCCTTCGTGGCACCGTAAACGTCGATATAGGGGATGGGCTGGAAGGCCGCCACCGACGCGATGTTGATGATCTGGCTGCCCCGGGGCATATAGGGGGCCGTGATCTGGCACATGGCCACCACCGCCTGGCAGTTCAGGTCGGTCATATTGAGGTTGACCTCCAGCGGCGTGTCCAGCACTGCGCCAAACTTGCCGTAGCCGCTGCAATTCATCAAAAGGCCCACCTGTACCGGTTCCTCCGCCAGCGCGGAGCGGTAGGTGTCGAAGCTGGCCCGGTCGGTCAGATCCATGGCCAGCACCCGGACAGGGAAGGGCACCGTAGCCCGCAGCGCCTCCAGCTTGTCCTGCTGGCGGGCGATGACCCACACTTCGTCAAAGGTATCGTACCGATCCACGGTCTCGGCAAAGCGCTTCCCCATACCGCTGGAAGCGCCGGTGATCACGGCGATTTTCTTCATAGGGGCAACCTCCTTTTCTTTGCCTCCATTATGCCATATGGGGACGTGGTTTGCAAGGGACAAACCCCTTGACAGGCGGCGCGGCTTTGCCTATAATACGAAAAAACAGTCAGGAGGGCTTTCCCATGATCCGAAAAGGCACCGAACAGGACATCCCGCATATCGCGGCCATCTATGAGCATATCCACGACAACGAGGAGAGCGGCAGGTCCATCGTAGGCTGGATCCGGGGCGTATACCCCACGGCGGACACGGCCCGCGCGGCGCTGGAGGCCGATGACCTGTTCGTGATGGAGGAAAACGGCGCGGTTGTGGCAGCGGCCCGCATCAATAAGATCCAGGTGCCGGTGTACGCCGATGTGCCCTGGCGCTATCTGGACGTGCCGGATGAGCAGGTGATGGTGCTGCACACGCTGGTGGTGGAGCCCGCCTGCTCCGGAAAGGGCTACGGCACGGCGTTCGTGAAGTTCTATGAGGACTACGCCCGGGAAAACGGCTGCCCCTATCTGCGGATGGACACCAACGCCCGCAATCAAACAGCCCGGAAAATGTACGCCGGTCTCGGCTACTGGGAGGCGGGCATCATGCCCTGCGTGTTCAATGGCATCCCCGGCGTCCAGTTGGTCTGCCTGGAGAAGAAGCTATAACGATCACCCCGCCGGGGCCATTTTTATGGCCCCGGCTTTTTCATGCGCAAAATGTCAGATCCTGCCGTATCCTTAACGTTCCATTAACGGCATACGGGCGTATAATATGCCATCAAAAAAGAATATGCCAAATGCAGAAGGGCGGTATGATCATGGATATTTGGAAAGAGCTTCAGGACGAGGGTATCGACAAGGCACTGCTGGACGAGATACGGCAGTTCCGCGCGGCGCATCCCGCCACGCCGGAGGCGGCGGCACGGATCCCGGTACCGCGATTCTTATACTACGGCAAGGAGATCTGGGAGAGCGCCGCCGCGGCGCTGCTGTGCGGTGAGCATCTGCTGCTGGCAGGCCCCAAGGCCACCGGCAAAAACGTGCTGGCGGAGAATCTGGCCGCCGTGTTCGGCCGTCCCAACTGGGATGTGTCCATGTATGTGAACGTGGACGCCGCGTCCCTCATCGGCGCGGATACGCTGAAGGACGGCAAGGTGGTGTTCCGGGAGGGCCCCATCTGCCAGTGCGCCCGCATGGGCGGCTTCGGCGTGCTGGACGAGGTGAACATGGCGAAGAACGAGGCGCTGGCGGTGCTGCATGCCACGCTGGACTTCCGCCGGGTCATCGACGTTCCCGGCTATGAGCGCATCGAGCTGGATCCCGCCACACGCTTCATCGGCACCATGAACTATGGCTATGCCGGCACCCGTGAGCTGAATGAGGCGCTGGTATCCCGCTTCGTGGTGCTGGACATGCCGGTGATCTCCGAAGAAAACCTGCAGAAGCTGCTGCGCCGCGGCTTCCCCGGCCTGAGTGACAAGTGGATCCAGCAGTTCTCCGCCCTGTTCCGCGACCTGCGGCAGAAGTGTGACAACGGTGAGATCTCCACCAAAGCGCTGGATCTGCGTGGCCTTCTGTCGTCGCTGCACCTGATCGAAAAGGGCATCACCTCCGGCGAGGCGCTGAAGCTGGGCATCATCAACAAGGCCTTCGATCCCTTCGAGCGGCAGTTGGTGGCGGACGCGGTGTGGAGCCGCATCCCCAAGGACGCCGACCGGTCGAAGCTGTTTGCCAACTGATATGGACAGAGAAGATATCCAGAGCCGCCGCGCGGCCAATCAGGTGTGGAACGGCGCGGAAAACTACGACGTGCGCCCGGAATTTCAGGCCTACGACGCCGACGGCGAGGCCCAGCTCTACATGAACACCATCATCGGCCTTGTGTACCGGTGCTATCAATTCGATAAATTCAAGCCCCTGTTCCACGCCTTTCAGCATCAGCAGAAGGGCGAGCTGTACAGCGACCTGTTCTGGCTGGGACTGGAGGGCGTGGCCTACGAGAAAGCGTTGAAGGAGCGTCCCGTGCTGGAGGAGCTGCGGCAGGAGTATGCCCGCCGGATGCTGGCCCAGTCCCACGCCGCCGATCCCCGCAGCTCGGAGGGCCTGCGGACGGCGTGGTTCCGCCGCGTGCTGCATGAGCCCCAGGAGGACGCCTGGCAGAAGGAAGTGCTGGACGCCATGACCTTCGATCCCGCGTGGGACGAGCAGCAGATCATGGACAAGATGGAAGCGCTGCTGTTCCGCTATTTCCAGCGTGCCCGCCGCAGCGTCACCGACCGGCAGTGGAGCATGTGGGTGGGCCGCTCTATCGGCGGCCGGGGCAGAAAGCCCAGCCGCTTCGTGCGGCCCAATGCCCTGCGCCGTCTGGAGCAGTCCGGCGGCGGCCCCAACGAGGAGGAGACCGGGAAGAAGCGGCCCCATCCACTGTCCTTCCTGCAGGGCAGGACCCCGGAGCCCATCCTGCGGCGCTATGTGGAGGACTGCTTCGGCGTGTCCATGCTGACGCCGTCGGAGCTGGCCCAGGTGGAGCGCGAGCTGTGTACCGGCGTGCATAAGAACTGCCATCTCCACTTCACCAAGGGCGTGCCCGTCAAGCATGAGCTGAGCCGGGAGACCGCCTGGGACGTGGGCACCTTCCACCAGCAGCGGGAGAAAAACCGCGCCTACTACCAGGCCCATCTGGTGGAGAACAAGCTCATTATCGCCCAACTGACCCAGAAGCTGCAGAATACCATCCTGCTGCAAAGCGACGTATCCAGCAACCTGGCCCGTGCGGGACAGCTCTATGCCCCTGTGGTGTGGCGCAGCGCCGTGCTGGACGAGGAGAAGGTGTTCGTCCAGCGGCAGCAGAGCGAGATGGGCGACCTGACGGTGGACATCCTGCTGGATGGCTCCGCCTCACAGAACCAGCAGCAGGAGAAGCTGTCCACCCAGGCGTACCTCATCGCGGAGAGCCTGGAGCGCTGCCGCATCCCCGTGCGAGTGACGGCCTTCTGCTCCGTCAGTGGCTGCACGGTGCTGCGGATCCTGCGGGACTATGACCAGACGGGGAAGAACGACGCCATCTTCGACTATGTGGCCGCCGGGTGGAACCGGGACGGCCTGGCCCTGCGGGCCATGGGCTGGCTGATGCGGCGGGGGAGGGCCGACCACCGGCTGCTGATCATCCTGTCCGATGCCAGCCCCAACGACGACCAGCGCATCCCCATCGGGGCGCTGCCCCTGGGCGGCTATGTATACAGCGGCAAGCGGGGCATCGAGGATACCGCCGCCGAGGCGGGCATCCTGCGGCATCAGGGCATCACGCCGGTGTGCGTCTTTACCGGCAGCGACCTGGAGCTGGAGGGCGGCCGCAAGATCTACGGCAAGTCCCTGACCCGCATCCCGACCATTGGCTGGTTTGCCGACGCGGTCAGCAAGCTGATCCAGGGCCAGATCAGGCAGTTATAGGAAACAAAGAGGGAAAACGCTTGCGTTTTCCCTCTTTGCCTATTATAATCTTGACTTAAATATCAGATGGGAGGAGACGCTATGTACCAAAACAAGAAACGCTACGCCCTGACCAACTGCGTGCTGCTGGACGGCACGGAGCATATGGCGCCCCAGACGGGGAAGACCGTCTACATCAGCGGCGATACCATCGTGGATATCGGCGACGGCGGCCAGATCGCCGCGGGCTATGAGCCGGTGGATCTGAAGGGCAAATACCTGCTGCCGGGCCTCATCAACCTGCATGTGCATCTGCCGGCCTCCGGAAAGCCCCGGAAAAAGCCCTCCGACCCCAAGAAACTGGTGAAGCTGATCACCACCAACAGCGTCACCCGCAGCTTTGGCGTCAAGCTGTGCGAGGGCTACGCAAAAACGGAGTTGCTCAGCGGCGTGACCACCATCCGCACCGTGGGCGGCGTGGCGGATTTTGATACCATCATCCGGGATCAGGCGGCAGAGGGGAAGATCCTGTCGCCCCGTGTGGTGGCCTCCAATATGGCGGTGTCCGTCCCCGGCGGCCATATGGCCGGTTCGCTGGCCTATGAGGCCAAAACGCCGGAGGAGGCCGCCGCCTATGTGACCACCATCGCGGCGGAAAAGCCCGACCTCATCAAGCTGATGATCACCGGCGGCGTCATGGATGCCGAGGTGGTGGGTGAGCCGGGTGTGCTGCGGATGCAGCCGGAGCTGGTAAAGGCCGCCTGCGACCGCGCCCATGAGCTGGGTATGAAGGTGGCCGCCCATGTAGAGAGCCCGGAGGGCGTCCGTGTGGCGCTGGAAAACGGCGTGGACTCCATCGAGCACGGCGCGAAGCCCGACGAGGAGATCATGAGCCTGTTCAAGGAGCGGGGCGCCTTCCAGGTGTCCACCATCTCTCCCGCGGTGCCTTACGCCCTCTTCGACCGCAGCATCTCCCACGCCACCTATGAGCAGCAGGAGAACGGCAAGGTGGTGTTCGACGGCATCGTGGCCCTGGCGAAGACGTGCCTTGCCGCCGGCATCCCCGTGGGCCTGGGCACCGATACCGGATGCCCCTTCATCACCCACTACGACATGTGGCGCGAGCTGTGCTACTTTGTGAAGTTCTGCGGCGTGACCCCGGCCTTCGCTCTCCACAGCGCCACGCTGCTGAACGCCCGGCTGGCGGGTATCGACCACCTGACCGGCTCCGTCGAGAAGGGGAAGGTCGCCGACCTGATCGTCTGCGAAAAGAACCCTCTGGAGGATCTGACAGCCCTGCGGAAGCTGGACATGGTCATCAAGGACGGCTGGCGCATCGACCACCCGGCGGTGAAGAAGCTGCCACAGGTGGAGCGGGAGCTGGACAAATTCCTTTGAGATCATTTTCTGCAATTTCAGTGTTGAAAAATGCGGACTTTTGGGGTATACTATCCTCAAATACTCTTGGAGGTCAAAAACATGATCGAAATTACCAAAGATACCATTATCGGCGACATCCTTGACATCGCGCCCCAGACCGCGCCTATCTTCTTCTCCATCGGCATGCATTGCCTGGGCTGCCCCTCCTCCCGCGGCGAGACCGTCGAGGAAGCCTGCGCCGTCCACGGTGTTGACGTTGACAAGCTGCTGGCCGTGGTCAACGAGGCTGCCAACGGCAAGGCCGAGTAACTGACTTGAGCTGATAAACGCATACGGCGTGCCGTATGCGTTTTATCCTGTTTATATGAAGATGAGAGAATTGGCTTTACAGCCTCGCTTACAGCTTCTGGCGGATATGGTACCGGCGGGAAGCCGTCTGGCCGACGTGGGAACGGATCACGGCTATCTGCCGGTGTATCTGCTGCAGCAGGGGCGCATCTCCCGTGCCATCGCCTCCGACATTGTGGACGGGCCCCTGCAGCACGCCCGGCAGACGGCGGCGGAGTATGAGGTGGACGGAATAGACTTCCGGCTCTGCCCGGGGCTTGACGCCATCGCGCCCCACGAGGCGGATACCGTCGTCATCGCCGGCATGGGCGGTGAGACCATCCAGGCGATCCTGAGCGCCGCGCCCTGGACGGCGGACGGCAGCCATTTGCTGCTGCTTCAGCCGATGACGAAGGTGGAATACCTCAGAAAATGGCTGGTTGACAACGGATATGCCTTTACAGAAGAGCGGCTGGTCTGGGACAAGGATCACCTCTATCCCGTGTTTGCCGTCCGGGGAGGGACACAGCCGCCCCTGACGGCGGCGCAGCAGTACGGCGGCGTTCTGCTGGACGGCGACCCTCTGTACGGCGCCTATCTGGACGAGCGGATCGGCAAGCTGCAGAAGGCTGTCGAGGGATTGCAGAAATCGTCTGTTGTCGAAAGTGCTGTAAAGGTAAAAGAATTGACAGAACTCTGCCGCATTTTGAAGGAAAAGAGGGATGCGCTGTGACCCGTGTCTGCGATATCGAGAGCTTCCTGTACGACTGGGCGCCCCGTGATCTGGCCATGAGCTGGGACAACGTGGGCCTGCTGGTGGGCGACGGCGATGCCGAAGTACACAAGGTGCTGGTGGCGCTGGACGTGACGGAGGCGGTGGCGGCAGAGGCCGTGGCCGTGGGTGCCGACCTGATCGTGGCCCACCATCCGTTGATGAACTGTGTCTGGCACAAGGTGCAGCATGTGACCACCTGCGACGCCCAGGGCCGTACCATCACCACGCTGCTGAAAAACGGCGTGTCCGCCATCTGCATGCACACCAATCTGGACGCGGCGGAGGGCGGCGTCAACGACGTTCTGGCGGAAAAACTGGGGCTTCATGACACAAAACCCCTGACGGACGAAAAAATTGGCCGGTTTGGGACGCTAAATTGTGAAAAACCCCTTGTGGAGTTCCTGCAAGATGTGATAAAATATTTAGGCTGTAGCGGCCTGCGATATGTGGACGGCGGCAAAGCGGTGCACCGCGTGGCGGTGGGCGGCGGCGCCTGCGGCGACTATATCGGTCAGGCCATCGCGCTGGGCTGCGACACCTTTGTGACCTCGGATCTCAGCTATCACGAGTTCCTGGACACGAAGGGGCTGAACCTGATCGACGCGGGGCATTTTCCCACAGAGAATGTGGTCTGTCCCGTGCTGGCGGAGCGTCTGCAGACGGCCTTTCCGCACATAACGGTGGCCCTGTCGGCCGCCCATGACCGAGAGATCATACAATATTGCATAAAGAAGGAGAAGTAAACTATGTCCGGACATTCCAAGTGGCACAATATCCAAAAGACCAAGGGCGCGGCTGACGCCAAGCGCAGCGCCGCGTTTACCAAGATCGCCAAGGAGATCATCGTGGCCGTCAAGCAGGGCGGCAGCGGCGACCCCAATAATAACTCCCGTCTGGCCACCGTGGTGGCCAAGGCCAAGGCAGCCAATATGCCCAACGACAACATCAAGCGCACCATCGACAAGGCGCTGGGCGCCGGCAACACAGACAACTACGAGTCCGTCACCTACGAGGGCTACGGCCCCTGCGGCGTGGCCGTCATCGTGGAGGCGCTGACCGATAACCGCCAGCGTACCGCCCCCGAGATCCGCCACTATTTCGATAAGTTCGGCAAGGGCATGGGCGCCCAGGGCTGCGTGAGCTGGTCCTTCGACCGTAAGGGCGTCATCGTCATCAATAACGAGGATGAGGAGCTGGACGAGGAAGCCGTCATGATGGACGCGCTGGAGGCCGGTGCCGAGGACGTGGAGGCCGATGGCCCTGTGTTCGAGGTCACCACTGATCCCGACAGCTTCAATGACGTGGTCAAGGCGCTGGAGGAGAAGGGCTATTCCTTTGAGAGCGCGGAGATCGAGATGGTTCCCCAAAACTACATCACCATGACCAGCGAGGACGACGTCCGCAGCATGACCAAGCTTCTGGATATGCTGGAGGATAACGAAGACGTCCAAAACGTCTGGCATAACTGGCAGCAGGACTGATCAAAACAGATAAAAAGGACCCCGAAACCGTCGGTTTCGGGGTCCTTTTATTCGTGTATCGGCGTTCCAATGTGCTTTTCCAGCCGCCAGGCCGGGGCAGGGCCGTCATCGCCCCAGTATTCGTCAATACTTCGGATCCTGTCGTCTTCGACGCGGATGAAGGAGACAGCATGGAAGGACAGCGCACCGTCCCGGGAATAGACGTGGGTAGCGGTGATAAACAGATCACCGGCCTGTTCAATACGCTCAATAGCGCCGTCCCATGCGCCGGGGTATTCACAGTTGGCGCGGATGAACTCCTCCACGGTAAAATGCTCGTTGCTGTTGTGCCAGTTTACATAGGCGTCCGGGTGAAAAAATTCCCGCATCCGCGCGGCGTCCTGCGCCAGCGTCGCCTGCCAGAATTCATGCAGATCCATGTGTATCCTCCTGATTCATCAAACGCCAAGCTCCGGGAACGGCACGAACGGTGCGGGCGGCACCGCGTGATCGCCCAGCGTTTTCTCCATCCACGCCATGTTGTACCATGTGCCGAACTTGTAGCCGCAGTGGGGGAACCGGCCCACCGTGGCATAGCCCAGATGGGTATGGAAGGCCACACTGTTGCCGCTCAGGTGGGCGTCGTCGGCGTCGGGATAGGCGATGCAGGCGTAGAGGCTCTGCACATGCTGCGTACGGGAGACATCCTCCAGCGCCTGATACAGCCGCTTGCCCAGACCCTTACCCCGCACATCCTGCCGCAGATAGATGCTGGTCTCCACGGCCCAACTATAAGCGGCCCGCTCACCGAAGGGACCGGTGTAGGCGTAGCCCAGGATTTCGCCGTTTTCCTCCGCCACAAGATAGGGATAGCGCCGCAGCGTGTGAGCGATGCGGCCCCGGAATTCCTCCAGCGAGGGCACTTCATATTCAAAGGTGATGGCCGTCTGCTCCACATAAGGGGCATAGATGGCCAGCAGCGCCGCCGCGTCATCCAGGTTTGCGGTGCGGATGGTGATGGTATCCATGAAGATTATGCCTTCTTTCGTTTCTTGGGGATGGGTGTGATGGGCTCCAGAACGGCGATGACCCGCGCCGTCAAGTCCGTGTCGTCGATGTCCAGGATGTAGTGCTCCTTTGCGCCCTCATAGGGGCAGCCGACACCGGCGCCCGCCATAAGCTCTGCCAGCTCCGGCACCTTTTTGACAAATACCGTATTGTCGCATACCGTCAGCAGGGGCTTGTCGTTGACGTAGACCATATACTCGCCGAACATTTTGCGATAGCGCACATCGCCGCACTCCGGCAGACGCTCACAGACGTATTCGATGTAATCCTGTGTGGTGGCCATAGGACACCTCCTTATAAGTCGTATTGCATGAAGATAGTGGTCTCTATCGGACTTTCGTTGTAGCAGCCGATCTCGTAAAACCCCATCTCCCGATACAGCCGGATGGCGGAATGCAGGAAGGGCAGCGTGTCCAGCAGCACATGCCGGTAGCCGATCTCCCTGGCGTCGTCAAGGATGCGCTGTATCAGCGCCTCGCCCATGCGGTGGCCCCGGAAGTCCGGCCGGACGTACAGCCGCTTCAGCTCACCCCGTGCCTCATCCAGCTTCCGCAGGCCGATGCAGCCCGCCAGTTGGCCGTCCCAACAGGCCAGATACAGCCGCCCCTCCGGCATGCCGTACTTGCTCTCCGGATGCGCCAGCTCCTTCTGATAGTTCTGCAGGATCAGGTACTGCCGCACCACGGCATCCTGCTCCATCAGCATGTCGGTGTACTCCGTGAACAGCGTCACGATCTCCTCCTGATGCCCATAGGCGGGGATCAGCTCCAGTCCCATACAGCCGCCTCCTCGTGTGTTGATAGTACTATTGTACTCTGGCGCCTTCCATGGCGCAAGCCCTTTTTCGTCTTTGACACACTGACAAAGAAAGCCCGGTGAAAAGGCCGCAAAAGTTGTGTAAAACATAGATTGACAAATGTGCGTATGGTGTATATAATAGCGTCCATCGAAGGCAAAGGCGTCTTGGAGAGTGATCTCCTTGACGCCTTTTTTGCGTCGAAAACCTCCATATACATCACGAAAAAGGCGTCTGAGCCGGGAAAAGTACCGTGAATACGCGCCCACAAGCGAGCATGGGATGGTGGAAGCCATGCGGGCGGCGCTCACGGGAAGAACACCCGGTGAGCCGCGATCCCAACGGGGGAGACCCCCTAGTAGGTGTGCCGGAGCTGCCGTCCGTTATCACGGCAAGGCTTTGATGGAAGCCGTAGAAAGAGGCCAAAGATAGGTGGCACCGCGGGGCACAGCACCTCGCCCTATCGTATTTGCTGAGACTTCACATATACGGAGGGTAACAAAATGTGTTCGATCATTGGGTATTGTGACACCTGCACTGACATCGCCGCCTTTACCGACGGCTTCATGGAGACCGTTTCCCGCGGCCCCGACGACAGCCGGATCGTGGATACCGGCCACGGTCTGCTGGGCTTTCACCGTCTGGCCATCATGGGCCTGACGCCGGAGGGGATGCAGCCCTTCCGCCTGGGCGACAGCTATGTGGTCTGCAACGGCGAGATCTACGGCTACGAGAAATGCAAGGCCAAGCTGCTGGAAAAGGGCTATTCCTTCCGCAGCGGTTCCGATTGCGAGATACTTCTGCCGCTGTACAAGGAATATGGCGTGGACATGTTCAGAATGCTGGACGCGGAGTATGCTCTGATCCTCTATGACGGCGAGACGAAGCAGTTCATCGCCGCCCGCGACCCCATCGGCATCCGCCCGCTGTACTACGGCTATGACAAAAAGGGCGTCATCGTCTTTGGCAGTGAGCCCAAGAACCTGGTGGGCATGTGCGGCAAGGTGATGCCGTTTCCTCCCGGACACTACTACAAGGACGGCAAATTCGTCTGCTACGACGATATCACCAAGGTCAAGCAGTTCTGCTATGATGATCTGGAGACTGTGTGCACCAACATCCACGACAAGCTGGTGGCCGGCGTAAAGAAGCGGCTGGTGGCCGACGCAAAGGTGGGCTTCCTGCTGTCCGGCGGCCTGGACTCCTCTCTGGTGTGCGCCATCGCCGCCCGGGAGAGCAAGACCCCCATCCGTACCTTCGCCATCGGCATGCGGGAGGATGCCATCGACCTGAAATATGCCCGCATCGTGGCCGACTACATCGGCAGCGACCATACCGAGGTCATTATGACCAAGGAGCAGGTACTGGACGCCCTTGATTTCGTCATCAAGATGCTGGGCACCTTCGATATCACCACCATCCGGGCCAGCATGGGCATGTACCTGATGTGCAAGTGGATCCATGAGAACACCGACATCCGCGTGCTGCTGACCGGCGAGATCTCCGACGAGCTGTTCGGCTATAAGTACACCGACTTCGCGCCCTCTCCCGAGGAATTCCAGAAGGAGGCCGAGAAGCGCGTTCACGAGCTGCACATGTACGATGTGCTCCGCGCCGACCGCTGCATCTCCGTCAACTCCCTGGAGGCCCGCGTGCCCTTCGGCGATCTGGACTTCGTCCGCTATGTGCTGGCCATCGACCCGGCCAAGAAGGTCAATGTCTACGGCAAGGGCAAGTACCTGCTGCGCCACGCCTTTGAAGGGGATTACCTGCCCCACGACATCCTGTACCGGGAAAAGGCCGCCTTCTCCGACGCGGTGGGCCACTCCATGGTGGATCACCTGAAGGCCTTCGCCGAGACCTGCTATACCGACGCCGAGTTTGAAGAGCGCCGTAAGCATTTCTCCCACGCCCAGCCCTTCACCAAGGAATCGCTGCTGTACCGGGAGATTTTCGAGAAGTACTATCCCGGCCAGTCCGAAATGATTGTGGACTTTTGGATGCCCAACAAGTCCTGGGCGGGCTGCGACGTCAACGATCCCTCCGCCCGCGTGCTGTCCAACTACGGCGCAAGCGGTCAATAATCCCACTGGCACCGCCTGTCATGGCCCTATCCGTGACAAGCGTGTAGATAAATTGCCATGATCTCTCCTCAAATACAGCAGAACACCGCACGTCCCTCGGGACATGCGGTGTTTTGCCGTCTAATGGCCTCCACAGGGTTGCGCATTTCCGCCGAATTTGCTAGAATGACAGCAAGGAAAGCGTTGAGCAGGGAGGGGCCGTATGAGAGAAAAGTCAGAGATATCGCTCCGTATCGACCGGATCGAGGACAGCCTGTACCGTGACCTGAAGCAGCTGGGCTTCCGGAAGTATGGCCGGACACTGCACCGCTTCTTTCTGGATGACATTTCACAGGTCATCCGTTTTCAATGCGGGCAGGCGTACCGGGAGGAGACCCATCTGCTGTGCGTCGGGGTGGGAATTCGCGTTCCGGAGTGTGACAGAACCGCCCTCTTTTTGGGCAAGCCGCCGAAAAAATACTACCATGATTACGAGTGCAATATCCGTTCCAGCCTTGGTGACATAGACGGAGAAGCGGTGAAGTGCTTTGACCTTCGCGGCGATATCGACGCAATAGAGGAAGAGATTTATCATGATATCTTCGACAAGGTGCTTCCGGTATTCAATGTGCTGTCCACGCGGGAGGGGATCCTTGCCCACAGAGGGGAATATCCCAACTTTGACAGAACAGGCGGCGTCCCGCTGGTGGATGAAGCGCTGATCTACCGTCATCTCGGTGACGAGGAAACGGCGCAGGCCCGGTTCCGGGCGCATTATCAGATGGCCGTCGACCGCTATCGGGATGAGCTGATCAACGGACAAAAGGTCTACCTGAAAAAGGGACAGCGGGTGATCTGCGGCGGACAGGAGGTCACGGCGCAGGAGGACGGCTTTGTGACACTGTACGCTGCCAATCACGGCCACATCGACTATCTGGATCAACTGGCGGAAAAGCTGGGCTTTTCCGATTGTATCCCGGAGCAGCCCTTGCTATAATAGACACAAAGAGCGGAGAAAAACCGCAAAAACGAGAGAGAGTGGAGGAAAAACGCGATGCATGTACAGCAATTTGTCATGGCCTATGGCGTAGAGCAGGACCGGCTGCGGGCGCTTTTGCCGGAGGGCTTCCGGCCCCTGCGGCCTGTTCTGCGGATCAACGCGGAGATCAGGGACGGAAAGACCGCCTGGGTGGAGTTCAATACAGCTGTAGAATCGGAAGGGAAGCGGGGCTGGCTGAACGTCGGCCACTGGGACGACGCCGCGTTTACGGTAGACGGCAAGACGACCCGGTTCGAGACGGGCCTGCTGACCATCTCCTTCACCGGCGTCGGCATCCAGGGCGGCTGCCCGGCGGAGAAGGACAACGACGGCTGCTTCTTCCTGGGTGAGGAAGAAGCGCTGCGGCCGGCCGAGGCCTTCACCGGCAGCAAAGAGTTCTGTGACTGCGAATTCGCCTGGCATATCGACGGCGGCGCACACGGCGTCAGCATCGGAAAGACGCTGCCCACCATTCCCACTGAGCAGAAAAATCACTACCCCAGGCAGGCGTTCACCGTGGAGAACGCGGCGGTCATCCCCTGTGAGCAGGTTCTGGGCACCTATACGGTGGCTTTTGAGCGGTAAATGCACCGATAACGCCTGTTTATGTACCAATTAAAAAGCAAAAAAGCACGCTATATGCGTGCTTTTTTGCTTTTGCCTAAAATGTCGGTCATTAAAACCGCATAATCGAAAACGACGTCGGTGCCGTAAACGATCTCGTTCAAACGCCTGCGGGCGGCTGATGGCTGACCGCGTCAATAAACAGCAGCGTCAGCCCGATATACATGGCGCAGGCCGCCGCAATCAGGGCGCAGCCCACGATGCATAAGATCCGGGCCGCGCGGCTTTTCCGCAGGTACTTCGCGCTCAGTACGATCCCGGCCGCAGAGGCCAGAAGCAGTACCACAGCAAGTCCCAAAGTCATGGCAGTTCCTCCTTTACAGCGGGCGGAAGGCGTCGATCACCTCGGTGAACCACTTCAGCTCACGGGTGTAGCGCTGGCGCAGGGCGTCCGGCTTTTCCCGGCCCTTGCCGGGATCGAAGAAGCCCCGGTCACAGTGGGCGGCGATGTACAGCCTGCCGTCAGTATTGAGGTTGAGAGCGAATTTCCCGGAGGTCTCCGCCAGCTTCATGAGCCGCTCCATCCGGCTGGGGTTCAGGATGCGCAGGGCCTCCTGTTCGTCGTCGCTGCTGAGATTGAACTTCTTGTTGAAGTCCTCGTTCTCCGTCTTGATGGTGCGGGAGTTGAACAGCTTATCCAGCTTGCCCCGGGGCCAGATGGTCAGCCACGTGGGGAATTCCCGTCCCAGCTCACACAGCATCCATTGGCCGGCATAGACCACCTGCTCGTTCTTCTCCCACAGGCCGGTCTCCTCCCGCTGGAACTCCTTGACATCCGTCAGCCGGACGGTACACAGCTCTGTTGTCAGGCCCTGATACGTTCCCCGGACATAGCCGCTGCCGCTGCAATGGGTGTGGTCCGGCAGGGGAATGTTGGTGTCCTCGGCGTTCAGCAGATGCGGGGCGGGCTCCATCTGCACGTTGTCAAAGACGGCGTTGACCACGTCCGGCACGATGGTGTTATATACCTGCCGGTCGGCGGCGCCTTTGCTCTTGCTTTTCAGCCATTCGCCCAGACCGGCGATCAGCACGCCCACGATGACCACGGGGATCGAGCCGTTCATAATGATGCCAATCAGCACCACGATGGCGCCCAGGCCGATCAAAAGCTTGCCGCCTGCGCCGCCGCGCTTGCCCTTTTGCATCTCTTTGGTAAGCTGACGGTCTGTCAGCTTATTTTTCTGTTCTTCCATCGCTTACTCCTTTGCGTCCGCACGGTTCAAAACGGGGCTTTCCATCAGCAGATCCAGCAGATTGCCCATGCCGGTCAGCGAGGCGGTGAACCACTTGCGGATGCCGTCGATGTCCCGCAGATCCAGCTCCTCCGGAACGCCCGCGAACACATACCGGGTGTTTAGGGCCAGCGCCAGATCGCCGTCACGGAGGATCAGGCCGCACAGCTTAGAGGTACGGGAGGTAGTCTCCAGCTTCTTTACCAGCTCACGGAGCTGCGGCGTGACCTGATCGTCCACCTCTTGACCGCTCGCCGTGTGAGCGGCAAAGTGCTTCCGGAAGGCGGCGGGGTCGGTGATGTCGTCCTCCTTCCGCTCCTGGAACATATCGTTCAGTGTGATGTCCAACGCCGGGTCGCAGATGCCCTTGCAGCGGACCACGATGCCGCGGAACAGCGTCTCGGTTCGGGTCATCCAGTTGTCGTTGTCGGGGCCGGACTTTTCCTCCACGGTGCGGCGCAGCTCCACATTGGCCGCGGAGAACCGCAGGCCCTTGTGTTCACCCTCATGAAAGTCCGTCACGGTGCATTCCGTAAAGGGATCATTCGACAGCTTTGCCGCCGCCAGGTACCCCCAGTCGATGGGCAGCGTGGCCGGCTCCGGCTCCGGGCCGAAGGCCTTCGTCAGCTCCGTGCGGAAGAAGCTGCCCAACTGCTGCTGCATCAGCGCCTTTTTCTTCTTTTGGGCGGGCTTTGCCACCAGCAGGAACAGCGCCACACCGGGGAACGCCAACGCGCAGACCAGAAGGGGGTCACGCCGTATAAACATTGTGATACACCCGGCGATCACCAGAATAACGCCCAGCAATATGCCGATGCTCTCCGTTCTCTGATAGCTTCCCAGCTTTTTCGACAGCTCCGCGTCGGTCAGTTTCTCCATACCGACGGCGGGTTCTCTCTCTTTCTTCATATTGGTATTCTCCTTACCAGTTTTCCTCCAGCCAGTTCTCGCCCCAGGCCGCCGCGGGATCATACGGCTCATCGGGCCATTCGGGGGCGAAGGGCCTGCCATATGCGTCATAGGCTATACCGTCCTCGTCCAGCGTATAGCCCTCCGGCAGCGCGAAGTAGTTCACGCCGTCATAGTACCAGATACGTCCGTCCGATTCCTCGAAGCAGGCGTTTTCCGGGTCGGCATAGGCCGCCATATCGCCATTGCGATAGAACACACCGGTGCTGTCGGCATCCTCCTCGCGGGGGACGTTGCCGTCGGAGAACAGCACAAAGGCATTGCCGTCAGCGCTGAGGCAGGGATAGAGAATTTCGGGGCCGGTCACATAGGGGCCGCGTCCGTCGGTGCTCTCATACAGCGGGCCGCTGCTCATGGTGCGGTCGGTAAAGCACTCAATGACCCGCATTTGATTGGTGTCGAAGGCGAAGGTCTCGCCCAGGGCATTCTGCCACACGCCGTCCAGCAAACTGATGTCATAGGGGGCTATCTCCCCCTGGGACGGCTCAAAGTGCAGGTCGTTGATCTCGCCGTAGCTGCTGCCCTCACCGGCACCCTCGTGACGTACGGTGAAGCCGCCGCCCTCCTTCACCAGATAATAGTACCGGTCGGAGTCGATCTCACTGTACTTGAGGCCCAGGCCGTGTTCATCCCGGAACAGGCTGCCCGTTCCGACACGGCCATACCAGGTGCGGAAGGTGTAGCTGCTGGTGGAAATGTCCAGCAGCAGTTGGCTGCCGTCGTCGCCCTGCCAGGCGGTGACATCGTCGGTGAGATCCTCGTCGGCCAGCACCTCCCAGGCGTTGACCGGGTCATTGGAATTGTCGTAGCTGTCATTGCCGCCGCAGGCCGTCAGGCTCAACGCCAGCACCAGGATCAGCAAAAGGTTCAGGCAATTCTTCTTCATGGCTCGCCCCTTTCCGCGACGGTCAGTCCAGGCGCTCGTAGTAATCGTAGTCGCCGGTAACGCCCCAGTACATACCGTTTTCACCGGCTGTCGCAATGAGGTAGGAGACATCGTCAAACTGCTCGGAGTCGGCGGCGTAGTGTCCCTGTGCCTCATCCACCAAACGGAGCAGACCGCTGTCGATGGCGGTCCGGGTGTCGCCCTGCTGGTCATACAGCACCCAGTCGCCGACAGCGCCGATGATGATCACGCTGTCCTCCGTCTCGTCGCCGTCCAGATACCAGGTGCCCTCGAAGCCCAGGTGATCGGTTCCCTCGTCAGCGAAGTCCGCCACCTGGGATTCCTCCGGCTGGAACACATAGCTCTCGGTGTCCGCGTCCCAGAACCACACCATCAGCACCTGCTGGCCGTCCAGCTCGAACAGCATGGCCACGTCGCCGTTGCCGTCGCCGTCCCGGTCGGCAAAGTCGATGCTCTGGAACTCCTCCCAGGGGTCGCCCTGCAGGGTGATGGGATAGTCTACATAGTCGTACAGGGTCTGGGTCTCATCGTCCAGATAGAAGTCGGCGCTGTCGTTGTTGATGCACACCAGCACCTCGGTATCCTCTCCATTGCGGGTGATGCTGCCGTAGTCCCGGATGATGCCGCTCACGCGCCAGTCGTCGCCCACCACGTCGTTAGGATCCTCATTCTGATCGCCGCCGCAGGCGGCCAGGCTCAGGCACAGTACCAGAGCCAGTATAAGGGCAAATAGCTTTTTCATCGTTCTCTTCCTTTCCGCGCCTGTCAGGCCATCTTCTGATAGTAGTCGTTCTCGCCGCCCCAGTACATCACGTCGTCGCCGATGACGGTCATGTCATAGACCACATCGTCAAACATGGTGGACACGGCAAAGTACTGCCCCTCATCGGCGGAGTTGACCTCCAGCGTGCCGCAGTCCACCTCGGTGGGATCGCCGTCACCGCCGGGACGCTCGGCCAGGGACCAGTTGCCGTACTCGTCGATCTCGATAATGCTTTCGGCAGCGGCATCGGCATCCATGAACCACGCACCCGCCAGGGCGGCGTAGTCGCCGGCGGCGCTGTCGCCATTGCCGTCGCCGCCCTCCACGGCGCCGACATAGACATAGTCGCCGAAGGAATCCACATGGAGGGTGCCGTCCTCGTCCATCCAGCTGTGGTGGGCCACACCGTCATGCTCATTATAGAAGTAGTCAGCGCTGTATTCCTGCGCCATCTGGATGTAGCCGCTGGCAGTCAGCTCCTCGCTGACATCGTACAGGGAGAAGCGCATCTCGTCGCCGTCGTCGTTCAGGGCTACCACCAGCTGGCTGCCGTCCTCGCCGGACCAGATGCCCTTATACATGCTGTAGTCCACCAGCTGCTGGGTGTCCTTCACCATGCCCTCGAAGGATTCCGGAGGCGTGACAGATCCGTCGCCGCCGTTGTCATCGGTGCCGCCGCAGGCGGCCAGGCTCAGGCACAGCACCAGAGCCAGCATCAGAGCCAGATACTTTTTCCAAATTTTCATGTTTTGTTCTCTCCTTCAGTCTTTTTTTTCATCAATGGGCCTGCTCCGCCATGGAAAAGAGCTCGTCATGGCTCAGTTCCACGTTGCCGAAGCGGACAAAAATGCCGTTGGTCACGGCGCTGTTCCACAGCTGTGGGTCAGTCAGGGGACGGAAACGAAGCTTATCCAGATAGGGCTTCATATCCAAAAGCAATCGGCTGCCGGACACAAAATCAACCTGCAGAACGTAATCCGCCAGGGGTGATACGGCTGATATATATTTCCGGTTCAAGTGCGTTCCTCCTTTCCTGCGATGTCCTTCCTAGGTATAAAAGATCCACTGTACCAACATTGTACAGTGGATCCTTTCCGATTCCTATTAACCTCTGGTTAATTCTTTGCCTGCTCCGCCAGACGGCGGCGCTTGGTGCGGGTATCGCCCTCGATGCCCAGCTTGGCGTAGAGCTGGTTGACATACTGCTTGACGCTGCCCTCGGAGAGATAGAGCTTTTCGGCGATCTCCCGGTTGGTGAGCCGCTGGGCAATCAGGGCGGCGATCTCCCGCTCCCGGTCGGTCAGCAGGGCAAAGGCGGCGGGAGCGGCCATCCGGCTGCGGCGTGCCTCGGCGGCTTCGCCCAGCGCGATGATCTGTGCTGTAAAGTCATTGATACCGGTGAGCAGCGGCTTAAGATAGCGGTAGTTCTCCACGAAGGGCATTACGAGACCGTCCGGTGCCGCGTCGGCCAGTGCCTGGGTCAGCAGGGCGGCGGCCTCCTCGTGCTTGCCCAGCCTCTCGTAGGCGGCGGCCATCTGGAGACGGATGTGCAGCGCCACCAGGCCGTAGTGCATCCCCTGGCACAGGGTCAGCAGCCCCTCGCCCCGGGCGATCACCTTGGCGTAAGCGCCCTGGGCCAGATACACCTGGTTTTCGATCAGCTCCATCATGGGCTTGCCCGGCGCCAGGAAATTGACGGTGTGCAGGGCATGGGCACGGAACACCTCGGGGCTCTTCTCCGGTTCGCCCAGCAGGGCGTAATAGTAGGCGCAGGTGGCAGCCAGAATGTTCAGCCAGTCCACGTTGTGCTGCTGCAGCAGCACCGTCCGGCGCTGGGCGAAGGTATACCGGGGCGTAAAGTCCGTATGGAGGGACAGCCGCCAGGCCAGAAAGTCGCAGCACAGGGCCATGTTCATCTGGCCGTTGCGCTCAATGTTGGAATAGGCGCTCTCCAGCGCGATCTGGGCATCGTCGAAGCGGCCCTGCAGAAAGGCGGCCTCTGCCCGCATGATCCGCTCCGCGCCCTGGCCGTGGCCGTTGGTGATCTTATAGTAGTGGGGCATGCACTCGTCCATCTCGGCCAGTTCCTTATCCAGCTGGCCCGGCTCACGGTGGAACATCATCAGTACCGACGGGGAGCCGAAGGTCCAGCCGCCCTCGTTGCGGATGCTGATGGCGGGGCGGGACATCTGTGCGCTGGCGCTGCGGTGCAGGCGGCTCATGGCGCTGATGTCGTTATAGCACAGGAAACTCATGATCAGATCGCATTCGCCCAGCAGGTTGCCCCGCTCGCTGTCCGGCATGTCGGGGTGCTCCTCGATGGAGGTCAGCAGCAGGGCCTTCAGCTCCATCATTTTGGGGATCTGCCGCCAGGTGAACATGCGGCGCATCAGCACCAGCAGCGCAAAGGGGTGCTCCTTCAGCACGGCGACAGGGCACTGCTCCAGAAAGGTCAGAACATCCTCCGGCTTCAGGGCCGCCATCAGGATACCGGCGTCCCGCTCCACCACACGCAGGATCGCGGCGCAGCTGCCGCTCTTCCGATAGGCGCTCAGGGCGTGGAGGTATTGCCGGTGCGCCTCGTACCACGCGCCGTAGCGGTCGTGGTAAAGCTTCTGCTTTTCCGACGGCAGCCGGGCAAAGACCCGCTCGGCACAGTCCTTCATCATATGGTGGAAACGGTAGGAAACGCCGTCCGGCAGCCGCCGCACAAAGGCGTTCTGCTCCGTCAGCATGGTCAGCAGACCGGCGGTATCCTCGTTTTCCGTGATGGCTTGGGCCATCTCCACGGTGAACTCATCGGCAAGTCCCATGACCGCCAGAAATTCCTGCTGTCGGGCGGGGAGGGGGTCGATCATGGCGGCGGAGAACATGGAGTAGATATCTGAGTTCCGCCCCGGCAGCTGGCCATACTCGGACAGGGCGCAGAGATTCAGATAGACGGCGGAGAACCATCCCTCGCTGGAATAGAGGAGGGATTCCACCTGGCCGTCGTCCAGGTCGGTGCCGCAGCGATGGGCGTAGATGGACAGCTCGGTATGGTTCAGGCGGAGCTGCTCCACGCCCACCTGATACACCCTGCCGCCCAGGCGCAGCAGCGTCTCGCCGGGCAGAAAGCGGTCGCGGCTGGCGACGATCAGGTGGGCATTCTCCGGCAGGCGGTTGGCCAGCGTGCCGATGAAATTGGCGATGCGGCCATCCGTCAGCAGGTGGAAGTCGTCAATGAAGATGTAGCGGGAGCACTGGCCGGACAGAATATGGCACAGATCGTCCGTCAGCAGACTGGCCCCGGCGGGGGCGGAGGGGCAGTCGTAGTCCCGCAGCAGGTCGAACCCCGCCCGGGCAAAGGCGTCCTGCACGCTCTTCCAGAAGATGGAGACGTTGTTGGAGTAGACGCTGATGCGGATCACCTGGAGAGGCTCCGCCTTGGCCCGCTCTCCCAGATACCAGTTGACCGCCGTGGTCTTTCCGTAGCCCATGGGCGCCAC
>USAT01000008.1 GCA_900552725.1 uncultured Eubacteriales bacterium | reverse complement strand
TGTCGGGATGCAGGGTGCGGCCGGTACCGCCGCCGGAAGCCACGGAGAAGTACTTCTTGCCCTGCTCGATACATTCCTTCTTATAGGTGCCCGCCACAGGATGCTGGAAGCGGGTGGGGTTGGTGGAGTTGCCGGTGATGGACACATCCACGCCCTCGTGATGCATGATGGCCACGCCCTCGCGCACGTCGTCGGCGCCGTAGCAGCGGACGTCGGCACGCTCGGTCTCGGAGTAGCGGATCTCGCGGACGATCTTCAGCTCGCTGGTGTAGTAGTCGAACTGGGTCTGCACATAGGTGAAGCCGTTGATGCGGCTGATGATCTGGGCGGCGTCCTTGCCCAGGCCGTTCAGGATGACGCGCAGGGGCTGCTCGCGGGCCTTGTTGGCGTTCTTGACGATGCCGATGGCGCCCTCGGCGGCGGCGAAGGACTCGTGGCCGGCCAGGAAGGCGAAGCACTTGGACTCGTCGCTCAGCAGCATGGCGCCCAGGTTGCCGTGACCCAGACCCACCTTACGGTCCTCGGCCACGGAGCCGTCGATGCAGAAGGACTGCAGGCCCACGCCGATCAGCTTGGCAGCCTCGGCAGCGGTCTTGACGCCGGACTTGATGGCGATGGCCGCACCCACGGTGTACGCCCAGCAGGCGTTCTCGAAGCAGATGGGCTGGATGCCCTTCACGATCTCATAGGGATCAAAGCCCTTGGCCTTGCAGATCTCGCGGCACTCCTCCACAGAGCCGATGCCGTACTGGGCGAGGACGCCGTTGATCTTGTCGATTCTTCTCTCGTAACTTTCAAACAGAGCCATGATTTCGTCCTCCTCCCTTATTCATGACGGGGGTCAATATACTTGACCGCGCTGTCCCACTGGCCATAGTGGCCGGTGGCCTTCTTCAGTGCCTCGTTGGCGTCGTCGCCCTTCTTGATGAAGTCCATCATCTTGCCCAGGCTGATGAACTCGTAGCCGATGATCTCATCGTCCTTGTTCAGCGCCAGACGGCTGCAATAGCCTTCGGCCATCTCCAGATAGCGGGGACCCTTCTCCTTGGTGGCGAACATGGTGCCCACCTGGGAGCGCAGGCCCTTGCCCAGATCCTCCAGGGAAGCGCCCACGGACAGGCCGCCCTCGGAGAACGCGGACTGGGTGCGGCCATAGACGATCTGCAGGAACAGCTCCCGCATGGCGGTGTTGATGGCGTCGCACACCAGGTCGGTATTCAGTGCCTCCAGAATGGTCTTGCCGATCAGGATCTCGGAAGCCATGGCGGCGGAATGGGTCATGCCGGAGCAGCCGATGGTCTCCACCAGCGCTTCCTCAATGACGCCGTTTTTCACATTCAGGGTCAGCTTACAGGCGCCCTGCTGGGGCGCGCACCAGCCGATACCATGGGTAAAGCCGGAGATGTCGCTGATCTCCTTGGCCTGCACCCACTTGCCCTCTTCGGGAATGGGAGCCGGGCCGTGATAAGCGCCCTTAGCCACAGGGCACATATGCTGAACCTCAGTCGTATAGATCATAATGACGATGTTCCTTTCTTTGTTTTGAAATGATCGCCGGGATCCCCCGGAGGTGTCCTGATTTTTATTATAGCAGACTTAAAAACTTTTTGCAAGAAACATTCCAAACATTTGGTGCTTATTTTGCCGCTACAAAGCCCACCTTGCGCTGCACCTTGCTGAGGGTATTCAGCGCCAGACGGTGGGCACGCTCGGCGCCCTCCTGATAGACGTTCTCCAGATAGGCCTTGTCGTCCATGATGCGCTGGCTCTCCTCCCGGATGGGACGCAGCAGCTCCACCACGGCCTCGCCCACGGCGGGCTTGAACACGCCGTAGCCCTGGCCCTTAAACTCTGCCTCTGCCTCCTGCAGCGTCTTGCCGGTGGCGGCGCAGTAGATGGTCAGCAGGTTGGAGATACCGGCCTTGTTCTCCTTGTCGTACTTGACGGCGGTCTCGCAGTCGGTGACGGCCCGCTTGAACTTCTTCATGATGACCTCGGGGGCGTCCATCAGGTTCACGCAGCCGTCCGGCAGGGACTTGCTCATCTTGGTGGTGGGATCGTCCAGGGACATGAGCCGGGCGCCTACCTTGGGGATGAAGGCCTCCGGCAGCACGAAGGTGTCGCTGTACACGCTGTTGAAGCGCTGGGCGATGTCGCGGGTCAGCTCTACATGCTGGCGCTGATCCTCGCCCACCGGCACCAGATCCGCCTGATACAACAGGATGTCGGCGGCCATCAGCACGGGATAGGTGAACAGGCCCGCCGTGATGTTGTCGGTGTGCTGGGCGGCCTTGGCCTTGAACTGGGTCATACGGCTCAGCTCACCGAACTGGGTATAGCAGCCCAGGATCCAGCCCAGCTCTGCATGCTGGGGAACGTGGCTCTGGATGAACATGATGTTCTTCTGGGGATCCAGGCCGCAGGCGATATACTGGGCCAACTGGTTGACGCTGCGCTTGCGCAGCGTGGCGGGATCCTGCCGCACGGTGATGGCATGCATGTCCACGATGCAGTACAGGCAGTCGTACTCGTCCTGCAGGTCCACCCAATTCTTGATGGCGCCCATGTAGGAGCCCAGCGTCAGCTCGCCGGAGGGCTGGATGCCGCTGAAGATTCTTTTTTTCGTATCAGCCATTTTCTACCTCACATTGTCGCGGGCGCTGCGCCCGCTTTCTTCTTGCGTCTCTATCCTATCACGTTTGGTGCAAAAAATCAATGGAATCCCACGATCGTCATTGACTTTTCCCCAGAAAACCATATAATAGATAGGTAATTTGTCAAAATGCCGGAGGTAATTGATATGGCGATGGATATGAACTATTTTACCCAGATGGAGGAAAGAATTCCCCACGGAAAGGTGCGTACCCGTTTCGCGCCGTCTCCCACCGGCTATATGCATGTGGGCAACCTGCGCACGGCGCTGTATACCTGGCTGATCGCCCGCAATCAAGGCGGCACCTTCATCCTGCGGATCGAGGACACCGACCAGGGCCGTCTGGTGGAGGGCGCTACCGACGTGATCTACCGCACTATGGCCGAGTGCGGCCTGAACCACGATGAAGGCCCCGATGTGGGCGGCCCCGTGGCGCCCTATATCCAGTCCCAGCGCCGGGACACCTATGGCCATTACGCCCGTCTGCTGGTGGAAAAGGGCGGCGCGTACTACTGCTTCTGCGAAAAGGCGGAGTCCGAGGAGGATTCCGGCGAGTTCGACCGGGCCGCCGATCCCTGCCGCGACATGCCCCTGGAGGAGGCCCTGAAGCGTGTGGAGGCCGGTGAACCCTACGTCATCCGCCAGAAGATCCCCGCCGAGGGCACCACCACCTTCCACGACGCCATCTTCGGCGACATCACCGTGGAGAACAGCACCCTGGACGATCAGGTGCTGCTGAAGCGGGACGGACTGCCCACCTATAACTTCGCCAATGTCATCGACGATCACCTGATGGGCATCACCCATGTGGTGCGGGGCAGCGAATACCTGTCCTCCGCCCCCAAGTACGATCTGCTGTACCACGCCTTCGGCTGGGAGGTACCCACCTACGTCCACTGCTCCCCCGTTATGCGTGACGCCCAGAACAAGATGTCCAAGCGCCACGGCGACCCCAGCTATGAGGATCTGAAGGCCCAGGGCTATCTGACCGAGGCCATCCTCAACTATGTGGCCCTGCTGGGCTGGTCTCCCAAGGGCGAGTATGCCGAGCAGGAGATCTTCTCGCTGGAGGAGCTGACGAAGGTCTTTGACATGACCGGCATCTCCAAGTCCCCCGCCATCTTCGATATCGCCAAGCTGGATCACTTCAACGCCGTGTATCTGCGTGCCATGGAGCCTGCCGCCTTTGCCAAGGTGGCGGAGCCCTACATCCGCCAGAGCGTCAAGTGCGACTTTGACATCGCCGCTATCGCCGGTCTCCTGCAGGCCCGCTGCGAGAAGCTGACGGAGATCCCCGAAAAGGTGGACTTCTTCGACGCCTGCCCCGAGTACGGCATCGACTTCTTCACCAATAAGAAATCCAAGACCAACCCTGAGGTGTGCAAGGCCATGCTGGAGGCCGCCATCCCCATGCTGGAGCAGTTGACCGACTGGACGACGGACGCCATCCACGACAGCCTCATCGCCCTGGCGGAGCAGTTGGGCGTGAAGAACGCCACCCTCATGTGGCCGGTGCGCATTGCCGCCGCCGGTAAGCTGGTGACGCCCGGCGGCGCCGTGGAGATTTGCCAGATCCTGGGCCGTGACGAGACGCTGCGCCGCCTGAAGGCCGGTCTTGCCAAGCTGGGTTGACCTCTATGGATTGGCTGAAAAAGCAGCACCGCGCTCTGTGGCAATTCTACCGTGAAGCACTGGGCGAGTCCCTGCTGATCACCGCCGCCGCGTTTGTGATCATCTGCCTGCTGGCCTTCGGCGCGGGACTGCTGAATAAGAGCATCCCGGCGCTGGCCATGGACTACGTCCAGCGGATCATGGATATCAAGGACATCGTGACCGACGAGGGCGGCATCGACCTGGCGGCCCTGTTCGGCAACAATGTGCGGGCCGCCGCTGTCAGCGTACTGTACGGCTTTATCCCCTTTCTGTACCTGACGGCGCTGGCGCTGGGCATGAACGCCATCATTCTGGGCATCTTTGCCGCCTATTTCGTCAATACCGGCACTTCCCTTCTGGTATACTTTGCCGGTATCCTGCCCCACGGCGTCTTTGAGCTGTCCGCCCTGCTGCTGGCCTTCGCCTGCGGCTTCCTGCTGTGCAAGCGCACCACCCAGTACGTCCGCAAGAACACCAAGGGCATGATGAAGCCCCTGATGCTGGAGCTGCTGCGGGTGTTCGTCATGCACATTCTGCCGCTGCTGGCCGTCGCCGCCGTGGTGGAGACCTTTGTGACCCCCGCCGTTATGGCGCTTTTTATGTGATATCATCCGCCCCGAGGCGGTGAAAGGAGAATCATACAATGAACGAGAATGTGACACGGATCCCCGACATCTTCGGCAGCATGGTGTTTACCGAGGAGAAGATGCGACAGCGTCTCAGCGCTGACGTCTATCAGGCGTGGCAGCAATGCCAGGCGCAGGGGAAGTCGCTGGATCGTTCCATTGCCGATGAGATCGCCTGCGCCATGAAGGACTGGGCCACGGAGCTGGGCGCCACACACTTCACTCACTGGTTCCAGCCCATGACCGGCTTCACCGCCGAGAAGCACGACAGCTTCATCACCCCCACCGGAGACGGCCGCATCCTGATGGAGCTGTCCGGCAAGGAGCTGAGCCGCGGCGAGGCCGACGCCTCCAGCTTCCCCTCCGGTGGCCTGCGGGCCACCTTCGAGGCCCGGGGCTATACGGCGTGGGATCCCACGTCCTATGCCTTCGTGAAGGATAAGACCCTGTGCATCCCAACCATCTTCTGCTCCTATTCCGGCAATACGCTGGACAAGAAAACGCCCCTGCTGCGCTCCATGCATGCGCTGGATCAGCAGTGCATCCGCATCCTGCGGCTGTTCGGCAACAACGAGGCCCAGCACGTTATCCCCCAGGTGGGCGCGGAGCAGGAATACTTCCTCATCGACAAGGGGGACTATCGCCGCCGCGAGGACCTGCGGCTGTGCGGCCGCACCCTGTTCGGTGCCAAGCCCCCCAAGGGACAGGAGCTGGACGACCACTACTACGGCGCCATCAAGCCCCGTGTGGCGGCCTTTATGCACGAACTGGACGTGGAGCTGTGGAAGCTGGGCGTGTTCTCCAAGACGGAGCACAACGAGGTGGCACCTGCCCAGCATGAGAACGCCCCCGTATACTGCAACGCCAACATCGCCTGCGACCACAATCAGCTGACCATGGAGCTGCTGAAGACCGTGGCAGAGCGTCACGACCTGGTGTGCCTGCTGCATGAAAAGCCCTTTGCCGGGGTCAACGGCAGCGGCAAGCACGACAACTGGTCCTTGCAGACCGATACCGGCGAGAACCTGCTGAAGCCCGGCAAGACCCCCAGCCAGAACGCCCAGTTTCTGCTGTTTCTGGCGGCCTTTATCAAGGGCGTGGACGAGTATCAGGACATGCTGCGCTGCTGCGTGGCCTATCCCGGCAACGACCGCCGTCTGGGCGGCAACGAGGCCCCTCCCGCCATCGTGTCCGTGTTCCTGGGCGACGAGCTGACCGCCATTCTGGACTCCATCATCCAGGGCACGGAGTATGTGGACGTCACCAAGCGCCGTCTGGAGATCGGCGTGGACACCCTGCCGGAGATCCCCCAGGACACCACCGACCGGAACCGCACCTCTCCCCTGGCCTTCACCGGCAATAAGTTCGAGTTCCGCATGCTTGGCTCCAGCCAGTCCATCGCCAGCCCCAGCGCCGTGATGAACACCATCATGACCGAGGAGCTGCAGCAGTTCGCCGACATTCTGGAAAAGGCCGGGGACTTCCAGTCCGCCCTGCAGACGCTGCTGCACGACACCTTTGCCGCCCACCAGCGGATCATCTTCAACGGCAACGGCTACAGCGACGAGTGGGTGGCCGAGGCCAAGCGCCGCGGCCTGTGCAATCTGGGCAACACCGTGGACGCTCTGCCCGCCTACATCGCCGAGAAGAACATCGCCATGTTCAGCCGCCACGGCGTGCTGACCCGTGACGAGCTGGAGGCCCGCTACAACATCCATCTGGAGAACTACTGCAAGGTCATGACCATCGAGGGCAATACCCTGCTGGATATGGCCCGCCGCCAGATCATGCCCGCCGTCAGCAAGTATTCCGACGAGCTGGCCACCGCCCTGTTCCACAAGCAGAACTGCGGCATCCCCCTGTCCGTGAAGATGGAGGAGGCCACGCTGCGGAAGCTGGCCGACCTGTCCGGCAAGCTCTACGACGCCTGCGAGGCGCTGGAGCGCGCCATCAATAAGGCACCCGCCATGGACGGCGGCATCAAGGCCGCCTGCTACTACCGTGACGAGGTGGACGCCCGCCGCCAGAAGGCCAGCGCCCTCATCAACCAGCTGGAGGCCATCACCGGCGCCCAGCACTGGCCCCTGCCCACCTACGCGGATATCCTGTTCTCGGTGTAAATAAGAAGCAAAAAGCTGTGTGAATGACCATTCACACAGCTTTTTTATCACATCATATCCGCCTCGCCCGCTACAGCAGCGTCCGCAGCCTTGGGACGGCATAGGGAAAGAACCGCTGAAAGGCTTTGCACAGGGCGTTGGGCCCCGGCTCCCACAGGGATGTCAGCTGCCGGCGGCGGCAGCCGCCCCGGCAGAGGGCAAGGCTCTCGCAGCCCAGACATGCCGGGTCGATCCGCCGCGAGGTCTCCACAAAGCGCCGGGCGTTCTCTGCATCCCGGAGCTTCTCCAGACTGCTCTCCCGGATATTGCCCAGCAGCAGCTCATCCAGCGCGTAGAAGTCGCAGGGATACACGCTGCCGTCCGCCTCCACGGTAAGATTGACGGTGCAGCAGCCCGACATGCCGCAGGCCTCCGTGGGATAGCGCAGCAGCAGCGCCGCCAGATTCTCAAAGTACCGGTTGTAGACGAATACGCCGTTCCTGCGATCCTCATACCACAGATCAAACAGCTCGCACAGGAACGTACCATAGGCGTCCGCAGTCAGCGACCAGGGATGCCCGCCGGGCGTCTCCCCCAGCGGATCCAAGCAGGGGATATACTGCTGATAGACCCATCCCCGCGCCATATAGTCCCGGTAGATCTCGCGGATCCTGGGCGCTGTCTGTGCATTGACCACCGTGAGGATGTTGAAGGGTACGCCGCGGCGCTCCAGCCGGGCGATGGCCGCGGCCACCTGCCCATAGCTGCCGCCGCCAGCCGGATCGACGCGGTTCGCGTCGTGGGTCTCCCGCAGGCCGTCCACGGAGATCCCCACCAGGAAATCGTGACGGCGGAAAAACGCGGCCCAGTCCTCGTCCAGCAGCAAGCCGTTGGTCTGGATCGAATATTGCACCGGCACGCCCCGGCGGTTGTATGCCTCCGCCAGCCGGGTAAAGCGCTCATAATAGGCCAGCCCGGCCAGAAGCGGCTCGCCGCCCTGAAAGCCTATGGAGACCTGCGTCTCCGCCGACTCAAAGATCCGGCGGATCAGGCACTCCATGGTCTCATCCGACATGACGCCGCAGCCGTGGGCCGCCCTGCGGCTGACCTCGTCGGTATAGAAGCAGTAGCTGCACCGCAGATTGCAGCTTCCGGAGGCCGGTTTGATCAAAACAGAAACAGGCGGCATAGCAACAC
Organism: uncultured Eubacteriales bacterium; assembly: GCA_900552725.1. GTDB lineage: Bacteria > Bacillota > Clostridia > Oscillospirales > Oscillospiraceae > Vescimonas. Next base: position 24,243 of record USAT01000008.1, on the reverse strand, counting down.
ATCCTTCACAGAATGAAATATCCTATCAGTTAATCATTATAGCATACCATATCCCCTATGGAAAGCACTTTGCGCTTCAGAGCGCAAAACGCAGGGCGTTATAGACGCAGATCAGGACAATAACGGCAAGCAGGCCGGAAAACAGGCGCTCTGGGGTCTTTTCCGATATTCTCCGGTTGATCCGGGTGCCCAGCATCCCGCCCAGGAAGCCCGCCGCCGCCATGATAAGCAGATAGGGCCAGGGAAATGCCGGGACCGTGCCCCGGACGAGATATGTGACCAGATTCGCCAGCTGTGAGCAGAGGATGATGTACAGGGAATTGGCGGCCGCCTTCTTCGTGGTCATGGAAAACGCGAAATAGAGGATCGCAAGGTTGATGGGCCCGCCGCCGATCCCCAGGAAGGAGGACAGCAGTCCCATCAGGCAGCCGATGGCAATACAGGCGGCCGGTGCCTTCACCTCATAGGAGCGGAGCCTGCTGCGGAGAAAGGCACTGTAGACCAGCGTCAGCAGCGTGACGAGCCCCAGAAGGATCGCCTGCACCATACCCACAAGCGCGTCCTGCTGGGCGGCGGCCCGGATGGCCTGAAACAGGCTGTAGCCCGCGATGCCGCCGACGATAGAGCCAACGGCAAGAAGGCTTCCGGTGCGCACCTCCACAAGATGCAGCTTCCGCTGCCAGAACACGGAGATGGCCGCCATCATCATGGCCGAGATCCCCGACAGAAAGCTGATGGCGCTGACGGACATGAGCCCCAGCGCGTCCAGCACAGGCTTGATGATCACACCGCCGCCGATGCCGCAAATGCCGCCGATCGTGGACGCGCAGAGGCATACGGCAAAAATAATGAAACCCATAAGAAGAACCCTTTCTCAGCTGCGCCCCTTCAGCAGCAGTGTCACTGCCAGAAGCGGCAGCAGAACGTAAATCACGCGTGCCAGCATCTTCCGGTCAATGTGCCGGTAGAGCCGCAGTCCGATGACACCGGCCAGCAGCGCGGCCAGCGCGGATGCCGCATACAGCGGCACTCCCTCCGGCACGAAGGTCCCGCTGCGCAGATGCAGCACCGTGGCGTAAGCCCCCGCCGCAAGGAAGCTGCACTCAAGGCTGGCCTTCACGCAGAGGGGATCGTCCATGATGCTTGCGTAGTACACCATAAAAAACGGGCCCACGATATTGAACATTCCCGTGGAGAGCCCGGTGACAAGTCCCGTGCCCAGTCCGCAGTACCACTTGTCCCGCAGGCGGATGCTCCGGTGCTGCATATAGAAAAAGAAGCCCGTCAGCAGAAAAATCAGTCCCGCAAGGATCCACCGCAGCGTCTGCTCCGGAAAATGGAGCAGGCACCATATACCCAGCCGCGTGGTCATAAAGCAGCCGCAGAGCGGCAGCAGTATCTGCCGGAACCGGATATGGCGGCGCAGCAGGAGCACCATCTGCAAACCGATAGCCACCACCGTTACCGCCGAGACGGCGGAGCAGGTCTGCATGGGCAGCACCAGCGGCATCAGCGTCATGGCCAGCATGGCGTAGCCGAAGCCGCAGGACGCCTGCAGCAGCGCGGCGGCAAAGTTGATGGCGGCGACCACGGCGATCAGCGTCCAGTTCAGATCCATAAAAACGCCTCCTGTGGCCGGATAACGCGAAGAGCCGCCGGTACAGTCCGTTTGGGCTCCTGTATCCGGCGGCTCCTTTTCTGATGCTGCAACAGCTCAGACGGTCTTGAGATCGTCATCGGCCATACAGAGATGGACGGCGCCGACCTTGAAGGTCTTGGGCAGGGCAAGAATACGGGGATTGCTGCCGACAAGCTTCTTCTTCGCATCGGCAAGGGCCTCCTCAAAGGTGGCGCGGGTCTTAAGCCCCATGCCGCGGGCGATGCCCGGCTCCTGCGCGCCGACGATGTAAATGGCGCTGGTATTCATCTCGGCGATATGGCCGCAGCTCATCATGGAGAAGCCGTGGAAGGGGTGGAAGGCGTTGGCAAAGCGGTATTTGCGGATATACTCCTCGTTGGTGGAAAAATACTCGCCATAGCGGTTCATATCCGGCAGAATGTTCATATGATCGTGCTGGAACATCTCATACAGCTCCCGCAGATAGGGCCAGCGCTCATCATGGAAATAGCCGTTGCAGATGGAGGAGCAGATGATCACGCAGCTGTCCTTCATGACGCGCTTGTGGCGGATCACCTGCGCGGAGAGTGCCTGCATCATCTGAATGGGATTGGTGCCCATACCGTCGCCGTAGTGGAAATTCTGCGGCATGCCAAAGACCATAACGTCATACTTCTCCTTGGCAAAGGGGATATAGGTGCGGCGGTTGCCCATAGGCCAGGACGCCTTCTGCACCTCGTAGGCATTGCCGCTCCAGATCTCGATCTGGCGGGAATAGGTATCCAGCACAGCGTCGCAGCAGAAGAAGCGGTGGCCCATCTTTTCCTCCATGTACATACCGATCTCATCGAACTTGGTACGCATCAGGCTGTGGCCGGAGACCGGGGCAAAGTCCGGACGGTGCATCACCTCGGGCACATGGTGGCTCGCGATGGAGCGCCAGTGGGTGATGCCGGTGGTGCAGTGCTTGTAGCCGCCGGAATAGCCGCCGTAGGGGTTGCCCTGGCAGTGGCCGATGAGGATCGGGATGTCACACTCAAAGACATAGCGGTTCATCAGCACCGGATCACCGCGGTGGGTATGGCCCAGGTCCACCATATTGGCGGCATCCTCGCTGTCATGGCTGGTGATCTGACCGGTATAGTAGAATTCGTTGAATAGCTCCTCGCCGAGGATCTGCCGCATCTCCGCGACCGTGGCACGGGGGTGCAGGCCGTTGGAGATCATCAGCAGCACGTCCTGCTTTTCCACGCCGCCGGCGTAGAGCTCGTCCAGGCAGGCCCGGATGGCTACCTTGCGGTGGCTGGTGGGCTGGCAGCCGCCCTTGACGATGTCGGGGATCACGATGACCGCCGTCTTTCCGGGGGCAGCCAGCTCGCGCAGGGGCGGCATATCAAGGGGCTCACGCAGCGTGCGGACCGTTTCGTTGTACAGCACGTCCCAGTCCTGCGGCAGGCAGGGCGGATCGGCCACCGTCTCGCCGGGGATAAATACCTCGGTGCTGTCCGGAAGCTCCGCACTCATCAGGCCGTGACCGTATTCAAAATCAAGCTTCATTGTTTTCTTCCTCCCATCAGAAGTTTTCAAATCCGCGGCGGAACACCTTATATATTCCTGCTTCTCGATCAGATTGTTCTTGGCGTGGGGATCCGTAACATAGTCGTACAGCTCCTCCGTCACACGGTATTTGAAGAAGTCCACCCGGTGGCGGATATAGCTGTCGGTCTCGGCGGCCTTTTCCATGGCCTTGAAGGTAAGTCCCTCCGTGGATTCATTGAGGAAGGTGGTCTCACCGTCAGACCATGCGTTGAAGATATAGGCAATGCAACACTGTTCTGAATCACACACAGGTGTAGTTTTTTGCTCTATGTAACCGGCTGTCCGGAAGAAGCCGGTGTAATCTTCTCCGGAACAGCCCTTGATAAAGATGTGGCAGTAACGCTCGTTATCCTTTTCCACGATATAAATTCTTTCTACAATAGTCTGGATCAAAGTGACCAGAACCTCCGGTTGCGCATCTTTTGCATATTCTGCAAAGGAGAGCAACCTTTCTTTTGTCATTTCCAAGTCACGGATGGCAATCATATTGTTCTTTCTGCTTTCATCCAGTTTGGAAAGCTGCCGCTCCGTTTCTCGAAGTTCCATAGCCAGATTCTGCAAATCCTCCTGGATAAATTGCTTGATACTGCCGTCCGCTTCACGCAGATTTCTTGTCTGCGCTGCAATATCCGCTTTCAGCTTGTCACGTTTCTTTTTAATGAAGGTGTGCTCCTGTACTGTCTGTGATTTTTCAAGAACCTCCTCGATTTTAATTTCGAGAATATCTTTGAAACGCTCACTGTTTTCATCTGACAGATCGGATAACTGCCGTACCACAAATTCATCCAGAAGAACGCCGTCTACCGCTTTGAAATTACATTCCTTTTTGCGATAGCCGGGACAAACATATTTGAATCGAGGTTTTCCGTTCGTCCAACGGTCAGACTCGGAAATCACACTCAATCGCCTGCCGCAGTGAGGACAATGCACCAGTCCCGCCAACAGAGCGTTGGTCTTTCTGTGCGGACGGTTGTATTTCTCCGCAATAGCCTCCAGAAGTTCCTGCACCTCAACCCATTGTTCACTTGGGATAAATCCTTCATGCCTACCGACTGCAATAATCCACTCGCTGACAGGCTTACTTTCAATGGTCTGGACATATTTCGGAGAGATAAATGTGCTGTCGCTTCCCTCGTACTTCTCTTGGTCAGTTTTATTGTAAGCTGACAATCCGTGAGTTCCGTCAAACTCTGTCATATCTCCGAATACATTACCGTCATGGTCGATGAAATAATCATAACTGCGTTTATCAGCAGTACAATAAATGGGATTTCTTAAAACCAACCTTGTTGTTGATGCGTTGAATGCTGCACCGGAAGGAGTGTGGAAGCCTTCCTCATTCATTAGTTAAAAGTGGCATTTGCAAATCCCTCCAATCGGTTTAGTTCAGAAATATCAAAGGTTTTTTCATCATACACAATGGTAACAGCTATTGTAAGCAGTGTTTTCAAGTCTATAATGCCGATATTGTAACCAAACGCAGTCTTGAAATCACTCATAAGATTGGTAACCTCAGCTCTGTCATTTGGTAGGTAATATCCAACCGCTAAAGAAGTTGTCTCTGGCAAAGTAGGATGCGTCCCTCTTGATAAAAGAATCACTTTATTTTCGAGCGCTTGGCGGATTGCTTTTAAAGAAAGATGCTGCTCCTCAGTAGGAGACTTGATTTCAATAGGAATACTTTCCTCCGAATCGACAATGATTGCATCCCAACGAGCACCGTTATCGCCAGGTCTGGATGCCTGACAATCCAAGCCCATTACTCGAAACAGCATTGCTACAAGTGGATAAAATTTTGTCTGTGTATCCGTTATGCTGTCGTCAAAGATTTTATCAATAATATCCTTCTTTCGTTCACCGACACTCTTTGCATCCAATACTTGCTGGACAAAGCTATTTACTTCCACATCAGAAGTGGAATGTGCGCCATTGGTAGAAATTGTCAAGCATATATTATTGACATTCGCATCTGTTCGTTTTATGTCTGGCAATACATCTGTATGTGTCTGTGTGCCTGCAATTTCTCTATGAATCCCCAACGCTTCATCCACAACAGAACGGTGCAGCGTTTGGTAAGGAGAAAAAAGGAGTTCCTTTCCATTAAGAACATCAGCACACACAACTTGATCTTGCCGCATTGTTTCTTGAACGGGTGAAGTATCATAGCCTGCACGCAAAAGCATTGAATACACCCCCAAACGAATCAATGAATTGCGAGTGTGTTCTGGATAGCTGTAATACTCATCCATACGCAAATCTTTTACCTCACGAAGGCTGTTAGCCAAATCAGCACCATGCTGTGTTAAGCAAAGGCATTCCAGGGATTTAGGTGGATACAGTTTTCGTGTACGCTGGCTTTCAACCCATCCACACGTTTTCATAAATGCGATTGGTAAGCGTGTTGAGTTATCCGGAAGTGTCGGTTTTACACCTAAATCGTCACATAATGCTTGATAAGCATCTTGATAGCGCCCATAAGAACCTCTCAGTTTCTTTAAATAAGTGATCATTCTGTTGTACTGTGACTTATCTAAATCATCAATAGACATAGGCCCAAGGCATAGCTCATGTGCTGCACCCAAGCAAGCTGTTGGGTTGACTTATCCGGAGCCGGATTTTTCTCCAGAAGTTCAGTCATTATCTGTTCCACTCTACGGTGAGCTGTTTCGTCGATCTCCCACAGGTGCGGGAACAAGGTTTCCGTCAGAATCATGTCATCCAAGAGCATTGGATTATTTTCCGCAAGAAATGCTCTGCGCATCCTGCCGTATTTCCCAAGCGGTTTATCGCTTATGTGGCTCAACTGAATATCAAGGATGAGATAATCACCGCAACGGGTATAAGTCAAATTCTGTGCCATAGTCACTCCTCCAATCGTTTTTTCACTTTTATTGTAATGGTTGCTCCCATAAAAGTGAAGTTTGTCGACCGGTCGCTTCGAGCACAGCACATATCTTCTGATAAACCTTTCGTGACGGCCTGCGATTACCTTCTTCGAGCTTATAGTAGTAACTGGGTATAACTTCTATTTGCTCGGCAAAAGCCTTCTGTGACAGCCCCAGAGCCATTCTAACACTCTTTAGTGCTTCGGTATAGGGTACGGCAAGGAAACGGGAAAAATCATCATAGAACAAAGCTGCTTCGATTTTCAAAACATCTGCCAGTTTGATAGCTACATCGTAAGGGATGGGATGCTTTCCGCTTTCATACAACACAACAGTCGCTGGCACAATATCCAGCTTTTCCGCCAACTGCCTTGTTGTCATCTGTTTCCGCTGACGGTAGTACTTGAGATTGTCGCTCGGTAAGTTGGTCTTTGGCTTTTTTTCAAAAGGTATCGTTAAATGGAGTAACAGCTTGCCCTGATTAAATTCACACAGCGATGTGTGATTGAAAATACCATTGCAAAAGCGCTTGTTCTGCACGCAGCGCATGGGGAAATGCAGCGCGCGGTGGGTGATGTGGTTATTGTTCGTCTTGAAGAACAGGGTAAAGATATCGTCGTACTGCTCCGCGCCCTCCATGATCGTATGCTTCATGGATCTGCCGTCCGCGTCCACGATCGGCTCGATGCCCAGCACGTCCAGCACAGTGGGCGTAAAGTCGATGCCGGAGACCAGCGCGTCGCTGACGGAACCGGCGGGGATCCGCCCCGGCCAGCGCATGATGTAGGGGCTCTTGGTGCTGTTGAGATAGCAGTTCGTCTTGGCGTAGGGCAGGGCCATGCCGTTGTCGCTCAGGAACAGCACCAGGGTATCGTCACGATAGCCCATGTCGTCCAGCGCCTGCAGGATCTTGCCCACGATCTGGTCGCCGCGGTGAACGCTGGAGAAGTACTGTGCCAGCTCCTTCCGCACGTCCGGCAGGTCGGGGAGACAGCCGGGCACCGTGATCTCCTCCGGCGTGTAAATACGGTCGGCAGTAGTATGATGCCCGAAATAGAACATTTCATCATCAGCGCCCACATAGGGACGGTGGGGATCATGGGAGTTGGCCATCAGGAAGAAGGGCTTGCCCTCCTCCCGGGCACGGGTCAGGAACTGCTTGACCTTGTCGTAATACACCTCCGGTGAGCGGCCCCAGCCCTCCTCCTCGCAGTAGGTCTGCACATATTCGTCCCAGAAGAATTTCTCCTTGGGCGCGACGTGATCCTCCTTGCCGATGATGCCGTTCAGGAAGCCCTCGCGGTGCAGCACCTGGGTCAGCGTGGTAACACTGGCGTCGATCTCCTCAAAGCCTCTCGCGCCGTTGTGATGGGGATAGCGGCCCGTCAGCAGGACGGAACGGGACGGCTGACACACGGCGATGGTCACATGGGAATTGTTGAAGCGGACGCCCTCGCTGGCCAGCTTATCAATGTTCGGGGTGATGTCATCCACCTGGCAGCCAAAACAACCAACGGAATCATAGTTAAGATCGTCCACAGTAATCAGTAAAACGTTTGACAAAATCGACACTTTGTGTTATCCTCCAGTCAATACATATTTTAGGGAAAATCAACAAATTAGTTCTATATCCAACTCTAGTATATGCTATAAAATGTCGCAATGTAAACGGAAATTTACGCAAACGATTTCTTTATGCATGCGTAACGCAGAAAGCGGAAGGGGTTTGATTTATGACGATCAAAGACATTGCAAAGCTTGCCGGTGTTTCGCCGTCCACCGTGTCCCGGATCCTGAACGACACCAGCAACAGCTTTGCTAAGGCGGAGACCCGCGACAAGGTGTGGCGGCTGGTGCGGACCTACGGCTACGTTCCCAACGCGGCGGCGCGGAACCTGAAATCCAGCTGTGTCAGCGTGGCCGGTGCGCAGCTGGCCTGCTTTATGTCGCACACCAGGAATCCCGAGGATAACCCGTTCTTCTATGAGATGGTCCGCTCCATTGAGCAGGCCGCAAGCCAGTGCGGCTTTACCGTTCCGTTCTGCTTCACCAAATTCAACCTGCAGAGCACGGCCCTGCTGAACCGTATCAAGGGCATCAACGTGGACGGTGCTATCGTCGTGGGCCGCTTTGAGGATCCGGAGGCCGTGACCTTCCTCCACAAGCGGTACCGCAATATTGTTTACAGCGGCCTGTCCTTCACCGATTTTGAAATGGATCAGGTGGTCTGCGACGGCTACGCCGCCGCCACCGCCGCCATGCAATACCTGATCTCCTGCGGGCACCGGCGCATCGGCTATATCGGCAGCGGCCGAGGCGAGCGCCGCTTCCAGGCGTACCAAAGCGTCATGCGGGATGAGGGGCTCCCCATCCCGCCCAGCTATGTGTTCTTCTGCGAATACGACAGCTTCAGCGGCTACCAGGCCACAGAGCAGTTCCTGGAGAAGAACCCCGAACTGCCCTCCGCCATCTTCTGTGCCAACGACAACACGGCCATCGCCGCCATCCGCTGCCTGCACGAGCACGGCTTCCGGGTGCCGCGGGATATTTCCGTGATCAGCGTGGATGACATCTCCCCCTCCGGGCTGATCACCCCGGCGCTGACGACCGTCCACGTCCCCATCGCGGAGATGGGCCAGCAGGTCATCCGCACGCTGGAGAGCCGCCTGAAAAAGCACCACAGCATCCCGCTGAAGATTGAGCTTCCCTATAAGCTGCTGATCCGCGAAAGCGTGCGCTCCCTGTAATGCCTCCTCCCTGCCGCTGTGCAAACAAAAACAAATAAGCCGTGGCGAAAGCCACGGCTTATTTGTTTGAGCTATATCATGGTCAGTGATATAAACAGGGGAATAGGGTCTTGGAGAAAAAATTATACCAGAACAGCGCGATGGAAGACCTTCTTGCCTTTCTTGATGATCACACCATCGCCTGTAAACTGCTCGCAGCCGAAGGTGGTCTCGATCGCGGACACCTTCTCGTCGTTGACGGACACGCCGCCCTGCTGTACCAGACGGCGGGCCTCGCCCTTAGAGGCAGCCAGACCGCACTTCACCAGCAGGCTCAGCACGTCGATGGAGCCGCCGCCGAAGTCGTCGTTGGTCAGCTCGGTGGTGGGCATATGCTCGGCATCGCCTGCACCGGAGAACAGTGCCTGAGATGCGGTACGGGCCTTCTCAGCTTCCTCCTCACCGTGGACCAGCTTGGTCAGCTCATAGGCCAGAATGTCCTTGGCCTCGTTGAGCTGGGAGCCTTCCCAGGAGGACATGGTGTCGATCTGCTCCAGCGGCAGGAAGGTCAGCATGCGGATGCACTTCAGCACGTCGGCGTCATCCACATTGCGCCAGTACTGGAAGAACTCGAAGGGGCTGGTCTTGTTGGGATCCAGCCACACAGCGCCGCTGGCGGTCTTGCCCATCTTCTTGCCCTCGGAGTTCAGCAGCAGGGTGATGGTCATGGCGTGGGCGTCCTTGCCCAGCTTTCTGCGGATCAGCTCGGTACCGCCCAGCATGTTGCTCCACTGGTCGTTGCCGCCGAACTGCATGTTGCAGCCATAGTGCTGGAACATGTAGTAGAAATCGTAGCTCTGCATGATCATGTAGTTGAATTCCAGGAAGCTGAGACCCTTCTCCATGCGCTGCTTGTAGCACTCGGCACGCAGCATGTTGTTGACGGAGAAGCATGCGCCCACCTCGCGCAGCATTTCGATATAGTTCAGGGGCTTCAGCCACTCGGAGTTATACAGCATCAGGGCCTTACCCTCGGAGAAGTCGATGAACTTCTCCATCTGGCGCTTGAAGCACTCGGCATTGTGCTTGATGGTCTCCTCGGTCAGCATCTGGCGCATGTCGGTACGGCCGGAGGGGTCGCCGATCAGAGTGGTGCCGTCGCCGATCAGGGCGATGGGCTTGTTGCCCGCCATCTGCAGACGCTTCATCAGGCACAGGGCCATAAAGTGGCCAACATGCAGGGAATCGGCCGTGCAGTCAAAGCCGATGTAGAAGGTGGCCTTGCCGTTGTTGACCATCTCGCGGATCTCTTCCTCATTCGTGACCTGGGCGATCAAGCCGCGGGCCACCAGTTCTTCATAAATACCCATTTTCTTACATTCCTTTCCTATACGATCTGTGATGTTGAGTTTTTGACAAGAGGTATGGCGGTGCAGCAAAATAAAAACGCCCCCTGTCCTTGGACAGAGGGCGACAAATTATCGCGGTACCACCTCATGTTCGCCGCCTCCTCACGGAAAACGGCCTCGTCGGGTGCTGACACACCCTATCGCTGTAACGGGCGAACCCGACACATCCCTACTGACCTCGAAGTTCAGGCTTTCAGAAGGCTGCTCCGGGATGTATTCGCACGCGCCGCCCTCTCCTCTTTTCACCAGCCAGAGGTTCTCTTTGCAGGCGCCGGGGCGTGTTACTTCTTCCCTTCATCACGGTAACGGTATCAAGTTGCCACTATTGTAGCAGATTTTTTTCGTTTGTCAACACTTTTTTCGCAATATGAAAAATATTTATAAATACCTCTCATAAGGTGAATTTATTCCGCCATCTCCGCCCGGAATTTCTCCGCCTGGGTCAGCAGCTCCTCCGCGCCCTGCAGCATGGTCTCCGTCACCTGCGCGCCGCCGGTCAGGCGGGCCAGCTCCATCTGCCGCTGCTTCCGATCAAGCTGCCGCACCTGGGTGAAGGTGCGGCCATTGGCCTCCCCCTTCTCCACGGAGAAGTGGGTATCCGCCATGGCGGCCAGCTGTGGCAGATGGGTGACACACAGCACCTGCTTATGGCGGCTGATGCGGGCCATCTTCTCGGCCACCTTCTGGGCGGCCCGGCCGCTGACGCCGGTATCCACCTCGTCAAACACCATGGTGGCCACATGATCCTGCTCACTGAGGACGTTCTTCATGGCCAGCATGATGCGGGCCAGCTCGCCGCCGGAGGCGATCTTGTTGATGGGCTTCAGCTCCTCGCCCAGGTTAGCGGACATGAGAAACCGCACCTGATCCATACCGGCAGCGTCCAGCGGCTTCTCGGCAAAGTCCACCTGAAAGCGGATCTTGCCCATATCCAACTGCCGCAGCTCCGTCAGGATGGCCTGGGACAGCGTCTCACCGGCGGCCTTGCGGGCGGCGGACAGCTCCTCCGCCGCCTTGCGGGCGGCCTTCTCCGCCTTGGCGCAGTCCTTCTCCAGCCGGGCCAAGGCATCGCCTGCGTAGGCGATGTCATCCAACTCCCTGCGGCAGTTGTCCAGATACGCCAGCATATCCTCCACGGTGGCGCCGTACTTCTTTTTCAGGCGGTAGAGCTGATCCAACCGGCCCTCCACCTCGTCCAGCTCATTGGGGGAAAAATCGAAGTTCTCCCGCTGCTCCGCCACGGAGAAGGCGATGTCATACGCCTCGCTGTACGCGCTCTCCAGACGCTCGTACAGGGCGTTGAAGCCCTCGTCCAGATGGCGCACGGTGCCCAGCGCGTCCTGAGCCTGCCGCAGCAGGTTCAGCACGCCGCTGCCGTCCTCACCGCCGTTCAGGGCATAGTCCGCTCCCGACACGGCGGAGATGAACTTCTCGGCGTTCCGCAGCAAATTGCGGCGACCTTGCAGCTCTTCCTCCTCGCCGCTCTTCAGCTTGGCCCGCTCCAGCTCGCCTATCTGGTATTGCAGGGTGTCCATCCGCCGGGCCTTCTCTGCCTCATCCATTTGCAATGCGTTCATTTTACGGCGGATGTCCGTCAAGGCATTATACTTGTCAGCATAGGCTTCCAGAAGGCTGTCCACTTTTCCGAAGCTGTCCAGATACGCCAGATGCTGCTCCTCGTCCAGCAGCTGCTGGCCGTCGTGCTGGCCGTGGATATTCACCAGACGGCTGCCCAGCGTCCGCAGCTGGGATACGGTAACGGGCCGCCCGCCCACACGGCAGACGTTCTTGCCGTCCGCGCCGATCTCCCGCTGGAGCATCAGGTCGCCGTTCTCGTCGGGCGAGGCCCCCAGCTCCTCACACAGGGCGGGATCCACATGGGAGAACAGCGCGCTGACGAAGGCCTTACTGGCGCCGGTGCGGATCAGATCACGGGAGGTGCGCTGGCCCAGCACGGCGCTCATGGCGTCGATCACGATGGATTTACCGGCGCCGGTCTCGCCCGTCAGGGCGTTGAAGCCGGGGCGGAAGGCGATCTCCGCCTCCTCGATGATGGCGATATTCTCGATATGAAGCAGTTCCAGCATAGCAGCCCTCCGTTGCGCGTCAGCGCAGCATCTGTTTCACCTGTTCGCAGAAATCCAATGCCTGGATGTTGTCGTGGAACACCAGGAAGATGGTGTCGTCGCCGGCCAGCGTGCCCACGATGTCGGTATCGCCCATGTTGTCCAGCGCGAAGGCCGCACCCTGGGCCATGCCCTCGATGGTTTTCAGCACCACGATATTCTGGGCTGCCTCCACGCTGATTACGCTCTCGCGGAAGATGGTGCGCAGCTTGTCGGCGAAGTTCAGCTTCGTTTTCTGCACCGACACGGCATAGCGGTAGCGTCCCTGGCCGGTGGGCTCCTTCACCAAATGGAGCTGCTTGATGTCCCGGGAAATGGTGGCCTGGGTGGACTGGATGCCCAGGTCGTTCAGCCGCTTCAAAAGCTGCTCCTGGGTCTCGATGGCCTCTTCGCTGATGATCTGCAGCAGCTTTTCCTGCCGGACATTTTTCATTTCTCGCAGCCTCCCATTTTATAGTCAAGGATCTCGCAGAAGCTCTTTTTGCTGAGGCGCACAAGGCCCATAGCGAACTTGGACTGCCGCACACGGACTCTGTCGCCGTTTTTCAGGGAAAACGCCTTGCCGCCGTCGGCGGAGAGATAGACGAACTTCCGGTTGGCGTCCGCCGCCTCAATGGTAATCACATGCTCCGGCGACAGCACATAGGAGGTCGCGCGGGTAGAGTGGGGACAGATGGGCGTGATCAGCAGGTTCCGGGCCGTGGGTTCCACGATGGGGCCGCCGGCGGCCATGGAGTAGCCGGTGGAGCCGGTGGGCGTGGAGATCACCACGCCGTCGCCGGTGACCTTGGTCAGGCGGCCCTCCTCTGTAAAGATATCCAGCCGGACGACCCTTGCCACAGAGCCCTTTGACACCACCGCGTCGTTGAGGGCGATGTTGCTGTATACGGCGTTGCCGCCCCGGAAGATGGTCACGTCCAGCATCATGCGGGACTCCACCACGAAGTCCCAGCTCTGCAGATCCCGCAGGCGCTCCAACTCGTTGGCCTCCAGCTCCGACATAAAGCCCAGGCTGCCCAGATTGATGCCCAGCACCGGCACGTTGTGCAGTGCCGCCGTGCGGCTCAGGTGCAGGATGGTGCCGTCGCCGCCGAAGGCGATCATCAGGTCGGCGGCCTTGATCTCCTGCTGCAGCTGCCGCACCGGCACACCCAGCTCGTCGCCGTAGCCGTCACGATGGAAGGGCAGGCACACCACCGTCTCAAAGCCGATGCTCTCCAGAATGGCCTTGGCATCCTTGGCCACCTTCAGCTCACTGTCCCGATAGGGATTGGGGCATAGGATGACTTTCTTTTTCACCGCGCTTCTCCCTCCTTCAATGTCTCATGGGATGCTGTCACCACAGCGCGCAGGTCGACGGCCGCGTCCTGTTCGTCGGATTTGCGAAGGTATCCCAGATATTCGATGTTCCCCTCCGGTCCGCGGATGGGAGAGTATGTAATGCCCAGCACCGCAAAATGATTTTCCTTTGCGTGTTCCAGGAAGTGCTCCAGCACCTCCAGATGGACGGCGCTGTCACGGACGACGCCCTTTTTGCCCACCTTTTCCCGGCCCGCCTCGAACTGGGGCTTGATGAGGCAGGCTACCTCGCCGCCCTCGCGCAGCAGCGGATACAGCGCCGGGAAGATCAGCTTCAAGGAGATAAAGGACACGTCGATGGAGGCGAAATCCAGCGCCTCCGGCACCTGCTGGGCGGTCAGCGTCCGGGCGTTGGTCTTTTCCAGACACACCACCCGGGGATCGGTGCGCAGCTTCCACGCCAGTTGGTTGGTGCCCACGTCCACGGCGTACACCTTCCGCGCGCCGTTTTGCAGCATGCAGTCGGTAAAGCCGCCGGTGGAGGAGCCGATGTCGGCGCAGGTCTTTCCCTCCAGCACAATGGGCCAGGTCTGCATGGCTTTTTCCAGCTTCAGGCCGCCCCGGCTCACATACCGCAGCGTCTTGCCCCGCACCTCGATATGGGCGTCGTTGGGGACTGCCGTACCCGGCTTGTCCACCTTCTGATTGTTGACGTACACAATGCCCGCCATGATGGTGGCCTGCGCCTTCTGGCGGCTCTCCTGCAGGCCCTGCTCCACCAGCAGGACGTCCAGTCTCGTTTTATTGCTCATGGCACGCCTCCTTCAACGCCGCCGCCACATGCTCCGCGTCCAGTCCGCACTGGGCGTACAGCTGCGGCACGCTGCCGTGGCAGGGGATGGTGTCCCCCAGGTTCTTCAGAATCAGCCGGCCCGGCATCCGGCCCTGCTGGGCCAGGATGGCCGTCAGCCGCTGGCCCACGCAGCCGCTGCCCATGCAGTCCTCCAGCACCAGCAGGCGCTTCTCCGCGCCCAGTGCCGCCAGCACCTCGTCATTGCGCAGCGGCGCGATGGCGTTCAGCTTCACCACGCGGGCCTCGATGCCCGCCTGACACAGCAGCTCCGCCGCCTCCAGCGCCTGATTGATCAATATGCCATAGGCCAGGATGGTGCAGTCGCTCCCCTGCCGCAGCTCCGTAAAGATCTCATCGCCGCAGCAGCCCCGGTACACGCCCTCCCCGCCACGGGGATAGCGGACGGCCACCGGGCCGGTCAGCGCAAAGACCGCCCGCCGCAGCATCTGCCGCAGCTCGGCAAAGCTGGCGGGGCACAGCACCGTCATATGGGGCACCTGGGCCAGATACAGCGCGTCAAAGCAGCCGTGATGGGTCTCGCCGTCGGCGCCCACCAGGCCCGCCCGGTCAACGCCCAGCACCACATGCAGGCTGTCCAGCGCCACATCCTGGATCAACTGGTCATAGCCCCGCTGCAAAAAGCTGGAATACACCGCGAACACCGGCAAAAGCCCCTGCTTGGCCATGCCGCCCGCCATGGATACGGCGTGGCCCTCGGCAATGCCCACGTCAAAGAGCCGACGGGGGTAAGCCCCGGCAAACTCCGTCAGGCCTGTGCCCTCCTGCATGGCGGCGGTAATGGCGCACACGCGTTCATCCTCCCCCGCCAGCTTCGTCAGCTCCTGGCCGAACACATGGGAGAAATCCGCACCGGAGGGCTTCCGCGGCCTGCCGGTCTCGGGATCAAATGGTCCCACGCCGTGATAGTCGGCGGGGCGCTCCTCCGCGGGAGCGTAGCCCTTCCCCTTCACGGTGCGCACATGCAGCAGCACGGGGCAGCGCTGCTCCCGCGCCCACTGCAGAGACTGCTCCAGCGCCTCCACATCGTGGCCGTCCACCGGGCCCATATAGGCAAAGCCCATGCTCTCGAACATGGAGCTGCCCGGCAGCAGCGTCTTTTTCAGGGCCGTTTTCACGTCGTGGCTGATCTGATAGATCCTGCCGCCCACCGCGCCGGTGCCCAGCAGCCTGCGATAGCGCTTCTTGAATTCGTAGTATCCCGGCTTTGTCCGCAGCCGGGACAGATGACGGCTGACCGCCCCCACATTGGGGGCGATGGACATGCCGTTGTCGTTGAGAATGACGATCATGGGTTCGCCGGAGGCGCCGGCGTTGTTCAGCCCCTCGAAGCTGAGGCCGCCGCCCAGCGCGCCGTCGCCGATCAGGGCGATCACGTCATAATCCTGATGCTGCATGGTACGGGCCTTGGCCATGCCCAGCGCCACGGAGACGGAGTTGGAGGCATGTCCCGCCATAAAGGCGTCGTGGACGCTCTCATAGGGCTTGGGAAAGCCGGAGATGCCGCCCAGCTGCCGCAGGGTATCCATCCGCTCACGGCGGCCCGTCAGGATCTTATGGACGTAGCACTGGTGCCCCACGTCGAACACCAGCCGGTCGCGGGAGGTGTCAAACACCCGGTGGATGGCCACCGTCAGCTCCACCACGCCCAGATTAGACGCCAAATGACCGCCTGTCCTTGCCACATTGCGCACCAAAAAGGCGCGCAGTTCGTCGCAAAGCTGGCGGGTCTGGGCCATATTCAACTGCTTCACATCAGCAGGGCTGTGAATGGATTCCAGCATCAGGGGTCATTCCTCATTTCAGCGATAGAGATGCAGCGCGTGCATGATCCGCGCCACCCGGTACACCACGGCGGTACATTCGTTGATGGCCACCTTCTTGAACAGCGCCTTGCCGCCGATGGTCAATCCGGAGATCAGCGCCGTCACGCCGATGGAGATCATCACGTTGGTGGTGCTGAAATCCCGCTGCAGGGCCGCCACGATCACCGCCGCGGTGGAGCCGCTGACGATGCCGCAGATGTCGCCCACCACGTCGTTGCACACGGAGCTGACGCGGTTGGCGTTGGACAGCAGGCGGATGGCCTCCTTGCCGCCCTTTTCCTTATGGGCGGCCATGGAGTGGAACGGCTTGGGGTCCGCCGCCGTCACCGCCACGCCGACCATGTCGAACACGATGCCCAGGGCGATGAAGGCCAGCAGCACCAGGATGGCCACCACATAGCCCGCGCCGCTCAGGGCGGTGGAGGAGAAAAAGCTCAGCAGCGCGCTGAGCGCCACTGCCAGGAAAAATACCCGCAGCGGCCAATGGTCGTTCTTCTTTTTGGGCTTGCCTTTGTCACTACTCAAGATGAAAAAACCTCATTTCAAAACGCCGGACGCACTCCGGCGGTCAAAGTCAAAAACTGAACAGGGCAGCATCGGGAGTAAATCTTGCGGCTTAGGTACGGGTTGGTTTTCCCCACAGCATGCCTCTCGTCGCCGATCAGGTGGTTTCCCCTTAGGTGCTGCATCACGGCGTTACCGCGTCGTGATACCCGACTGCCACTTAGTCCGCACTGCAATCCTCCCAAGGCCCCATGAAAATGGACAGCCTAGGTGATTTCCACAGCAGTCACGCCGCCTCTTATCCTCTTTTGCAGGCAGGGTTTCAAGGGAATCGCACGCGGGCCCTGGCCGGGGCCCTTGGTGCTTCAGCTCCCCTATCCACCGTGCCCACGCAAGGCAGGCTACTCTGCACACAGCGTTACGGCAGCAAAGGCCGGGTAGCACCGCAATGCAGGTTTCTTGCCATCGGGGGTCGATGGCGTCATCTGCCTCGTACACAGGTCGCTTACCACAGGGGGAGTACGCCTGTGCACAACAGCAGGTCTCCACGGAGGCAGGGTCGGGTCCCTCATGCCATTGAGGGGCGCCCTACATCCGCAGGCGAGCATTTCGCACGCCTCCCTCCAGCACCCACCCCAAACTGGGCGTAAGAAGCAAGCACCAGAGGTTTCACAGTTGTGCCCTTTAAAGGATTTTTAGGCCCTTCTTAGGAGACGGCAGATCTGACTAGGATACTGCGCCGCTGTTCAGTAATTTCATATCATACCACATCTTCCGCCGTTTCGCAACTGATTTTATGCAGAATATTCTGCATATTCCGTTTCTTATACACCCCGCCCCGTCTATTTTCCAGAAAAGTGAAAATACGGCTTGCTTTTCCCGGCCGTCTATGGTATCCTTGGTGTGCGCACCAATGGTGCGCACACCAAAATGTACAGCACCGGCTGTATCACCTGAATTCTCCCCGAAAGGGATAGAAGAATAGAGGACGAGGAAACGACGACAGGATAACAAGAAAGGACAAAGGTACATGAAAAAACGACTATTTGCGATCCTGCTGGCACTGACGCTGGCGTTGAGCCTGCTGCCTGTGGCGGTATTCGCCGATGGCGAGGACGCCGCGGCCAGCAATGCACAGCAGGAGCAGCAGCAAGAGGTAGTATGCGTCTGTGAAGCCGCCTGCACGGCAGAGGGCATGAACGCGGATTGCCCCATCTGCGGCGCGGAAGGCGCGGCGGTGGAGCGCTGCGGCAAGTACGCCGCTCCGGCAGAGGACAAAGCGGCCCAGCCCGCGGATGAGGAACAGCCGGATACCGGCGCTCCCGACGCGGATAAACCCGCAGTAGAGCCCGCGGTGCAGTCCGCCGACCAGGGCATCGCCATACAGGCGGCGCACACCCACTGCATCTGCGGCGGTAATGTCAACGCGGGCGACCATACCGCCCATTCCGATGTGACCTATACGGCATGGAACGGCACCAGCGGCATTTCGTATACCAACAATACCGCCTATGTCTATCTGACAGGCAATGCCACCCTCAACGGCGATCTGATCGTTGACGGCCGGACGCTGTATCTGTGCCTGAACGGCAAGACACTGTCCTCCAACGGCGAAAAGAAGATCAAAGTGAGAAATAACGCCCGGCTTGTTCTCTGCGACTGTCAGGGCGGCGGCACCTTCAAGGGCGCGACGAAGAACGTCTGGGGCGGCGCCTGCATTTACCTCTATACCAGCACTTTGGATATGTTCGGCGGCAAGCTCACCGGCGGTAAGGTCACCGGCAAGGGCGGCGGCGGAGCCATCGCGCTGGATGACAAGGATTGCGTGTTCAACATGTACGGCGGTGAGATCTCCAAAAACGACGGCAACAAGGCCGGCGGCGCTATTTTCCGGACATTCGGGAGTGGTGTGAACCAGGCAGGCGGCACCTTCAATATGTACGGCGGCACCATCAAGGATAACAAAGCCCAGAATGGCGGCGCGTTCTATTCTGTCACCGCAAGTACGGTCAATCTGGCAGGCGGCACCATCTCCGGCAATCAATCCACCTCAACGGCAAATAATGATTACACCGGCGGCGGTGCCATCTACCTGCGCGGTGGCGGCAAGCTCACCATTTCCGGCACACAGATCACCGGCAATTCAGCCAAAAAGGACGGCGGCGCTATCTTTACGGGCTGCCGTAACTTCACGATTTCCGGCAGTGCAAACATCAGCAACAATACCGCGGGCCGCCGGGGCGGCGCGGTCTGCCTGTACAGCGATTCGGGTCTCGACGCAAAGCTTGATATGACCGGCGGTACGATTTCAGGGAATAGTGCCACAAACGATGGCGGCGGTGTCTACGTCGGCAAGAAATGTACACTCACGCTCAGCGGCACAGCTTTCACCGGAAACAAAGCCAAGTGGGGCGGTGCGATTTATCTGACCGATAATTCTTCGATGACTATGACGAGCGGAACGCTTACGCAGAACACTGCATCGGAGCAGGGCGGCGGCGTGTTCAGCTACAGTGATTCGTCGAGCTGCGCACTTTCCGGCGGGACGATTGAAAGCAACACGGCAGGGAAAAACGGCGGTGCGGTTTACATCAACAAGGGTGCCTTGAAACTCAGCGGCAGCCCCGTTGTAAAGGGCAACACGGTTTCTGACAAGGCCAACAATGTGTATCTGCCCTCCGGCAAGACGCTGACCATCAGCGGGGCCATGTCCTACGGCGCATCCATCGGCGTAACCACCGAAAACACGAACTACCCCGTGGTATTTTCCAACGCCTATGACACGGATTACAGCGGCTATTTCTTCTCGGACGCCGGCAAGGAGATCCTCTATAACAGCAGCAAGCAGTTGGAGATCGGTAAAAATATTGTCCACACCTGCTCCGGCGGCACGGCTACCTGCACAACACAAGCTATCTGTTCGACCTGTGGCAAGCCCTATGGTACTGTTGACGCCAACAACCACGACTGGGGTGCGTGGACCTCCAACGGCGACGGTACCCACACCCGCACCTGCTCCCGCAGCGCCAGCCATACCGAAACGTTGCCTCATGCCGATGAAAACAGTGATCACATCTGTGATGCCTGCGGCAAGATTATCTCCAACCACGAGGACGCTAACAAGGATCACATCTGCGATGTCTGCGGCAAGACCGTCTCCAACCACGAGGACGCCAACAACGACCACCTGTGCGACGTCTGCGGCAAGACCGTCTCCAACCACGAGGACGCTAACAAGGATCACAAGTGCGACACCTGCGGCAAAGTCATCTCCAACCACGAGGACACCAACAACGACCACAAGTGCGATGTCTGCGGCAAGACCGTCTCCAACCACGAGGACACCAACAACGACCACATCTGTGATGTCTGCGGCAAGACCGTCTCCAACCACGAGGACGCCAACAAGGATCACAAGTGCGACACCTGCGGCAAAGTCATCTCCAACCACACCGGCGGCAAGGCCAACTGCCACGCCAAGGCGGTATGTGAGATCTGCCAGCTGGCATACGGCGAAAAGAACCCCGCCAACCATGACGGCGGCACGGAGCTGAGAAACGCCAAGGCTGCCACCTACACCAGCACAGGCTATACCGGCGACACCTACTGCAAGGGCTGTAACACCAAGCTGAGCAGCGGCACGGTCATCCCAAAGCTGTCCAGCGGTGCTCCCGCCCCGGTCAAGCCCGCCGCTCCCGGCAAGACCGTCCAGTCCGGCAAGACCGGCGACGCGGGCGTGGCCCTCTATGCGGGCATGGCGCTCCTGAGCCTGACCGGCTGCGCATGGCTGCGCCGCAAGGGCAAATAACCGCAAATAACCGTTCTTCATTCTCCTCATGCAGATTTAGGTAGGGAAAGGGACAGGCACAGCTGTGTCTGTCCCTTTCCTCCCCTTTCCATTGCCGTCCGCCAGGCCGCGGAACGCTACCGCTCATGCGCCGCGGTTGACAAGCCGGGCAGACATCTGCTATGATGCTGTCCGTACTATCAAAAGAAACCGAGGCATTGCTATGGAAGCCGTTACACTCCGTCACATTGACAAAGCCTATACCTCCTACAGCACTGAGGTGGTCATCACCGGCCAGCAGCGGGAGAGCCGCACCCGCCAGGTGCTGCGGGATCTGTCCGTCACCTTCCCCGCCCGGCAGCTCACGGTGATCGTGGGCCGCAGCGGCTGCGGCAAGAGCACGCTCCTGATGCTGCTGTCCGGCAAGGAGCAGCCGGACGCCGGAGAGATCGCCATCCCCGAGGGCTGGCACAGCGCCATGTTGAGCCCCGACCCCTACGTCATCACATGGACGAACGTGCAGCGCAATGTGTCCATGGCCTGCGGCGTGGGCAAAACGCCGGAAGAGAGCTATGCACACGCCCGTGACTTCGTCCGTCTGGTGGGGCTGGAGGATTACGCCGACCTGACGCCCATGGAGCTGTCCACCGGCATGAAGCAGCGGCTGGGCCTGGCCCGCGTACTGGCCGGTCAGGCGGAGCTGCTGCTGATGGACGAGCCCTTCGCCTCGCTGGATTTCCTGACCCGCGAGGAGCTGCAGACCCAGCTGCTCCAGATCCAGGCCCGGATGCCCCGCACCATCGTGCTGGTGACCCACCAGCTGGACGAGGCGCTGCTGCTGGGCCAGAGGATCGTGGTGATGCACCCGGACAGCACCCTGCGGGAATTCGACCTGACAGCCCTCCCCTATCCCCGCGACCTGTCCGCGCCGGACATGCAGCGCCTGAAGCGGGAGATCACCGCCGAGTGTAAAAAGGACGCGGCGCTGTGACACCGCGAAGCCATGTGACCATAAAAAACAAGACCGTCGCGAATGCCACAGCCCACTAAGGCGATAATTTCAAACGAACAGAAAAGTGGCATTCGCAAAGGCAGCAACAGGGCTTCAACCGGCAAGGTTGGAGCCTTGTTGCTATCAGTATATATAGTATAATCGCATCTTTGCGTTTTTTGCAACTGCCGGAGTATAATGGAAGCGTCAGGAGGTGCCGGACAATGAAAGAACAGAAGTATCATATCTATCTGACCGAGCAGGAACGGTCGGAGGTTATCAAATCCCTCATAGACCTGAAAAACACGCTTATCCGGCAGGGCAAATACACGGACGCCGTTGACGATGTGCTGGTGAAGCTGACCGGCGCAAAGCGAAAAAAGCTGAAGGTCGTATACATCTGAATAGAGTTCGAGCCGCTTATTCCCAATCGGAGTAAGCGGCTCTTTTCATTTCAGGTATAGCTTTCCGCCAAAGAGTTTTCCTTGAAATGGCGGTTGTTTTCCAGCAGCTCATCAAAAGTTACAGGCTTAAAGCTGTTTATATCCACACCGGCATTCAAAACATTCTCCCGTGCGGCAATCAGCGGCCAGAAGTCTGCCCTCGTATCATTATGAATATGCCCGTGGATCATATATGACCGCTTCGCGTGCTTCCACGAAAGCATCGGGTAATGGCATAGCGTTAAAGAGCGCTTTCCGTCCGAGGTTTCCAAAAACTTGTCCACGCTGAAAAAATACCTTGCGTAGTCAAACTTCGTCATCCACGAGCCGTCGTGGTTGCCGACGATCAGCCGCTTCTTGCCCTTCAACCGCTTCAGGATTCCCTCCGCATTGGTGCTGCGGAAAAACATATCCCCAAGAATATATACCGTATCGTTTCCGGTCACTCTATCGTTCCAGTTTTGAATCATCGCCTCGTCCATTTCCTCGGCGGAGGCAAAGGGACGGTCGCAGAACCGGATGACATTGTAGTGACCGAAATGCGTGTCTGCCGTAAAATAAATCATCGTGTATCATCTCCCATATATAAAGTAAAAGCAGAACTGCTCACCGAACAGCCCTGCGCGAAATCAGGATAGTCCTGTACTATCCCCGTTTTCGTCTGAACTGACCGTAATTCGTTATGAAGCAAAAAGTCCGGGAGGACAAACCGAGCCTGCTTATTATCTCTTTGCTTCTGTTGCTGCCGTTCGTCATAGCTCTTGCCCTCCTTCCATAAGCCTGACCACAGTATACTATATAAATATGAACAAGTAAATCATTCAAACGCAAAGCCGCTTTTCCGTTCTCGGAAGGGCGGCTTTTTTGCTTTCCAAGGGGCACGAAAAATTTTTTCAACTTTTTTTGAAAAACACCCTCAAAAATCGCTTCCTTATTCAGAGTAAGTGAAGGGGTTCTTTCCCAACCACAATCGGGAGCCGCTTCGTGAACCTTGAAAATTGAATATACAGGCACTTGGGACATTACTTCTGATGATTAGCCCGAAGATGGGTACGCCGTGACTTCTCCTAACCGGAGGACGAGCGAGAACCCCCGATCTGAAACCCGGATTGCCACCGGGACGGCGATGACAGTCAGAAGGATTATGATACTTCTCTACGGAGCTGGCGGAAAACCCGGCAGAGGTGAAAGCCCTATGACACGGTGCAGCACACCGTGACCCAAGTGTTTCCCGGAAGGCGAAAGCCGCCGCAGGGGGCGTTGAGGACAAATACTGCGGACATATACATAGCCGTTCATTACAGGCGGCTATGAAATCTACAAAGAAGGAGGAAAACGAAAGATGCCAAACTGTAAAACCATAGCGATATGCAACCAAAAGGGCGGCGTCGGGAAAACCACCACGGCGGTCAACCTCGGAATCGGGCTTGCCATGCAGGGCAAAAAGGTACTCCTCATAGACGCAGACCCGCAGAGCGACCTTACGGCCTGCCTCGGCTGGCGGGATTCAGACAGTCTGCCGCAGACGCTGACCAACAAGCTGGCGGCGGTAATGCGCGAGGAAAGCCAAGACCCATTTGCCGGGATTCTCAGCCACGAGGAAAAGGTTGACCTTGTGCCGTCGAATCTTGAGCTGTCGGCGCTGGAGATGAGCCTTGTGACCGCAATGAGCCGGGAAAGCGTGATGAAGAACTATCTCAGCCAAGTAAAGGACAACTACGATTATGTCCTCATAGATTGTATGCCGTCCCTCGGTATGATTACCCTTAACGCACTGACGGCTGCGGACAGCGTTATCATTCCCGTGCAGGCGCAATATCTGCCGGCAAAGGGAATGACGCAGCTCCTGTCCACGATTGCCAAGGTAAAAAAGCACACCAACCCGAACCTTGCCATCGACGGAATCCTGCTGACCCTTGTGGACGGCAGAACGAATCTCGCCAAAAGCACCGTGGAGGCGCTGCGGGAGAACTTCGGCTGCCGGATCAGGATTTACCGGACGACCATTCCCGTTGCCGTGAAAGCCGCAGAGGTTTCGTCCAAGGGAAAAAGCATATACGCCTATGAGCCGAACAGCACCGTGTCCAAGGCCTACGCAGATTTCACGAAGGAGGTGTTAGCCGATGGCAGGCAGAAAGAGCGACTTCACGCTTCCCACG
>USAT01000007.1 GCA_900552725.1 uncultured Eubacteriales bacterium | reverse complement strand
GGTGACTTGAACACCCAACCTCGACATCCCAAATGTCGCGCCCTACCAGTTGAGCTACACCCGGATATTCAATTTCTGCCATGATACCACGGCGAGCGGTAAAAATAAAGATTTTTCTGTCTGTGGTCATTTATGTGGTCAAAGCCGCTTTTATGGCACTTTCGGCAATCGGGGAAAATCCTGCAAACGCAGGTGTCACAAGGCTTTGCGGCGTTTCGCCTTGCTCCGCCCCGGATACCGCCACGGCACTCCCAAACCACACATTCTATCAACTGAACCATACCTGAATGCCTGCTCATTTTACCAGACTTTTGAATCGGATGCAAGGGAAAAATATGCAGCAAATGCGGAAAACAGTAATCATCAAACCTTCTGCGCACAGTTATAGTCCTCTGCAAATTTAGCCGCTAATAGGTTCGGATACGGTATTCACCGTCTAAGCAAAAAATATGAACCTCTAACAGCAGCCGACAAAAGATAACGGCAGGCTTAAACAATGAGCCTGCCGCTAACTTTGCTATTCCTCGTATCTGCTGAAATCCATCCATTCCCCGAGGGGACGCTTGCTCTCGCCGCAGTATCATTTACCCCCGGCGATCGCGGATCGCCGGGGATGCTATTATCCGTTATTGACCTTTTCCACCGCACAGAGCAGCTTCTCCATCTCCTCGGCGCGGGGCACCCGCAGACGGACGCTGGCGCGGTCCAGCGGCTCAAACTCGCCGCCGGAGCAGGTCAGCACACCCTCCGCCATCAGCAGCTCCTGCAGGTCGGCGCGGGGCTCCCGGTGCTGCAGAAGGCAGATGGGCACCCGGTCGTCGGTCTCGGCCATGGTGAGATTTTTGCCGCAAACGTTCCGCAGTGCACGCTTCATGGCGGCGAAATCTGGGCCGTGGCTGTCGGCATAGGTGCGGTCGGTCAAGGCGGTGGCCGCCAGCTCACGGGAGAGCTCACTCATCATATAGGGGTTGGACACCTTGCTGATATAGCGGATCAGCTCCTGACAGGTGATGATGTACCCCGCCCGCAGTCCCGCCAGGCCGAAGCCCTTGGAGAAGGTGCGGACGATGATGATGTTCTTGTATTTCGGCCCCAGCGTCACCGCCGACTCCTCTCGGGGCAGGAAGTCGCCGTAGGCCTCGTCCACGATGGCGTAGACGCCCAGCTCCTCGCACTTGTCCAGCACCCGGCTGATGTCCGCCAGGGACAGCGTCTGGCCAGTGGGATTGTTGGGCCGGTCGATATACACCAGACTGGTGTCGCCGCTGATGGCGTCCACCAGGTCGGACACCTCCATGCGCCAGTTTTCCTCCCGCCGTGCGGGGATGCCCACGTATCGCATGGCCATCATGCGGGAATACTCCACCATGTCGGTGAAGGTTGGCAGGAAACCCACCACCTCCGCACCCTTCTTGGCCAGAATGTTGCACAGCAGGTACAGGGCCGACACGCTGCCGTCGGTGAGGACGATGTTCTCCGACTCGATAAAGGCGTAGTCCGCCCAGTAGTCCACAATGGCCCGCTGGGGTGCGTCGGAGTGGGGATAGTGATAGAACCGCTCCGGGTCAAAGGCGGCAAAGGCCTCCTTTACCACCGCCGGGAAGCCGTAGGGGTTGACGCCCAGGGAACAGTCCAGGGTGTCCGCCGCCGCGTGGGGCGTATGGCCGGCGTAGCTGCGCACCTGCGAGAGCAATTCGTTTCGGATCTTCACGTCTATCCGCTCCTTTCGCTTACTTTTACGAACAATTTACCGCATAATGGAAAACCTGTCAATAAAAAGCCGCCAAAAAACGGGCAGCCGCCTTTGTTAATAACTAAACAACCGATTTTTTGCTTTTTTCCTTGCATTTCTTGTCGCTGCGGTATAAAATATTGAAGAATATTCACACGGAAAGGTTTTGCACATACATGACACATCCTTATAAGACCCGTGAAGGCGGCGCCACAGTCACGGTGTTCGTCCCCTATGACTGTCAGAATCACTGCCCCTTCTGTATCAATAAGCAGGAATACGCCGACTGTACCGGCTTCTCTCTGGACAAGATCATCGACTCCATCCACACGCTGGACGCCATCACGCCCCGGTGCGACTTCGTGTTCACCGGCGGTGAGCCGCTGGCGAATCTGGACGCGCTGCAGAAGATGCTGGACGCCATCCCCACCACCCACAAGGTGTATATCAACACCACCTTCCCGGTGCAGGAGCATACCACGCTGGACGAGATGGTGGCCTTTACGGAGCGCAATAAGGACAAGATCACCTGCATGAACATCTCCCGCCATCTGCAGAAGTATGTGGAGGAGAGTCCTGACGAGGTGCTGGGCCGCATCGCCTGCCGCACCCGCATCAACTGCGTGCTGTATAAGCGCTATCCCGCCGACAAGCTGCCCGCCTATGTAGAGCGTTTCCTTCCCTACGGCATCCCCGTCCAGTTCCGGTACGACTATACCGAGACCACGCCGGAGAACCTGTATGACGAGGAGCATGACCAGATTCTCCACGATCTGCGCCGCCTGTTCACCTATAAGGGGCTGGACGGCTGCCGCATGCGCAACGGCTTCCACTTTGAATATAAGGGCCTGCACCTGACGTACCACAAGACCCTGCCCTATTCCACCATCGTGGAGATGGGCGAGGACGGCGTCACCTACGACATCCTGTACGATGTGCTGATCAAGCAGAACGGCGAGATCCACAGCGACTGGACCGGCGTAAAGATGGACGTGGATGCCTACCGCAAGGTGGTGTACGAACCCTATGATCTGAAGGTGCTGAACGGCACCATCGACTTCTGACAGATAACGCAAAATGACCGGCTGACCAGCCGGTCATCTTCTTGTTTATGCAGACGCATGCACATCATGTTTATTCCACTAATTCGGCCTGCCCCGCAGCCATTTCAAAAACCGTCGTTCACGGTTTATGTCAACCACCGTCTGGCAAAGCCTGCCGCATCCCTCACACAGCTCCGGCTCCTTTGACAGCCTCACATCCCACTTTGTATCCTCTCTCCCATGCAGCCTGTTCCAGCATTGCAAACAGAATTCCGCCATACCACACCTCATTTCCAGATTTGGTATACTTGTTTCAAGTATACTTTACACATACTATCACAGAATCATCTTAAAATAAACCAAAATAAGATGATTTTGAGGTGTCCCATGCGCAACAAGAACAACAAACACCTGGGCCTGGAGATCGACCCCACCCTTCACTATAAGCTGAAGTATATCGCCCAGTATGAAGGCCGCTCCGCCAACGGGCAGATCGTCTACCTGTTGCGCCAGTGCATTCGGGAATTTGAGGCCAGAGAAGGCGTCATTCCCACCCCCTTCGATGAACAAAAAGACTGACGGTGCGCCGCACCGTCAGTCTTTTGTCATATTCCATCATCCCACGAACAGCTCAAAGGCCAGCTCCGCCTGGGCGTGCAGCAGCGCAAGGCCGCCGATCACCGGCAGGCCACGTCTCCGCGCCTTCGCCAGCAGCGCCGTCTCCCGGGGCTGATACACCAGGTCATAGACCCACCCCCGGCAGTTGTCCAGAAAGCCAAGATCCGCGAACTGTTCCTGCCCCGTCATGCCCAGGGGCGTGGCGTTCACCAGCAGGTCACATTCCCCCGCCAGCGCGGGCAGCTCCCGCCACAGCCGGGTCTCCACGTCCCAGCCCGCCGTCTTCTCCGGATGGCGGCAGCAGATGGTCACCGCCGCACCGGCACGCCGCAGCGCCCGGCTCACCGCCGAGGCCGCGCCGCCGCTGCCCAGCACCAGCACCCGTTTTCCGAACACTGTAAAGGGCAGCGACCTGACAAAGCCCTCGCCGTCGGTGTTATAGCCCACGGCCCGGCCCTGCCGCACCACCACGGTGTTCACCGCGCCCATATCCGCCGCGTCACCCTCCACCGCGTCCAGCAGCGGCAGGATGGCCTGCTTGTGGGGCATGGTCACGTTGAAGCCGTCATAATCGCCCCGCCGCGCCTGTGTCAGAAAGCCCTCCAGCTCCCCGGCCCTCACGGTCACGGTGGTATAG
Organism: uncultured Eubacteriales bacterium; assembly: GCA_900552725.1. Lineage (GTDB taxonomy): Bacteria > Bacillota > Clostridia > Oscillospirales > Oscillospiraceae > Vescimonas. The sequence continues at coordinate 31,696 of USAT01000007.1, read as the reverse complement.
CTGCCCGCCAGCCCACGCCGGGCCAGCAGCGCGTTGTGGATGGACGGCGACAGGCTATGGGCCACCGGGTCACCGATCACACAAAGCTTGTACATGTTTTCTCCTTTACACATGGCGCGCTTCCTGGTGCTTCTCCTCCAGCAGATCCATGGCCCGCAGATAGCCCGCGAAGCCCTGTCCCGCGATCACGCCCACGCAGGCCGGCGCCGTCACCGACACCTGCCGCCAGGGCTCACGGGATGCAATATCGCTGATGTGTACCTCCACCGCCGGGGTTTTGATAGCCCGCAGGGCGTCGTGGATAGCGTAGCTGTAATGGGTGTACGCGCCGGGGTTCAGCACGATGCCGTCGGTACCGTCCTCCCCCGCCTGCTGGATCACGTCGATCAGCACGCCCTCGTGATTGGACTGCACAAATCGCGCCTGATTGCCGCGCTTTTCGGCGTATTCCGCGATCTCCCGGCACAATTCGGCATAGGTGCCCCGTCCGTAGATGTCCGGCTCCCGCTTCCCCAGCAGGTTCAGATTGGGGCCGTTGAGAATCAGAAATTTCATGCCTTCCTCCATATCCCGGCGATCTCCGCCGCCAGCTCCTCCGCCGTTCCGTCAGAAACAACGGCCCCGGCGCAGTCCAGATACCACGCCCGCCGCTGCCGTACCAGCTCCTCCAGCGTGTATTGCCGCAGCAGCGGCCGCTCCCGATTTCCCACACATCGGGCAATATCCCCGATCTTTCGATCCAGAAACACCACCGTCTGCTGCTTTTTCAGTAATTTCCGGTTTTCCTCCGCCACCACGGCGCCGCCGCCTGTGGCGATGACCTGCGCCGGGCCGCCGCACAGCGCCGCCAGGATCCGGCTCTCCACCGCCCGGAAATACGGCTCTCCCCGCTCCGCAAAGATGGCCGGGATGGTCATGCCGGTCTCCCGCTGGATCAGGGTGTCACAGTCGGCAAAGGGCAGGCCCAGCCGCTCCGCCGCAAGGCGTCCCACGGTGGTCTTGCCGCTGCCGGGCAGGCCGATCAGGATCAGATGGCGGGTCATTTTTCCACCTCGCGTGTCTGGGCCATGATGGTCTCAAAGATGGCCTCTATGGCGGGGCGGAACTCCGGGGCCATGTCGCCGCGGGTGCGCAGCACCTCCGCCTCCCGGTTTTTATCGCGGATTTTTTGCCCTTTTTCGGCCTTTAATGTACCAATTCTGCACCCTAATTGCAGTCTTTTTGCCAGCAGCGCGACGATCTCCTCGTCGATCTCGTCTATTTTCTCCCGATATTCCGCCAGGTCATCCTCCGGCTCCGTCTCCCAGAGCTGGCAGATGGCCAGCGCGGCAGCCGCCTCCACAATGGGGGCCGCCCGCAGCACGATGCAGCTATCGTGTCTCCCTGCGGCGGACAGCCTCACATTCACCATCCGCTCCAGATCCACGGTATTCTGCGGTTTTTCGATGGTAGGCGTGGGCTTGAAGGTGACGGTGAACACCACCGGCATACCGTTCGTGATACCGCCATTGATGCCGCCATTGTGGTTGGTCTCCGTCCAGACCCGCGTCCCGTCGGTACGCAGGGGGTCGTTGGCCTGGCTGCCCCGCAGAGCGGCAAATTTCTCCCCCGCCCCGAAGCCGACGGCCTTCACCGCCGGGATAGCGAACACATGGCGGGCGATCTCGCTCTCCACCGCGTCGGGCCAGTCCGGGCCGCCCAGCCCGGCGGGCAGGCCGGTGACGGTGCAGACGATCTGGCCGCCCACGCTGTCCCCCTCCGCCTTTGCCTCGGCGGCGCGGCGGCGCAGGGCCTCCTCGTCCACGATGCGGGCCGACACCGTCACGCCCTGGCTGGCCAGCACCGTTCTGGCGATGCTGCCCGCCGCCACCAATGGGGCGGTCAGGCGGCCGGAGAAGTGTCCGCCGCCCCGGTAGTCCGCAAAGCCTTTCGCCTTTACACGGGCGGTATAATCGGCATGTCCGGGCCGGGCCACCGTCCGCAGGGCGTCATAATCCTGTGAATGTACATCACTGTTGGGAAGCACCATCACCAGGGGCATGCCGGTGGTATGCCCCTGAAAAACGCCGGAGAGGATCTGCACCTGATCCGTCTCCCGGCGGGCGGTGGACAACCCACCGGTGCTGCGGCGGCGCAGCAGCGCCTGTTCCATTTGCAGGGCGTCCACCGGGATGCCCGCCGGAACATGCCGCAGCAGCACTCCCACCACCGGGCCGTGAGATTCCCCGAACAGCGTATAGTCCAGCATTACTTTCCTCCACTTTTAATCCAATTCTATCATTTTTCCGCCCAATCTGGTGTAATCACGCCAGAAATCCTCATAGGATTTCGATACACATTCCCCACCCCGCAGCTCTATGGGCTCCCGGCAGAACAGCGCTGCACAGGCGCACAGCATGGCGATGCGGTGGTCGCCGAAGGCATCCAGCGTCACGCCGCCCTCCAGGGGGCTGCCGCCGGTGACGGTCAGGCCGTCCGGCTGCTCCGATACCGTCACGCCTAGGGCCGACAGCACAGTGTCCACAGTCCGAATGCGGTCGCTCTCCTTGCGGCGCAGGAACGCGCCGCCGGTGAAGCGGGTGGTTCGGGGCGTCATGGCCGCCAGCAGCGCCAGGGTGGGCAGCAGATCCGGCGTCTGGGATACATCCACCGTTTCCGGCAGGTTTTTCAGATACGTCACAATGGCCCGGTCGCTCTGGCGGCTCTGCGGAGTGAGACCCTCCACCGTGACGCCGCCCCCTTGCAGGGCATCGACCGTCAGCCACCAGCCCGCCGCCGACCAGTCCCCCTCCACCGGGGTGTCGTCAGGCCGGAAGGTCTGGGGCGCCGGGACGCGCCAGCCGTTCTCCTCGGCTTCCACGGCGATGCCGTGGCGCGCCAGCGCGTCCAGCGTCATATCCACATAGGGCCGGGACACCAGCGGCGTGGTCAGCATCAGCTCCGACGGCCCGGAGAGCCGGGGCAGCGCCATCAGCAGTCCGCTGACGGTCTGGGACGTCTCGTCGCCCCGCAGGGCGTAACGACCCGGCCGCAGCGGCTGGGTAATCTCATAGCCCGACGCCGTCTGCGCCACCGGATAGGGGGCGGACAGGGGCCGCGCCAGCAGGCGGGGCGTCCCCGTAAAGCACACGCCGGTGTGGTCCAGGGCCATGGCCAGGGGCAACAGGAACCGCAGCGTGGCGCCGGAGGCGCCGCAGTCGATGACGCTCTCGCCCCTTTGCAGCGCCAGCAGGCCGTTCAGAGTGGCGCTCACATCGTCGCCGGACAGGTGGTCCGGCAGGGGCTGGCCCGCCAGAAAGCGGCAGATCAGCGCCCGGTGCCACGCGCTCTTGCTGTCGGGCACGGACACCGTGCCCGACAGGCGGGCCGGATACAGCCGCCGGATCATGGCATCTCCTCCCCCAGGGCCGACAGGAGAACGTCCTCCACATAGGCGTCCCCGATTGCCCGCAGCAGCACGGCGTGAACCATGTCGCCCTCGCGCTTCTTGTCCCGTGCCAGATAGCGGCGCGCCGTCTCGCTGTCACAGGGCAGCCCGGCAGCCAGGCCCCAGCGCTCCAGCAGCGCCAGCAGACGGTCATAGGCCGCCTGCACACCGTCGCCCCGGTGAAGCTGCCAGCGGAGGATGGCCGCCATTCCGGCGGCCACCGCCTCGCCGTGGGTACAGGCCTCATAGCCGCCCGCCGCCTCGATGGCGTGGCCGAGGGTATGGCCGAAGTTCAGCAGCCGGCGCACGCCCGTATCGTGCTCATCGGCGGCCACCAGCGCCGCCTTGATGGTCAGGCAGCGGGCAATGACCGCCTCCCAGTCGGGCGTTTCCGTTTCCATATCGTCCAGAATGGCGGCGTCCCGGATCAGGCCGTATTTGATGACCTCCGCCGCGCCGCTTCGCATCTGCCGGGGCGGCAGGGTGGTCAGGCAGTCGGGGTCCACCAGCACCAGGCGGGGCTGATAGAAGGCCCCCAGCAGGTTCTTGCCCTCCGGCAGATCCACTGCCGTCTTGCCGCCCACGGCGCTGTCCACCTGCGAGAGCAGCGTGGTGGGTGCCTGTACCAGCGGCATGCCCCGCTGATAGGCGGCGGCGGCAAAGCCCGCCAGATCGCCGGTGACGCCGCCGCCCAGGGCCAGCAGACCGTCGGCGCGGGTAAAGCCCCGCTGTGCCAGGTCGCGGCACAGGTTCAGCCACGTCTCCGGCGTCTTATGGCGCTCCCCCTCCGGAAAGGTCAGCAGTTCAGCGGAGAGCCCCGTGTGACGAAGGCTGTCCAGCACCGCGCCGCCGTACAGCGCCGCCACGGTTTCGTCCGCCGCCACCGCCCAGCGGCGGATGCCCAGCGGGCGCAGCAAAGCCCCGGCGCCGCGCAATACGCCGCGCCGGATGTGCACGGGATAGCCGCCCTGGGGCAGCGGAACGGTAACGGTCATAGACTCCTCCCGGTTTTTACAGTTTTTTTATTTTACCGCACTTTCCGGTGGTTGTAAAGTGGGACAACCGGGGCGTTTTGGGCCGATCCGCGAAAAAACGTGCCGCCCTATGCAGCCCGCTTATTGTTTTTTCGCCGGGGAGCGTGTATAAATAAAAATAGCAATCCGCCCGGCGGCGGTGTATCATACCTGCCGGATGTACTTTCCATACACCCCGGCGCCGCTGTTGGGCCTTTGCGGCTATAAAAAAGTACGGAAGTATTACGCTTCCGTACTCTTTTATTTCGTTTCAGGCACTTCCTTCAGCACAGCGTGTCGACATTCTCGTCATACAGCTTGTCGTTCACCTGGGCCAGCGTCATATTATGGCTGAGGCCGAAGATCAGGATGGCGTCCCGCCGGTCGCGGGAGTACAGTGGGGCAAAGCGGGCGTGGCGCAGCAACTCCTGGGTCTCGTCCACCGTGGCCTCCAGGCCGAAGCACAGGCACAAAAGCCGGTTGCGGGAGGGCGTGCGCCGGCCGGAAAACACCTGGTGGAGATACACCTCGCTGATGCCCGACTGCTTGGCCAACATGGTTTTGGAGATACTGCGCCGCTCAAACAGTGCCTGCAGCGTCTCCTGCAGGTCATGCTGCTGGAAGCTGGCGTCATTGTCCGACAGGACGCGGCTCAGATCGTTGCCGGTCATCAGTTCCTGCTGCAGTTGGTCGGTATTCTTGCGTTCCATTTTTTCTTGCCGCCTTTACTTTGGTTGATTTTTCTATTATACTGGATATTGTAACGAATTTTTTCCCGGAAAACAATATGCAGGCTGCATAGGGTAGGGGGTTTTTTATGTACGACGAGCTGATGCGGGCAGTAAAGCTCTATTTTGATCAGGTGAAGGTGCTGAAGCGCAGCGCGAGGGGTGAGATCACGCTGCTGCGGCACCGGGAGACCGGCAAGCGCTATGTATTCCGTCATTTCATGGGCAGCGGCGATGTGTATGGCCGCCTGCTGACGGTGGACTGTCCCCATCTGCCCCACATTGAGGAGGTGGGCGAGGCTGGCAGCCGGGTGGCAGTGCTGGAGGAGTATATCCAGGGCGACACGCTGCTGTTTCTGCTGGAGGGCGGACTTCTGACCTGGCCGGAGGCCCGGAAGGTGACCCAGGATGTGTGTCAGGCGCTATGGGTGCTGCACGCGCTGGGAGCGGTGCACCGGGATGTAAAGGACAGCAACGTGATCCTGCGGGGCAGCGATGCGGTGCTGATCGACTTTGACGCGTCCCGCATCGTGAAGCCGGAGCACGCCGCCGACACGGTGATCCTGGGCACCACCGGCTATGCCGCGCCGGAGCAGTTCGGCCTGTCCCAGACCGACGGGCGGGCGGACATCTACTCGCTGGGCGTGCTGCTGAACGTAATGCTGACGGGGCAGCATCCCTCCCGCCAGCTGGCGGGAGGCAAGGCCGGGCACATCGTGCAGAAGTGCACCATGATGAACCCCGACCAGCGCTATCAATCTGTACAGGAGCTGCGGAACGCCCTATGACCGAGAAGCATGACAACCTCTGCATCCACTGCGGCGCGCCGCTGCCGGAGGGTGCGTCCTTCTGTCCCCATTGCGCCACCACGCAGCTGCAGCGGCAGGCCATGCCCATGCCTCGGCGCAGACGCCGGTGGCCGCTCCCGGCGGCGTGTCTGGCGCTGGCGGCGGCCATCTGCCTGACGCTGGCGCTGCGGCAGGACACGGCATCGCCGGAGACACCTACGGCAGGCGAAACGCCGATACAGGCCGTCAATCCGTATCTTGCTGCCTGCCAGACCTACTATACCGGTGCGGACGGGCGGGAGTATCACGTCTACGCGGCCTTCTCTCCCCAGGGAGAGGGCCGCACCGATCCCGTGGGGTACGACGCGAAGCTGATCCCCGCCGGGCTGCATGACGATCAGCCCGCCACGGTGTTCGTCACGGACGCGGTGACGGGGCAAACCGCCAACGAGGCGTTTTCGGCGCTGATGGAGGACTGGTCGGTATCGGTGACGGCGCCGGACAGCACCACGGGGCGGGTCGAATTGCAGGAGGCCAGCTATGACTGGGCCGGCACCAGGGCGTTGCTGTTCCGGGTGCTGTCCGCAGACGGCACCTGCGCCCACAACGAGATCGTGTGGGCGCTGGCGATGAAAAACGGCGACGCCATCGAGCTGCGGCAAACGGTGGAGTACGCCGTGCAGCAAGTGGTGACCTTCGACGGGACGGACACGCCCATGGACACCGCCGCGGAATTGCAGGTGCTGCTGGATGATATCGCCCGGCAGTACGACGCCGACACCATGGTGAAGATCACTCTGCCGGACGTCACCTATGACGGGGCGATCCATATTCCCTGTCCGGTGGAGCTGCGGGGCTGCGGCACGGTGTTTGCCGCGCCGGTGACGGTGGACACACTGACGGACACGGCACGCAGCGCCGCCTATGTGCGGCTGTGCGACGTCACGTTCACCGGCACAGGCGGCACGGGGCTTTCCGCCGCCGCGCCCACCTATCTGGAGCGCTGCCGGTTTTCTGGCTGGGACGTGGCGGCACAGGCGGTGGACGGCGGATGGCTGTACAGCATGTCCGGCTGCACGTTCGCGGACAACGCCGCGGCGATGCGGTTTTCCACCGGCCACACCAGCTCCTACGGCTGGTCGAAGGAGACGGACTTTATCGGCAACGACGTAGCCCTGCAGGTGGACCGGCTGCCCGCCGGCACATGGCTGATCATGAGCGATTGCCGCTTCAGCGGCAACGGCACGGATATCGACAACCCCGGGCACTATCGGATCGACACGGACACCTGCCGGTTTGAATGAGGAAAATTCCTTTTGGAAAGGCTTGAACCATTGTGACACGCAACCACAAAAACTGCATACAATGCGGCGCTCCCCTGCCGGAGGAGGCCGCCTTCTGCCCGCGGTGTGCGACTTTCCAGCTGCAGCGGCACACCGTGTCGGAGATCCCCGCCGGGCGGCGGCAATGGTTGGCGGTCATACTGTGCGCCCTGCTGGCGCTGGCGCTGCCGGTGGGCGCGGCACTGCTGCATGGCGCGCCGGAACAGACTGTGGAAACGCCCGCCGTCCTTTCCGCGGAGGACGAGGACCGGGCTGCCCGGTATGGACGGGAATGCCAGACCTATTACGAGGGTGCGGACGGGCGGCTTTACCACATATTTACCGCCTTCAGCCCCGGGATCGACGGCAGCAGCGCGCTGTGCGGTTATCAGAGCCGTCTGCTGGCACCGGGTGCCGCCGACACAGGCCCGCTGACACTCTATGTGGAGGGCGCGGACAATGGAGAGGATGCCAGAGCGGACTTTTCCAAACTGCTGGCGGACTGGACGGTGGCCGTCACCGCGCCGGAGGGCGGCGAATGCTGTACGCTGTACGAGCCGATCTTCGACTATGCCGCCACCACGGATGCGCTGCTGTACCGGGAGATGACCGGAAGCAGCGCGTGCCGCTTCAACGAGATCACATGGACGCTGGCGATGAAGAACGGCGACACTGTCACGCTGCGGCAGGCGGTGGAATACGCCGCCCAGACAGAGGTGACATACCGCTGGGAGGACACACCTATGGAGACGGCGGCACAGCTTCAGGCGCTGCTGGATGACATTGCCGCGGACAGCAGCGAGACGGAGGCCATCTCCCTCTATCTGCCCAGCGTCACCTATGACGCGCCGCTGACGGTGCGCTGCGCCATGACGCTGTACGGCCATGAGGACGGCACGGTGCTGGCCGCACCGGTAACGGTGACGGCCGCGAGCGGCGGAGAGCGCATCTCTCCGAGGCTGGTGCTGGATGGACTGACTTTCTCCGGCGAAGGCGGCGTGGGGCTGGACGCCTACGCCCCCGTCTGTCTGAAAAACTGCCGCTTTTCCGGCTGGGACATCGCCGCCCAGGCCAACGACGGCGGCTGGCTGTTCTGTGAAGAGGATGTGCGCTTTGACCGGAACGGCGTGGCCATGCGGCTGGACAGCACCTTCAGCACCTCCTGCGGCAGCAACATCAACAACACAGCCTTTACCCGCAACGGCATTGCCCTGCAGATCGCGCGGATCCCCGGTGAGCGGGCAGGACTGATCCTGGAGCGCTGCGCCTTCTGGGGCAACGAGGCGGATATTGAGAACCCCAACGACTATCCCGTGGAGCTGCGGAACAGCAGCGGGATTGGATAGGAAAAACACACATGGCGGCGGATATTGTCATATCCGCCGCCATGTGATACAATAGGACGATCTTATATTGATGGGAGGATGGCAAAATGATTTACCGTGACTTCAAGGGAACCAGGCTTTCCATGCTGGGCTTTGGCACCATGCGCCTGCCGGTACTGGAAAACGGCCAGATCGACGCGGCGCAGACCCAGCAGATGGTGGACTACGCCATGGAACACGGGGTGAATTATTACGACACCGCGTGGCCCTATATGCAGAACCGGTCGGAGATCGTGGTGGGCGAATGCCTGAAAAAGTATCCCCGGGACAGCTTCTATCTGGCCACCAAGTTCCCCGGCCACATGGTGGCGGAGACCTATGATCCCGCCGACATCTTTGAGCAGCAGCTGGAGAAGTGCCAGGTGGAGTACTTCGACTTCTATCTGCTGCACAACGTGTATGAAAACTCGGTACATGTATACGACGATCCTCGTTGGGGCATCGTGGACTATTTCATCGAGCAGAAGAAGCAGGGCCGCATCAGGCACCTGGGCTTTTCCAGTCATGCCGATCTTCCCTGCCTGACGGACTTCCTGAACCGCTACGGCGATGAGATGGAGTTCTGCCAGCTGCAGTTCAACTTCCTGGACTGGACCATGCAGCACGGCAAAGAGAAGTACGAGCTGCTGAAGCAGCGGGGCATCCCCCTGTGGGTCATGGAGCCTGTCCGGGGCGGCAAGCTGACGGCGCTGGACGCCGAAAGTGAGCAGAAGCTCCACGCCATCCGTCCGGAGGACAGCATCGCCTCCTTCGGCTTCCGGTGGCTGCAGGGCCTTGACAACGTCACCATGGTGCTGTCCGGCATGTCCAACATGGCCCAGATGGCCGACAACATCAAAACCTTCGATCATCTGAATCCCCTGTCCGATGAGGAGAACGCCATCCTGCTGGAGGCGGCGGAGCGGATGAAGACCTCCGTGCCCTGCACCGCCTGCCGCTACTGCTGCGACGGGTGCCCCATGGGACTGAATATCCCCGACCTGCTGCACAAGTACAATCAACTGCGGGTGGGCAGCGGCTCCTCGGTGAAGATGCAGCTGGACGCCCTGCCCCAGGACAAGTGGCCCGGTGCGTGTATCGCCTGCGGCGCCTGCGCGGCGGTATGTCCCCAGAAGATCGCCATTCCCGACGAGCTGGCGGCCTTTGCCGCCGAGCTGGACAAGCTGCCCAGCTGGGCCGAGGTCTGCAAGGCCCGGGCCGAGGCGGAACGCCAGGAAAAGGCATCCCGCGGCCATTGATCAACGCGGCATGATCCTCTAAAAAAGCCATCCCCGCTGGGGATGGCTTTTTCTTTGCGTTTTTCCCCAACCTAGTGTATGATAGAAGAAGGAAAGTAAACCTCTGCGCCGTGTCATGCCGGGGTTTGCTGCGGCATTTGAAGAGGAGCGGTGACCATGGAATATCTGGGCATTTCCTATAACATTAAAAACAAACCCGCCCTGGACGGGGGCTTCATCCCCTTTGCCCCGTGGCGGGAGGCCTATTTGAAGGAGGCGCGCCATCCCATCCGCATCGCCGTGGAGCGGGAAAACGACCAGGTGGCGGTGTTTGACGCCCGGCTGCGGGAGGAAACGTACCACGACGCCAACCTACGGTTCCTGGAGCGCACCGTCAAGCTGCTGCTGTGGAGCGTGGGCGGCTGGCACGTCAACATCTGCGGCTGCGACGGACTGACAGCGGCGCTGCGGGATATCTATCGCCGCGGCGGCGCCCGGGAATTCGACGTGGACTTCATGGAGACGGTGTTCGAGCGTCCCTTCCTGCTGGAGGCCGTGGCGGAGGCGGACTTCCCGGAGGCGCGCAGCAGCGCCCGGAGGATCGGCGGCCATCTCAACGGCTGCCGCATCGGCTTCGACGCCGGTGGTTCCGACCGGAAGGTCTCCGCCGTTATTGACGGCGAGACGGTGTATTCCGAGGAGGTGGTCTGGCATCCCAAGACCCAGACCGACCCGGAGTACCACTATCAGGGCATCCTGGACGCCTTCCGCACAGCGGCGTCGAAAATGCCCCGTGTGGACGGCATCGGCGTATCCTCCGCCGGTGTGTTCATCGGCAACGCCCCCATGGTATCGTCCCTGTTCATCAAGGTGCCCAGGGACAGGCGGGATCCCATCAGGACCATCTATGACCGTGCCGCCGCCGCCATCGGCGATGTGCCCATCGTGGTGGCCAACGACGGCGACGTGACGGCGCTGGCCGGTGCCATGAGCCTCCATGACAGCCGCGTCATGGGTCTGGCCATGGGCACCAGCGAGGCGGTGGGTTATGTAAACCGCGAGGGCTGCATCCTGGGCTGGTTCAACGAGCTGGCTTTCGCCCCTGTGGATCTCAGCGATCAGGCGGAACGGGACGAGTGGTCCGGCGACATCGGCGTGGGCTGCAAATACTTCTCCCAGGACGCGGTGATCAAGCTGGCCCCTGCCGCCGGTATCGCGCTGGACGCCGCCATGACCCCGGCGGAAAAGCTGAAGGCGGTGCAGCAGCTGGCGGAGCGCGGCGATGCGCAGGCCTTGGCCATCTTCCGGGATATCGGCGTGTATCTGGGCCACACCCTGCCTCTGTACGCTACGGTGTATGACCTGAAACACCTGCTGGTGCTGGGCCGCGTGGCCTCCGGCGCTGGCGGTGAGGTGATCGTCGCGGAGTGCCGCCGGGTGCTGGCGGAGGAATATCCGGCGCTGGCGGTGTCCGTGACGCTGCCGGACGAGGCGTTCCGCCGCGTGGGCCAGTCCATGGCGGCGGCCAGTCTGCCGACGGCCAGTCTGCCGGAGGTGTGACATGCGGTTCCATAACGGCAATATCTTCGTGAATGGCCGCTTCGTCCCCGGAGGCTTCTCTGTGGAGAACGGCCGCTTCACCCATGTGCTGGAGGAGACGGCGGAAGGGGAGGGCACCGACCTCTGCGGTGCGTATGTGATTCCCGGTCTGGTGGACATCCACACCCATGGCAACTCCGGCGCGGACTTCTCCGACGGCGACGATGACGGCCTTGTGAAAATGGCCGCCTATCTGGCGCACTGCGGCGTGACCTCCTTCGCGCCCGCCTCCATGACGCTGCCCTACGCCGTGCTGGAGACGGCATTCCGCACGGCGGTGCGGCTCCATAAGGCCGCCCCGGCGGGCTGCGCCCGGCTGATGGGCATCCGGATGGAGGGCCCCTTCTTCTCCGAGAAGAAAAAGGGCGCCCAGAACGCCGCCTATCTCCGATTACCGGACTACGACGCCTTTGCCCGGCTCTATGACGCGGCGGAGGGCCTGCTGCGGATCGCGGACGTGGCCCCGGAACTGCCCGGCGCGGTGGAATTTGCCCGCCGCGCGGCGGAGAGGTGCACCGTCTCCGTGGCCCACACCGACGCCGGCTATGAGGAGGCTGCCGCCGTCTTTGACGCGGGCGCCGCGCACCTGACCCACCTTTTCAACGCCATGCCCGGCATCCACCACCGCCATCCCGGCCCTATCGGCGCGGCCTCCGAGCGGGAGGGCGTCACCGCCGAACTGATCTGCGACGGACACCACGTCCACCCCAGCGCCGTGCGTATGGCCTTCAAGTTGTTTCCCGGCCGCATCTGTCTGATCTCCGACGCGCTGCGCTGCTGCGGCATGCCGGACGGCCACTACACCCTGGGCAGGCAGGCTGTGTTTCTCTCCGACGGCGTAGCCCGTCTGGCGGACGGCACCATTGCGGGAAGCACCGCCAACCTGTACGACTGCATGCGCAATGCCGTGGCCTTCGGCATCCCCCGCGAGCAGGCCGTCCTCTCCGCCACCGCCGTCCCCGCCCGCGCAATCGGGCGGCAGGACGAGATTGGTGCCATTGCCGACGGCATGCACGCGGATTTCGTGGTGTGCGGCGAGGATCTCACCCGGCAGGCCGTCTATCTGGGCGGATCCCTTCTATAATAAGCATCTGGCCCGGTGCGGGGAAGTCTCCGCGCCGGGCCTTGCCATGTCCGCCCCCGCCAGTCACAGGCAGTACGCCCAGGGCATGCAATGAAATAGCGATTTGCAACTTTCATAAGGGGGAGATGGCTATGAATTATCACACCGGAGCCTGCCGGGGGAGCAATTACTATCAACAGGACGCATGCGGGTCATATGTGACCATCCAAGGCCCTGCGGGACCTATGGGGCCGGAGGGTCCGCGGGGCGAACAGGGTGTCCGGGGTGAGCAGGGCCCACAGGGTGAAAAGGGAGACACCGGCGAGAAAGGCGAACAGGGCATCCAGGGCCCTAAGGGTGATCCCGGCGAGCAGGGCCCGCAGGGCGAAAAGGGAGACACCGGCGAAAAAAGGTGGACAGGGCGACCGGGGTGAAAAGGGTGAAAATGGAGAGACGCCTGTGATCACTGTCGCGGAGGACACTCCACGCAGCTATAAGCTGCACTTTCAGACCAGCCAGCAGGAACTGACCACGCCCAATCTGTTTGCGCCCTTCACGGAATACCACGCTGATCTGTCCACAGTGGGAAGCGCTCTGGTCATGCCGTTGAAGGATCTGGTGCTGACCTATCAAAGCACGTCCTCCACCGCTCTGCGCATCACCGTCGCACCGGTGGATGCCGCCGCGCCGGTTCTGGTGGATGTTCGCCGGACGTCCATCTACAATGGCAGCACCGTCGAGACCCTGACGCTGAACGGCTCCACTGTCTCTGGCCGCACCGTGCTGGATGACATTGTCTACACCAATTCCCAGGAGAGCCACACCATGGTGCTCCGCCAGCAGGATCCGACTACCAAGCTCTGGTCGCTGTGTGAGATACACTTCTTCCTCTCCGGCGGCGGTGCGCGGGTATCCGTCCGTATCCAGTGGAATGAGTACGACGTGGCCTATGAGGTGCCGACCGCATAATAGCACAAAAAAAGAGAGCCTTGCGGCTCTCTTTTTATCGGATCGCGTATATCAGCCCTCCACCTTTTCCACGGCGGCGGACGGGGCGTTGCGGCGGACGGAGTCGATGCCGTTCAGGCAGGATACCTTGGCCTTATAGCCCTCGCTGACGGCGATGATCTCGCCGTTGCGGGCCTTCAGGCGGAAGCGAAACTCACCGGCCTTGTCGGTGTACATCTCAAACTTGGGATTGGTGACGGCGGCCACCTCGGCCACAGTCTGATCCTCAAGCTTAGCCTCCGCTGCGTTCTTGCGGACGGATTCCACGCCCTTCATGCAGGCGGCCTCAGTGGTATAGACCTCGCTGGTGGCGATAACTTCGCCATTGCCGGCTTTCAGATTGAACACAAAACCGATCTTGGTCGCTTTGACAACGAACTTACCCATGGTGCTGCTTCCTTTCTATTTAGGCCCCGCAGGGCGGTTTATCAGTCGATGGTACGGTTGAAGTGGATGCCGGACTTCTGCATATGTACGTCCAGACGGACGCGGTCGCCCCGGATATAGCTGCGGGTGTACTCATAGACCCGGCCGTCCTCGGTGCGGGTGCGGCGCTGGTGATAGAAGGCGCAGGTGTTGGGCTCCACGCCCAGCAGCCTGGCGCTCTCGCTGTCCAGGGTCACGGCCTCATAGCTCTCCTCCGCGGCGAAGGGCGTGATGCCCACATGGTACAGCAGGGAATAAAAGCTGTGGGTCTGCACCATGTCCCGGGTCAGATTGGGATAAATGTACTGGGGATAGTAGCTGGTCTCCAGGATCAGCGGCTCGCCGTCCACGTTGCGGATACGGGTGAAGCAATAGACCGGCGTGCCCTCCCGCAGCTCCATCTTCTCGCAGATGATGGCCGGCGGGGTGATGATCTGAAAATCCACCAGCGTGCTGCTGGGCTCCTTGCCCATGGAGGATACCTCGGTGGTGAAGGAGTACCGGACACCCCGGCGGTTGGTGGAGGGATCGGCCACGAAGGTGCCGCGGCCCCGCTTACGGACCACCAGTCCCTCATCCTCCAGCTCGCCGATGGCCTGGCGGACGGTGTTGCGGCTGATATTCAGCGAGCGGCACAGCTCCGCCTCGCTGGGCAGCAGGTCGCCCACAGCCAGAACGCCGGTGGAGATATTGCGCTTGATGATGCCCACCAACTGGGCATACAGAGAGATGTCGCTGTCCAGGGACAGCGTCGCGTTGAGAAGTGCGTTGCTTTCCATGACGGATGTTTCCTTTCCTGCGCGCCCACGGCGCTTGTACCTATTGTACCATACATTCCATGAAAAAGAAAGAGGCTTTTTCAGGAAAACCGTCCTTTTCCCGACAATATGGCACATAAAAATTGAGGGATAGGAAAAAGCCGCCATGAAGGCGGCGTTTTCCTCTGGTTTTTCCAAAGGGCCAGGCCCTTTGGAAAAGGGGATCACGCTGCGACCCGCGCAATTAGTCGCCGAAGGTGCATCAAAACCAAGATGGATACTACGGCGGCATAGCCGCCGAGATCGGATGCTAAAATATGCCACCGGCATATTTTCTTAACGCACCGACAGCGAATTCTGCGAAGCTTTTGGTGTACCTAGGAAAAAAGCCGCCATAAAGGCGGCGTTTTTCCTGGAACAAAAAAGAAGGAAAACTTGAAAGTCTGAAAATAGCTTATTGAAAAGGCCTCGCAGAGTTCGCGGCGCGGACGCCGCGAATCATTCAAATCATTTTTCTGACGACATGTCCCCCAAGGGGACTTCCGCTGGGCGTGCGTCAGAAAAATTCTTCTCGGCCGCCAGTGTGTCCGAAGGACGCGCGTACCCCAAGGGCACTTGTTCCGCTTCGCTCCACTGCGCAGTCGGCCGCAAGCCTTTTTGGCAGCAAAATCGTTAGATTTTGCGCCAGATCATTTGTGATCCACGGCGTACATGCGCTCAATCAGGCACAGCAGCTTGTCGGAGTAGCCGATCTCGTTGTCGTACCAGCTGACCACCTTCACGAAGGTGTCGGTCAGGGCGATGCCGGCCTTGGCGTCGAAGATAGAGGTGTGGGTGTCGCCCAGGAAATCAGAGGACACGACGGCCTCGTCGGTGTAGCTGAGGATGCCCTTCAGCTCGTTCTCGCTGGCCTTCTTCATGGCGGCGCAGATCTCGTCATAGGAGGCGGGCTTCACCAGGTTCACAGTCAGGTCCACCACGGACACGTCCAGGGTGGGAACACGCATGGACATACCGGTCAGCTTACCGTTCAGGGCGGGGATGACCTTGCCCACGGCCTTGGCGGCGCCGGTGGAGCTGGGGATGATGTTGCCGGAGGCGGCACGGCCGCCGCGCCAGTCCTTCAGAGACACGCCGTCAACGGTCTTCTGGGTGGCGGTGGTGGAGTGAACGGTGGTCATCAGACCGTCGGCAATGCCGAAGTTGTCGTTCAGCACCTTGGCGATGGGAGCCAGGCAGTTGGTGGTGCAGCTGGCGTTGGACACGAACTGCATATCGCTGGCGTAAGTGTCATCGTTGACGCCGCAGACGAACATGGGGGTGTCATCCTTGGAGGGGGCGGACATGACGACGTGCTTGGCACCGGCGGCGATATGACCGGCGGACTTCTCCTTGGTCAGGAACAGGCCGGTGGATTCAATAACGTACTCAGCCCCCACCTTGGCCCAGGGCAGATTGGCGGGATCGCGCTCGGCGGAAACGGGGATGGCCTTGCCATTGACCACAATGTTGTTGCCCTCGGCATAGATATCGCCGTTGAACTTGCCGTGCATGGTGTCGTACTTCACCATATAAGCCAGATAGTCGGCGGGGCACAGATCGTTGATGCCCACGATCTCGATCTCGGGGTGATTCAGGGAACAACGCAGAACCATGCGGCCAATACGGCCAAAACCATTGATGCCAACTTTAATGCTCATAATCAAAACTTCCTTCCTGATGGAATATATCAAACATATGGTACGTTTAGAATTATATGCAATTTCTTCGGAAAATGCAAGCCCCTTTTGAAAATTTTTTCTTAAACATTCGACAAAATTCGACAAACTGCTTGTTTTCCTTTTGGCCATTTGGTATGATATGACTGTTCATCCGTTATTTACCGTGGATAGCGGCCCCACAGCAGGGGGAGGCTGACAGAGGAAAGAGGTGGGAATGATGACGCCTTTCAGTGCGGAAGAACAGCAGATTCTGGCAGGCGTGCTGCCTGGCATAGCATCGGCGCTTCGTTCGCCGCTGCACAATCTTCATATGGCCGCCCAGCGGCTAACCGGGAACGGCGACAGCGCCGAAAGCGCCGTCATGCAGCAGAGCTATTACCGCATGCTGCGCCTGGTAAGCAACCTGTCCATGGGACCGGAGTTGCTGTCGGACAAGCCCTTTGAAACGCGGAATGAAGATCTGAAGGCACTGCTGGACGAGCTGTGCCGCCAGGCGGCCTCCATCGCCCGCGAGACCGGTGTGAACATGGAATTCGTCTGCCCGGAGCGGTATGTGATCGCCGCAGTGAACCGGTACTATCTGGAGCGGCTGATGTGGAATCTTTTGAGTAACGCCCTGAAATTCACACCCAAGGGCGGCACCGTCACCGTAACACTGGAGACAAAGGGCGGCTTGGTGCTGCTGCGGGTGCGGGACACCGGCTGCGGCATCCCAGCGGAGCGCATGGCGGCGCTGTTCGCGCTGTGGACGGACAGCAGTTGGATGGATCGCCCCTCCTACGGCATGGGACTGGGCCTGCCTATCTGCCGCCGCATTGTCGAGGGCCACGGCGGCCGCCTGCTGCTGGAGAGCAGTGAGGGTCAGGGAACGCTGGTGACGGCGGCGCTGCCCCATATCCGCCGCGGCGGCGGCCAAGTGCGGGACAAACAGTACGATTATGCCGGTGGCTTCTCCCATGTGATGATGGAGCTCAGCGATGCACTGCCCTATCAAGCCTTCTCCGCACAGCATCTGGATTGAAAATAAAAGTTTTGCTTGACCCCGGCGGAAGCCGGGGTTACACTTTTAGATAAACATATATCTAAAAGTATTCTACCCCAATCAACAGCGAGGTAAACCTATGGAACGAAATCAGGGAAAACGGGTATTGGTGGCCATGTCCGGCGGTGTGGACAGCTCCGCCGCGGCGCTGCTGCTGCGGCGGCAGGGCTACGACTGTGACGGCACCATGCTGAAGCTGATCCCCAACAGCGACAGCCGCTGCTGCAGCGCCGACGACGCCGAGGACGCCCGGGCGGTGGCCTACCGGCTGGGCATGAAATTCTATGTGTTCAATGAAGTGGATGCCTTCCGCCGTGACGTGATGGATCACTTCGTGTCGGAGTACTGCGCGGGCCGCACCCCCAACCCCTGCATCGACTGCAACCGCTGCCTGAAGTTCGGCGCGCTGCTGGATCGTGCGGTGACGCTGGGATACGACTTCATCGCCACGGGCCACTACGCCCGCGTGACCTACGACGAGACGGCGCATCGCTACCGCCTGCTGCGGGGCGCGGACCGCCGGAAAGATCAGAGCTATGTGCTGTACCAGCTGACCCAGTATCAGCTTGCTCATCTGCTGCTGCCGGTGGGGGACTATGACAAGCCCGCCATCCGGGAGAACGCCCGGGAGGCAGGGCTGCTGAACGCCGACAAGTCCGACAGTCAGGACATCTGCTTCGTGCCGGACGGCGACTATGTGTCGTTTTTGCAATCCCAGGGCGTGACGCTGGCACCGGGCGACTTCGTGGACGAGGCGGGCCATGTGCTGGGACAGCACCGGGGCCTGCCCTGCTATACCATCGGCCAGGGCAAGGGCCTTGGCATCGCGGTGGGAAAGCATGTATATGTGCTGGCCAAGAACGAGGCGGACAACACCGTGGTGCTGGGGGACAACGACAAGCTGTTCCGCCGGGAGCTGACGGCGAACCGGGTCAACTGGATCGCCGGTGAGGCTCCTGCCGCGCCCTTCCGCTGCACCGCCAAGACACGGTACAGCCAGGTGGAGGCTCCGGCCCTGGCGGAGCCGCTGCCGGATGGCCGGGTGCGCCTGACCTTCGATGAGCCCCAGCGGGCCATCACCGCCGGACAGGCGGCGGTGCTCTATGACGGCGACGAGGTGCTGGGCGGCGGAACCATTGAATAAGGGCATCAGAAAAGCGCCCAGCAGGGCGCTTTTCTGATGCCTTTCAGTGAAAAGTGAGAAGAGAATAGTGAAGAACTGCGGTATGCCGCTGGTGGCGGCATGAATTGAAATGGGGGGACGATCAATTCTCCAGCGCGCCGTTGACCAGCACCCAATGGCGGACATGCTCGATAAACCGCTGGGTGGACAGGGACAGGGCGTTCTTGTCCTTGACGCAGATGCCGATGTTGCGGTAAAAAGGCCGGGGCAGGCGGCAGGATACCAGCGGATAGGCGCACCGCTGCAGCATCAGCTCCTCCATGACGCTGATGCCCAGCCCGCTGGACACCATGGCCAGAATGGTCTGATCCTGCTGCACCGTGTACTGGATGTTGGGATGGATGTCCAGGGTGTCGAACACCTCCTGGATCTCATAGTCGTCGCCCTCGTCCAGCAGGATCACCGGATACTGCTCCAGCGCCTCCGGCGGGAAGGGGTCGCGTCCTGCCAGCGGATGGTCGCAGGGGACGATGACCTTCCACTGGTCCCGCTGCAGCAGCCAGTAGTCCAGATGGGGCTCTGTGGGCAGGCTGATGAAGCCGCAGTCTGCCTGTCCGTGGGTGACCCAGTTCTCGATCTCGTTGTTGAAATTGGAGGGCAGCAGTTCAAATTCGATCCTGGGGTACAGCTCCTGGAAGCTCTTCAGAATGTAGGGCATCCATTTCTCCGACACGCTGGTAAAGGTGGCCACTCGCACAAGGCCGGTGTCCAGTCCCCGCAGATCGGCGGCCTTCTGCTCCAACTGGTGCTGGAGGGCGCACATCTGCTGGAAATAGGGCAGCAGCGCCCGGCCATCCGCCGTCAGGGATACGCCGCCGTGACTGCGCACCACCAGCTTCGTCCCCAGCTCCGTCTCCAGTGAGCTGACGGCGTGGCTGATGCCGGACTGGGTGAAGTTCAGCTCCTGGGCAGCCTTGGTAAAGCTGCCGCACTCCGCCGCCTTCAGCAGGATCTCGTATTTGGTCAGGCTCATGTGCATCCCTCCTCTCCCCTATTGTAGCAAGCTTCTTAACGGAGTTCAAACATTTTTTCATGAAAATGATGAAAATGGTGCGTTTTACAAATGGAGAGCCTTGTGGTATCTTATAATCAACCCGGGAACACATGAAGAAAGGAGCGACGGTATATGGCACTGAATCTGCTTTTGGCCGGTCTGGGCGTCGTACTGCTGGTCGTGGGCGTCGTAAGTCGCGCAACCAGGTGACGCAGCGCGAGAAGTGTGTCCATACGGGCAAACAAATGAGATTTCTGTTTCTGATTTATGGTAAAGCAAACGCCGGACTGTCGCCCGGCGTTTGCTTTTTGGATTTTTTATTGATTGGGAGTTTCGCCCCGCAGGGACGAAACTCCCCAGTTCCCCCATTGCGGAAATCATTATTCTATGATAAGATGAGTCGAAATCTGAAAGTGAGATGAGTACGATGCACAACAAGAAAATCCACACCATGTCACTGGTGTTCGCCCTGCTGGCCAGCGCCATTTTCGGCATGAGCTTCATGTTCTCCAAGCTGGCGCTGGCGGTGGCCAAGCCCACGGTGCTGCTGGCGTTCCGGTTTGCCGTCGCCTTTATCGCCATGACGCTGGTGATCCTGGCCAACGCTCTGATTGGAAGGCTGCGGGGCAGGCCCCTGTTCGCCTTTTCTCTGAAGGGCAAGCCCATCGGCTCGCTGGTGCTGCTGGGGCTGATCCAGCCGGTGCTGTACTTCTTCTGCGAGAATTACGGCATCCTGTACACCTCCTCCGCCGTGGCGGGCACCATCATCGCCGTGGTGCCCATCGCCTGCATCCTGATGGACGTGCTGGTGCTGCACGAGAAGGTAACCCGGCGGCAGGTGATCTGTGCGGTGCTGTGCATCGGCGGCGTGGCGCTGATCTACACCGGCGGCGAGACCCATATTTCCCTGCTGGGCCTGCTCCTGCTGCTGATGACGGTGGGCTGCGACGCGGTGTACTACACCCTCAGCCACAAGGCGGCGGCGAAGTTCACCGCCTTCGAGGTGACGTATGTGATGTTCACGGTGGGTATGCTGTTCTTCATCCCCTCGGCGCTGATCCAGGGCGCGGGCCACATGGCGGAGACGTTCCTGCCCGCCATCCAGAGCGGCAGCTTCTGGGGCGCGGTGATCTATCTGGGCGTGGTATCCTCGGTGGTGGCGTATTTCCTGCTGAACTTCGCCAACGCCCACCTGACGGTGTCGGAGGCGTCGCTGTTCAGCAACGTGACCACGGTGGTCAGCGTGCTGGCGGGCGTGGTGCTGCTGAAGGAGCCCTTCGGCCTGTGGCAGATCATCGGCGTGGCGGTGATCCTGGTGTGCGTCTACGCCGCCAACGCACCGGGGAAGAAATAAACGAAGAATAAAACCGCCCATATGGGCGGTTTTTTCTTGCTTATTGAGGCAGCTCCCGGTAGAGCGCACGGCACTTGTCGTTGGTGGCCCAGACGCTGCCGGGCTCTCTGGGGTCGATGGCGCTGCCGTCCAGACGGGTGAGACGGCCGCCCGCCTCCTCCAGGATCAAGCTGCCGGCGGCGAAGTCCCAGGGGGACAGACGGCACTCGAAAAACACCTCGATGCGTCCGGCGGCCACCTGGCAGATGTCCAGCTCCGCCGAGCCGAAGCGGCGGAAGTCCAGCGTGTGGTCATAGAGCCAGCGCATGATGGCGAAGCTCCGGTCGGTATAGCGGCGGTCGTAGATGGTGCTGCCGCACATGCAGATGGCGTGGGCCGCGTCGTGATCGGAAACATGGATGGTCCGCCCGTTCAGCGTGGCGCCATGGCCCCGCTCCGCCGCATACAGCTCCTCCACAAAGGGGTTGTACACCACAGCATAGCGCACCTGTCCCTGATGGCACAGGGCTACGGCGATGTTGCTGTAATGCAGCTCCCGCACAAAGTTGGTGGTGCCGTCGATGGGATCGACGATGAACGTCCAGTCCTTCGTCAGCGCCTCGTGCTGTCCCTCCTCACCGAAGAAATCCGCCTCGGGGCAGATGGCCAGCAGCTCACGCCGCAGGAACTCCTGCACCGCCACATCGTATTTCGTCACCAGATCCGCCGCGCCGGTCTTTTCACGGGTGTCCCGCTCGATATGATGGGCGTCGCGGATCATGTCGCCCGCCTGATGCACAATGGCAATGATCTTTTCCAGCATACGTTACCTCCTGATGGCCCGCCCGGCGCAGAGACCGGTAGGGCGTCCGTTTTCCAGGGCTGTCTCGCCCGCCACCAGCACAAGGGACATCCCCTGTGAGGTCTGCTGCGGCTCCGTATAGGTGGCCCGCTCATGAAGGGCCTGAGGATCGAACACGCACACATCGGCGTCATAGCCCGCCGCCAGACGGCCCTTGCCCTTCAGGCCCAGTACCTGGGCGGGACGGCCCGTCAGCTTGTGGACGGCCTGCTCCCAAGTGAGCGCGCCCTTTTCCCGGACGAAGTGCTCCAGCAGATGGGTCACGTTGCCGCAGACCCTGGGATGGAGCTGTCCCTCCGTGGGATAGGTGGCGTCGGAGATGACGCAGGACAGGGGCGAGCGGAGAATATCGCAGATGTCCTCCTCCGAGGCCATGAAGTCGATCATGGTGATCTGGCCGTGCTCACGGGCCAGCAGCTCACAGCAGGAGGACAGGGGATCCTGTCCCATCAGGGCGGCGATCTCCATCAGGTTGTGGCCCTGATAGGGGTGATCCTCCGGGCAGTGGAGGGAGGTGAGATAGATGCCGTCCCAGCCCGCCAGCTTGGCGATGTCGTCAAAGCCCACGCCGCTTTCGATGCGCGCCGCCAGCTCACGGCGGACGCTCTTGTCCCGCAGACGCTCCACCACCGCCTCCATGCCGCCGGTGAGATAGTCCGGCGGCAGAATGTGCAGCAGCTGGGTGGAACCGGCGGTGTAGGGATACACGTCGCAGTCCACGGCCAGGCCCTCATTCTGCGCCTGCTCCAGCAGGGACAGCACCTGGGGGATCTTTTTGCCCCAGTTGTCCCGACCCATGGCCTTGAGGTGGCTGATGTGGACGGGGCAGCCCAGCGCCCGGGCCACGGCGATCATCTCCCGCACGGAGTCCACTACACCGCCGCCCTCCTGGCGCATGTGGACGGTGACGGGGATGTCCGTCCCGGCCACCGGCTGCAGAGCACGGATGAGATCACCGGTGGAATAGAAACACTCCGGCGCGTAGCCCAGACCCAGACTGACGCCCAGCGCCCCGTCGGCCAGGGAGCGCTCCATCTGCCGGTGGATGGCGGCGAAATGGCCGTCTGCCAGCTCTGTCAGCTGATAGCCCGCTGCGTCAGCCCGGAGCGTGCCCGCGCCCACCAGCATGGCCACATTCAGGGGCAGGGCGGGCAGGGAGCGGAAATACCCCGCCATGGCGCGGGTGTCCAGCTGGGGCGGCAGCGTGCCGGTGATGGGCTGCAAGTACGCCCGGATAGCGGCGTCGTTATCGGGCCCGAAGGGCGCGGCGGACAGGCCGCAGTTGCCGTTGACGATGGTGGTCAGCCCCTGGCACAGCTCCCATTCCCCGAAGCCGGGGCGGAAGGCCGCGCCGTCGGCGTGGCGGTGGATGTCGATAAAGCCGGGAGTGACGGTCATACCGGTGCAGTCCACCACCCGGCGGGCCTCCGCATGGGAAAGCTGTCCCACCGCGGCGATGGTGCCGTTTTCGATGGCGATATCTGCCGCAAACGCGGCGCGGCCGGTACCGTCGATAACGGTACCGCCCCGCAGAAGTGTATCAAACATAGAAAAAACCTCGATTTTGTGAGCTCAGTGCCGCAGGGGCAGCGTCACCGTAAAGCGGGTGGCTCTCGCGTCGCTGGCGGCGGTGATGGTGCCCTTGTGGCGCTGTACGATCTGCCGGGCGATGGCCAGACCCAGGCCGAAGCCGCCCGCGCCGGTGCGGGCGTCGTCCACCCGATAGAACCGGTCGAAGATATGGGACAGTTTCTCCGGCGGGATGGGCTCACCGGGATTCTCCACCGTCAGGACAGCGTGCTTGCCCGCGGCGTTCAGCGTCAGTTGGATGGCGCCGTCCGGCGCGGCATATTTCACGGCGTTGTCCAGCAGGATGTCCACCAGTTGATCCAACTGCTGGCAGTCGCCGGTCATGGACAGGCCGTTCTGGATGTCGTACTGCAGGGGACGTCCCGCCTCGAAGGCCACCGGCTCGAACCGCAGTGCGGCTTCCGTCACCAGATCGCTGAGATCCAGCGGCAGCAGCGGCGCGGCAGTCCGGCCGCTCTCGGCCCGGGACAGGGTCAGCATGTCCTCCACCAGCGCCCGCATCCGCCGGGACTCCGCCAGAATGTTGTCCACATACTGCCGCTGCTCCGGCTGGGCCGATTCCTCCAGCAGGTCAGCGGAGGACAGGATCACCGTCAGCGGCGTTTTCAGCTCGTGGCTGGCGTCGGAGATAAACTGCTGCTGATCCTGCCACGTCCGCACCACGGGACGGGAGACGAAGCCGCTCAGCAGCCAACTGATGCCCAGCAGCACCAGCAGCGCCGCGCCGCCGATCAGCAGGCAGACCCGCACCAGCGCCCGGAGGGTGGCCTGCTCAAAGGTGCTGTCCATAAAAGCGATGCGGATGGACAGGGGGCCGTCCTGCCGGTAAAAGCGCATGTGCCGGGATGCCAGCACGCCGCTCTCGCCGCCGTCGGCCAGCGCCTGGGTGACGGCGGCCAGCAGCGCGTCCTCGTCGTCCAGATCGTAGTAGCTGCTGCCGGAGATGCGGACGGTGCCGCTGGGCAGCACCTCCGCCAGAAAGCAGGGAAACCGGGCGTCGGGCACGCCGGTCTGCACCGCCTGCTTCAGTTGATAGGTATAGCTGTCAGCAATGTTGGCCCGGGAGAAGAAGTACACCCCGGCGAACACCGCCAGCAGCACCAGGGCGGCCACCGCCATGATAACGCCGGTGATCTTCCGGCGCAGCTTCCGGATCATGACGCCGCCTCCTCATCCTGGGTCAGGCAATAGCCCAGCATCCGCAGCGTCCTGATCCTTACGCCGGAGCGCAGATGGGTCAGCTTCCGCCGCAGGAAGGAGATGTACACCTCCACATTGTTGTCCTCTGCCTGAGAGTCGTAGCCCCAGACCTTGACCAATAGCTGCTCCTTGGTGACCACCTGGCTGCCGTTGCGCATCAGAAGCTCCATCAGGTCGTATTCCCGGCGGCTCAGGCGTACCTCCCGCCCGCCGCAGCCCAGGGTGAAGGTGGCCCGCTCCAGCGACAGGTCGCCCCAGGTCAGGGCGGTGTCCTCCTGCAGCTGGCCGCCGCCTCGCCGCAGCAGCGTGCGGACGCAGGCCAGCAGCTCCTCCGGCTCGAAGGGCTTGGTAAGATAGTAGTCCGCGCCGCAGTCCAGGCCGTGGACGCGATCGTCCAGGCTGCTTTTGGCCGTCAGCATCAGCACGGGGACGGCTACATTGGCGGCGCGGAGCTTCTGCACCACCTGAAAGCCGTTCATCCCCGGCAGCATCACATCCAGCACCACCAGGTCATAGATGCCGGTCATGGCGTTGTCCAGGCCGCTGACGCCGTCATAGCATACGTCGGCGGTATAGCCCTGCCGGTGCAGCAACTGGCGCAGGGTGTCCGCCAGCCGCACCTCATCCTCCACGATCAAAAGACGCATGACACGTCCTCCTTCTTTACAGCAGCGCCAGCAGCGGTGCTATCTTATCCTGTGAAAGCAGGTATACGGTGGTGTCATCGTTGAGGGTGGCGTAATAGGCGCCGTCCTCCCGCAGGGTGCCCAGGGTCAGAACGACGGAACTCTCGGTGCCCACGGTGTTGACGTAGGACAGGGTGATCGTCGCGGTGGGCACATCCAGACCGCACAGCGGCGCGGCGTCCGGCGAGGGATTGTAGTTGAAGCACTTGTCAAAGGTGAAGTCTGCCAGGGCCGCCTCAATGTCGGCGATGCCATCCGGCAGCGCCTTGCCGCCGTTGACCCAGCCGCTGTCGGTCTTGGACAGGCGGACGGTCTTTTCACCCTCCGTCTGCCGGACGGTGATGACCGTCAGGTTGTCGTCGGTCAGTTCCGGCAGGGTGGGCAGCACCGCCATATCATAGATGCTGCGATCCATCAGCTTCACGAACTCGTCGGCCACCAGATAGGTGTCCTCCTGTCCGTCGATGGCCATGTACCACTGGCCGTCATCCTTCTGGTCGCCGAAGCGCAGCGTGGTGATCTCCTCGCCTACGGTGACGGTCATATAGCGGTCAGGCTCGTCCAGGCCGCTGTCGGCGGGCTCCACGGCGGGCGTCACCGGCGTCAGGGTGACAGACATGGTGTCCAGCGCCGTCAGGATCTCCTCTACATAGCTGACATCCAGGGGAAAACTCTCGTTATCCACCCACTTCCAGCCGTCCTCGTCCCTCCGGAAGCGGCAGGTCACCTGGCCGTTGTCGTATTCCAGGGTGCTGGCCTCGGCAAAGGTCAGCGGGGCGCTGTTGGACAGGGTGTTGTTATCCGCCGCGTCGGCGGCATCCTCCGGCTCCTTGCTGCGGCAGGCCATCAGAGACAGCGTCAGCACCAGGGCCAGAATCAGTAAAATTACGCGTTTCATGGGGTTCCTCCTCCGGGGTAAAATGCACTGTAAAATTCATTACAATACTTTAATATACCAGAGAATAAAGGAAAAGAAAAGTCAAAATTATGAATTTTGACCCTTTTGGGGCAAAAAAGCGCCCGCCGGAGGGTTTCTCCGGCGGGTGAGTGGTGCTATTTGGACAAAACGGTGACGGCGGCACGGTTGGCCACACCGGCGGCGCAGCTCTCCTCCAGCAGGGCCAGAATGGCGGAGGGGGTGCCCTGCACCCATACGCCGCTGCTCTTAAGGCCGTCCTCCCGGACGGTGTCCAGCATCCGCTGATATTGGCGGCCGCCGGCCAAGGCATCAGCCATATCGGCCAGTTTGGGATGGTCGATCAGGTATTGCAGCAGGCTCTCAAAATGCTGCTGGATGCTCTCACCGGTGACGGTTTCCACCTGAAAATCAGGATAGTCCCCAAATTGAAAATCGGGATAGTCTCTGTTCAGATCCGACCCGTACTGCACGCCCGTGTTCTGAAGGGAGCAGTACAGCGCCTGGGGGAAGAGCTCACCCTCCATCTTGGCGGAGAGAAACGTCAGCTCCGGGTGGCGCTCCATCAGCGCCGCCAGCTCGTCGGCGGTCAGATCGCGGGTAAAGGTGACGGCGGAGGTGACGGAAAAGTAGTCCGGAAGCTGCTCCAGTGCGGCCTTGGTGTGTCCGCCCTGTGTGTGCCAGGAGCGAAAATCCATATAGCCATACCCCAGCACGGACAGGTCGTTGGCGTTGAGCCAGCCCAGCTTCCCCATGCGGAGCGTCACCTGGCTGCCGATGCCGGAGCGGGTGGCGCCGGTGTTGTCGAGAAAGCCCAGGTCCACGGTGTCGGTCATGAAGCCTGTATGGTTGATCAGGCTGCCGCCATAGCTGCCCAGGGGCATATACAGCGCGGTGATGGCCGACATGCCCGCGTCAAACTCACTGTATGTGTCGATATCGTAGTCGGCCTCCTCCCGCCAGGGGACGTAGTACACCCGGCGGTTCACCAGCGGCGAGATCACGAATTGCAGCAGCGCCAGAATGGCCAGCACCGCCGCCACTGCCGCCAGCACTGTCCAGCCGGTGCGGCGGTTCATGCGCCGCTTCACTGCCCTCGTCTCCGCCTGCGCGGCCCCGGCGGGCGTCTCCGGCAAGTCCGGCAGCTCCCGCGCCGCCAGATAGTCCTCCAGCAGCCGGAACTTTTCCAGCTCCCGCTCCACCAGCGCCGTTTCCTCCGCCGTGGCGGTATGGGCCTGATAGCGGGCAAAGGCTTCTTCAAAATTCATAGCCATCCTCCTCCATTTTCTGCCGCAGCCGCACTCTGGCCCGGCGCAGCCGCTGGCGAATCACCGCCGGGGATACGCCCATGGCCTCCGCCAGCTCGGCTCCGGTCAATCGGGCGAAGCAGTACAGGGTCAGCAGCTCCCGGTCGCTTTCCGCCAGCGCCTCCATGGCCCGGTACAGGGCCGCGGCGTCCTCCCGCTTCAGCAGGAGATTCTCCGGCGTGGTCTCGTCTATGGTGTCCGGCGGCGGCACATCGGCCAAATGCTTCTGCCGCCGCTGGTGGTCGATGATCAGGTTCCGCAGTACCCGGAACAGCCAGCTTCGGAAGCTGACCACATCATCCGGCAGGGACAGCCACGCCCGGTAAAACGCCTCCTGCACCATGTCCTCCGCCAGATGGCGGCCCCGGCACAGGGACTGGGCATACAGCAGCGCCGGGGCGTAATATTTCTGATAGAGCTGCTCGAATACATCCCGATCCACGGCCTGCTCACCACCTTCTGTATCTAAGGACGGATGACGGAGAAAAGTGTGACAGCAAAGGCCGGGAAGGTACTTCCCGGCCTTTGTCTATCGCATGTTTTACAGCGCCGCCGCGCCGATGATGCCCGCCTCGTTGCCCAACTGGGCCGCGGCGATGACGGGGATGGCACCCTCGCGGCCGCCGAAGCAGTGCTCCGTCACATAGGCCCGGATGGGGGCAAGGATGCGCTCACCCTGGCGGCTGATGCCGCCGCCGATGAGGATCATCTCCGGGGCCAGGCTGTTGACCAGATCGGTCAGGCCCGCTGCCACATAGACGCACCACCGGTCGATGACCGCCTGGGCCGCCGCGTCGCCCGCGTCGGCGGCCTGGAACACGTCCAGCGCCGTCAGCTCCTCCCGGCCGTGGAGGGCGGACTCGGGATGCTGCGCACCGGCCCGCTTGCCCTGGCGGATCAGGGCGGTGGCGGAGGCATACGCCTCCCAGCAGCCGTCGCGGCCGCAGGTACAGTGCTCACCCTCCAGCACCAGCAGGGTATGGCCCAGCTCGGCGCCCATGGAGCGCATACCGGCGTAGATCTTGCCGTCGATGATGATGCCGCCGCCTACGCCGGTGCCCAGGGTGATGAGGATCATGTCACGGCGGCCCACTGCCGCGCCTGCCACGATCTCCGCCAGGGCGGCGCAGTTGGCGTCGTTGCTGAGGTGAACGGGGATGCCGAAGCGGTCGTGGAGCATCTGGCACACCGGCACGTTGAACCAGCCCAGATTATAGGCCCGCAGCACGGTGCCCGCCTCGCTGTCGCAGGTGCCGGGGGAGCCGATGCCGATGCTGGCGCAGTCGGCGGCGATGAGCCCCGCCTTGTCCAGCGCCATCTCCACGGCGCGGCACATGTCGGCCACCATTTCCTCCGCCGGGCGGAAGGCTCCGGTGGGGACGCTGGCTTCGGCAATGATGTTGTGGCGGTCGTCCACCACGCCCACGGCGATGTTGGTGCCGCCCAGGTCGATACCGATCCGATACATGATGCTCTCCTCCTGTTTACAGCTTCATGGCCACGGTGACGGCGCAGCCGTTTTGCATGATGTGATCCAGCGCCACGCCCTCCGGCAGGGCCAGGCGGCTCAGCGCCAGCAGCGGGCCCTTGCCCGTCAGCTTGAACAGCGCCTCCTTGGCGGTCCAGCACTCCCAGAACCGCTGGAAGCACCCGGCGTCGCCATAGCGGATATAGGCCATCTCCGCTTCGGAGCAGGCCCGGCGCATGAACTTCTCCTCCGCGCCGCGGATGACCTCCACGTCCACGCCCAGCACCTTCTCGCCCACGGCCACCACCACATAGGGGCCGCTGTGGCTGACGCTGACGTAGAAGGGGTCGCCCTCCACACCGGGCTTGCCGTTGTCGTCCCAGCGGAGGGGTGCGCTCTCCGCCGTGGTGTTCAGGTGCGCTGCCACGGCATTGCGCAGCAGCACCTCACCGGCGGCGCTGCGCTTGCGGTCATCCTCGTTGGGCAGCTCCTTCACCCGGGCGCGGCGGGCCGTGTCCATCATGGCCAGCGCGGCGTCGTAGGCCGCGCCGTCCATCTCCTTGATGTTGTACCAGAAAAGCTCCATATGACTACCTCCGACGATATCATAATATATTCTGAGTAACAAGTATACCACATACGCCGCGCCGTTTCCACTCTTTTTGTGTTGCTTTTTGGGGAATCTTGCGGTACACTGAAACTGTGTCTGTAAGGAGGAACGAATATGGTTTCCATTATTGAAGTGACCACAAAGCGCCAACTGCGGCAGTTTGTGGAATATCCCAACATTCTATATAAAGACGTGCCCCAGTTCGTGCCCGCCACCTTTGACGACGACATGAGCGACTGGGACAAGAAGAAAAACCCCGCCTTTGAATACTGCGAGGCCCGCTGCTGGCTGGCCATGCGCAGCGGCGAGATGGTGGGCTGCATCGGCGCTATCCTCAGCCATAAGGCCAACGAGAAGTGGCACACCAACCGCATGCGCTTCACCCAGGTGGACTTCATCGACGACGAGCAGGTGGCCAACGCCCTGTTCACCACGGTGGAGCGCTGGGCCAAGGAGAAGGGCTGCGACGAGGTGCACGGCCCCTTGGGCTTTACCGATCTGGACCGGGAGGGCATGCTGGTGGAGGGCTTTGACCGGCGGAGCTGCTTCTTCACCTACTATAACCATCCCTACTACATCGACCACCTGACCCGCCTGGGCTATGTGAAGGACGTGGACTGGGTGGAGAATCTCATCCAGGTGCCCACCGACGAAAAGATCATCGAGCGGTGGCGCAAGCTGTCCGAGTTTGTGGAGAAGCGCTGCAATCTCCATGTGTTCCGGCCCAGAACCCGGCTGGACTACTTCGGCCTGATCCCCCGGTTCTTCCAACTGGTGAACACCTGCTACGCGCCGCTGTACGGCACGGTGGAGCTGACCGACAAGCAGATCAAGCGCTACAGCGGCAAGTTCGCCCCGCTGGTGAACCCCAATCTGGCCTTCTTCATCATGGATGAGCACGAGGATATGGTGGCCATGGGCGTGGCCGCGCCCTCCATTGCCGAGGCGCTGAAAAAGAGTCGGGGCAAGTATTTTCCCACCGGCTGGATCGACCTGCTGAAGGCGTTCCGGAAAAACGACACCATCGACCTGCTGCTGATCGCCGTGCGGCCTGATTACCAGAAGAAGGGCGTCAACGCCATGATCCTGTACCACGCCATGCTGGGCTGCTTCAAGCTGGGCATCAAGGAGGCCGAGACCGGCCCCATGCTGGAGACCAATGAGAAGGTGCAGTCCCAGTGGAAGGATTTCGACATCGAGCAGCACAAGCGCCGCCGCTGCTTTATCAAGAAGCTGAAATAATATGCAGAACTATAAATTTACCATCGCCTATGACGGCACGCGGTTTTTCGGCTGGGAGCGCCAGCCGGACCGGGAGACCATCCAGGGCAAGCTCGAGGCGGTATTGTCCCGCCTGGCGGGCCAGCCGGTGGAGATCATCGGCGCGGGCCGCACCGACGCGGGCGTCCACGCCCGCGCCATGGTGGCCAATGCCCAACTGGACGTAAAGGAATCCCCCGAGGAGATCCGGGACTACTGCAACCGCTACCTGCCCGACGCCATCGCCGTGCGGGAGGTGAAGCCCTGCGCGCCCCGGTTCCACGCCCGGTATAACGCTCTGGGCAAGACCTATCGCTATACGGTGTTCGTGGGGGAGGTCAAGCCCATCTTCGACCGGAAGTATGTGACTATGCTGCCCTACGTCCCCGATGTGGAGCGGATGCGGCAGGCCGCCGCCTATGTGACGGGCGAGCATGATTTCGCCGCCTTCTGCGGCAATCCCCGCATGAAAAAGTCCACCGTGCGGACGGTGGACACCATCGACATCCAGCAGCGGAAGGACCGCATCACCTTCACCTTCCACGGCAACGGCTTTTTGCAGAACATGGTGCGCATTCTGGTGGGTACCCTGCTGGAGGTAGGGCGGGGCTTCTGGGAGCCGGAGCAGATGCAGACCATCCTGGACAGCCGCGACCGCAAGCAGGCCGGCCCCACCGCACCGCCGGAGGGCCTGTGTCTGATGAAGGTGGACTATTAAGACTGGTGAAACGCGTCTCTTCCATTGTCAGCAAAATGAGCGGCGGGGGGTGGCCACCCCCCCCCACAACAA